>DYJU01000005.1 GCA_020722985.1 Candidatus Methylomirabilis sp.
TTAAATAATTATATGTCAAATTTTTATCACAAATGCCAGTTTTCTGGCATTTAAACCAGATATTATCGCAATTGCTATTGCAAAGACTTATAGGGTTTTATTATTACTATGTCAGGCGAATGGATAACATCTGTATACTATTACCTCGTTAAATGAGTATAACAAAGCAATCTTGACTTTATTACTAAATGCCTTTTTTTTTCTGATTTTTAACTGCAAGATTGTCAAACTCAAATTATCCTTAAATTTTCTTTTAATACTCACCATTCAAATTCCTCATAATAACAACGTCTTCAAAAATTTCTATAAATATCTAAACTTTTACAAGTGGAAATCTATGGGCTGAACAATTACTTTTTGAAGTAAAACAAAATAGTAAAAAAAAGTCTACCGTAAAAAATTGAAATGCAATAAGATCAAAAATCTATTTCATACAAAATTTTAGTAAATTTTATACATATAATTACCATAAAAAGGTTCCATCTTTACTGATACAGGTTAAAAATATATCCCCTTTAATATCATAAAAAGAAGTTGTTGTTCCTGAAATATAATATTTATTATCTATCTTTATAATAGAAGATGCAAAATCATTTCGCTTTCCAGCAAATATTTTAAACCATATAATATTAAAATTCCTATCAAATTTTAATACATAAATATTTGAATCACATATTCCATAACATTTTTTAGTCCCGACTAATAAAAAATCATTATTATCTTTCAGTAATTTTGTTCCAACTTCTAATTGTGCTGCAGTAAAAATTTTAGTCAACAAAGAATTTCCAGTGGAGTCAATTTTAAATAATAAAATATCCATACCAAAACCACGAGAAATAAATGAACTTGAATTTCCTGTAACTAAGATTTCATTATCATTAATATTAAGTGAATTGATTCCCATATCATCTCGCAAACCGCCATAAGTCCTTGCCCAGAGACAATTACCATTGCTGTCAACTTTTATTAAATAAATATCAGTTTTTCCATTTCCAAAAGAATCAGTATAACCAGTTAATAAAAAATCTTTTTTTACTTTTATTATATTATATGAAATATCCCATTTTGGACCGCCAAAAGTTTTCTCCCATAAAATATTTCCATTTTTATCTATTTTTAATAAATAAATATCAGAATTATTTTTATTTGAACTTGTATAACCACAAATTAAAAAATTGTCATTATCTTCTATAATGTTATATGCAAAATCATAATTATCATTACCATAAGATTTCTGCCATATAACTTCCCCATCAAGTGTGCATTTTAAAACATATATATCAGAAGTTGAAGTACCATCATAATCAGTTCCACCAACAATATATATAAATTTATCTTTTGAAATTAACATAGAAATACCAGTATCATTTCCCGGATACCCAGATGTCCTCGCAGATAAAAGATTTCCATAAAAATCTGTTTTTAATAAATAAATATCAGTTCCGCCAATTCCATAAGATTCAGTATCAGATAGTATATATATGTTATTATTAAATTTTTTTAAATCCCACGCTTTTTCCGCCATATTACCGCCATAAGTTTTTAAGTTTGCTTCAATAAAATTTTCTTTTAAATCTTCCGGAATTTCAGGCTTTTTATATAGTGTAAAAAAAATAACAATTCCAAATATCAAAGCAGATAAAATTTTTATTATATAAATATTTTTTTTTATTTTTTCTTTATCCATTTTATTTTTTCTAATAAATAAATTTACCAAAGGTTAAAAATCGTATTTCCCAATATCTTTTATTAATTGAATCAATTCTAACATATTTACCGGCTGATGGCGAATGAATAAATTCATTATTTCCAATATAAATTCCGACATGGTCAGGAATTCCTGTTAATTTTATAGAAAAAAAGATAAGATCTCCTTTTTTTATATTTGTTCTTACTTTTATAGCATAATTGAACTGTTCGTTTACTGTTCGCGGTATTTTTATATTAACGCGACTATAAACATATTGTGTAAAACCAGAACAATCAAAACCAATATCACTATTTTCTCCACCTAAAAAATATTTTTCTCCTAATAAACTCATAGCAATTTTAACAATTTTTTCGTGTTTTAATATATTCTCAACATCCTTTTTTACATCAATAGTAGAAATAATTTTTAAATCTTCTGCGAATAAAAATGTTTGTAAAGTAAATAAAATAAAAAATAATATTCTCATTTTAAAAATGTTCCTCCCCCAGCATAAACTTTTCTCCAGTATGGATTATTAAGCGAATCAATACGTATAGTTTTGCCGGAAGAAGGCGAATGAATAAATTTATCATCGCCTATAAATATTCCCACATGGCTGATTTGGTTGCCATTTATCCTAAAAAAAACAAGATCTCCAGGTTCTAAATCTTTTTTATCTATTTTTTTTGATTTTCTATACTGATTAAGAACACTCCTCGGTATATTAATATTTACTTGTTTAAAAACATACTGTGAAAATCCAGAACAATCAAAACCATAATGGGGATCCTTACTACCAAACTTATATTTTTTATTTAAAAAATTTTTTGCATAACGCACAATTATATCCCGTTTATCTGAATTTGATTCTTTCAATGAAACACAAGAATTAAAAACATATAAAATTATTAAAAAAAATATATTAATTTTATCCAAAACTTTCATATTAAATTATTTTAATAATCTTAAACATGATAGATCTTCGTTTAAAATGCTTTTTATATAATCATTAAGAATATTATCAATTTTAAACAAATTATCGGTATTATAATCTCTTATTAATGAATCTTCTGCTTCTATCTCAAATATAATATCCTTTAAATAATTAGATAACTTCTCTTTTTTAAGAACATTTTTATTATCTTTAATATTAAATCCTGTGTATTTTAATAATTTAATTTTAAAAAAAACTTCCGCAGTTTTTAAATTAACTGCATTTTTATCAATTAATTCAAAAATCTCTTTTGTTATTTTATATAATTCAAAATGCGGATCTTCTGTTTCTAAAAACTTATTTATCAATTGAACTAATAAGAAACATAAAAAAATATGATTTAAAGATTTACGAATATTTTCAAAAATTTTAATTGAATTTCCCTGTATTAATCTAAAATATTTTAATTTGTCGTTTTTTTTTATAAAATAATAGTCATTTAATGAAAAAATTTCTAAAGCGGGTTTAAGCTTACTTGAAATTTTTTTTGTCCCTTTTGATCTGACAAATATTTTGCCTTTTTTTTCAGTAAAAATAATAATAACTTCATCATTATCTTTTTGATTATATTTATTTAATACTATACCTTCTGTTTTTAATTCATACATTTTTTTAAATTTTAATAATAACCTTCATTAAATTGAAAATCAGATATATTCCCCACACTTAAATTTATGATTGTAAATACAAAAAATATAATTAAATAAAAAGCAATTCCTATTCCCATTAAAATAAAGCACTTTTTCCCAAAATCTTTATTTTCTTTACTTTTTTGTGGATAAAAAATTGCTCCGAATAAAAAACCAATTAAAGGGTTGAAAAAAGAAATTAGATAAACAAATAATTTTATAATACCATTAGGTGGTATAAAATTAAAATTTTCCTCTTTTTTTTCAGGGATTAATATACAATTTTTACAAAAAAATTTATTATCTTTAATTATTTCTTCGTTTTCTTTTAATATTTTTCCGCATACTGAACAAGCAGCGATTATTTTGTGCTCTGGCATTTCCATCCCTTTATTTATTTTTTTTCTCATATAACTCCTTTTTAATTATTCTAAAACTTTTTCAATTTTTAAAAGACGAATTTTCCATTCTACACCAAAAAAATAGCCGCCAATTTCTCCGTCGCTTTTTATAATTCTATGGCAAGGTATAATTATCGGAATTTTATTGCTATGTAAGATTTTTCCTATAACTCTTGTTATTTTGATATTATTCATTCGTTCTGCTATCCATCTATATGTTCTTGTTTCTCCATAAGGAATTGTTTTTACTATTTCAAAAACCTTTTTTGTTAATTTTTTAAATTTGCTTAAATCAGTAGGTATATCAGAAAAATCAACATATTCTTCTTTAAAATATAATAAAAGTTTTTCCTTAGTCTTATTTAATATTTCATCATCATTTTTTTCAATTGCTGCTGGATATTTTTTTCTTATTTTATTTACAGATGAATCATAATTTTCTTCTGGTAAAAAAAGTTCAATAATTCCAGAATCATTACTAATAATAGATACATAACCATTCGGTGTTAAAAAAACAGAATATTTAACATCTTTACTTTTATCTGATAAACTTATTTGATTTATTTCTCTAATTTCTGTAAAAGTTTGCATTTTATCTCCATAAATTTTAAATATTGTATGCTGTCCAATCTATATTAGGAAAAATATTATCCTGCCATTCTATACGCGCTAAATACTGTTCATCAACATTCCCCGATTTAATCATATCATATAATTTATTAAATCTAAATATATGATTTACAGTTCTACGTGCTGCATATTCATACATTGTCTGTGTTTTCATAATAAATGCCCAATCACTGCTTTGCGCTAAAAGAACTTCTCTTGCTGCCTGTTTTAAAATTCTCTCCTGAACCTGTGTTAATGGTTTGTTTTTAAATATATAAGCAAGTTCTATCATCTTTTCATAAATTTTATGCAAATGTCTATATATCCAATCATTTTCTCCTGAAAGCCAAAACTCCGCATAACCTTTATAACCCCAGCTAGAATAAGAAGGTGTTAAAACCTGATTCTTTGGATATTTTTCTAAATATTCAGAAGGAGTAATTAATTTAATTGTTTGCTGATCATAAAATATTTTTCTTATTAAGTAGTTAAGAAAATCAGGTCCTTCATACCACCAGTGCCCGAAAAGTTCAGCATCATAAGGTGCAATAATTATTGGTTGACGTTTCATTAATCTTGAAAGGTGTTCTACTTGTTTTTCTCTATTAAACATAAAATTACCAGCATGCTCCGCTGTTTTATTTAAGGCGGCAATATAATCATAAGGCGCTTTATTTCCAAGATCTACTTTCCCTGTTATTTTATAATATTTAATTCCGGTATTTATTCTAATTCCACTTTCATGTATATAAGGTCTTACATAATCATAATCTAAATCATATCCTATATCTCTATAAAATTCTCTATAATTATAATCACCCGGATATCCTTCTTTTGCACTCCATACCTGTTTGGAAGATTCCATATCTCTTCCAAATGCTGCAACACGGGATTTGCAATAAACAGGAGCAAAAATACCATATTTAGGTCTTGGACTACCGTATAAAATACCGTGAGTATCTGTTATAAAATATCTGATGCCATATTTTCGTAAAATTTCATCGTCACCAGGATTAAACCCGCATTCAGGAAGCCAAATTCCTTTTGGTCTTTTTCCAAAAATTTCAATATAATGGTCAACTGCAATTTTTATCTGGGCATTTGTAGATTCTTTATATAATGATAATGGTAAAAAACCATGCGTTGCCCCACAGGTAATTATTTCTAATTTACCAGCATCCTGTATCTGTTTAAACCCAGAAACAATATCCCTTTTATATTTTTCCTCAAAAACATATCTTGCATTATAGAATTTTTCTCTATACATTATTGCTATTCTATTAAAATGTGGTTCAAATTGGGTTCTTATGACTTCTTTTTCTATAAGTTCAATTAATTTATTTATATGCCGGGAATATCTTTCCTGCAGCAGTGGATCTCTAAGCATTGATATTAATGGTGGAGTTAATGACATTGTTATTCTAAAATCAACACCATCTTCTATGAGTTTATTAAAAATATTGAGAAGTGGAATATAAGTTTCTGTTATTGCTTCAAAAAGCCAATATTCTTCCAGTGCATCATTATATTCTGGATGCCGAACATAAGGCAGATGTGCATGTAATATTAGCGCTAAATAACCAAGGGGTTCTTTCATAAATTTATTTATTCGGTTTTCCTTTCAACGGTTATATTTATAGTAATTTTATCTTTACCGTCAGATGATTCTGCTTCAATTGGAATTTTTAAGGTGGTATTGGGGAGATGATATCTCAACGAAAAAGATCCGTCAATATTTAAATTAATAGGTTCTCCTCTTACTTTTAGTTTTGCATCTTTTTCAGTTGCGCCATAAACAATTAATTCCGTATCAGCAATAAGAAAAAATCCTTTTTTTTCTTCTGGTTTACCAGATGGACTGCTAAAACTACTAACATTTTCAGATGATAAATTCATTTCTAATAAACTTCTAAAACTTTCTGATGAACCAAATTTTCCACCGCCCGATAATCTGAATAATTCATCAAAATCTTCATCAACAACCATCCATTCTTCATCAGTAATGTTTGATACTCTATCACGCGGTGTATTTACAACATTAGAGCGTGCAAGCAATATAAAATGTCCATCTTCGGTTTTAAAACCTATATCCACTATATATGACCTGCCAGCTTCCCAGACATTTATATACCAATTGTTAGAATCCATGGAAATTTTTATATCCTGATATTTATGAGCATTAAATCCATTGAATATTATATCTGTTACATCATATATTCTTAAAATTAAATCATATTTTCCCCATCCTGGTTTTATTTCTTTCTTTTTATTTTCTATTAAATTTCCTGATAAATCCCAATATGCATAACACCAATAAGGATCCCTGACAAGTAAAACAATTTTATTATCATCATATTTCTGCTTAATTAAAGTTTCATCAGGTAAAGATTTTTTTTCTTCATAACTTACATATTTTTGTCCATTTTTTTTATCCATCTGCGGTGGATAATATTTAGTTGCTTCTATTTTACTCTCATCTAATGTTACAGAAGGTTTGATTTCTTCTTTAATAATTTTTTCTGCCTTTTTTGATCCCCTTTTTTGAGTAATTTTTTCTTGTTTTACTGTTTGTGTTTCTTTTGTCTTGACTTTTTTAGTGGTGCTTTTCTTTTTCTCAAGTTCAAAATTCTTATCTTTTTTTTTATTTTTTTTAATAACCATAAAAAAACTCCTTAAGATTTATTTTATTTGTTCACGCCTTATAAAATATGTATTATTATATTAAATAAAAATTATTATTGTTGTTGTATTGATGATTGCAAAATTTCCAACAAATCCTTTCCGGGTTTAAATTTAACAATTTTTTTTGCAGGAACCTGAACTTTTTCACCTGTTTTAGGATTTCTTGCTAACCTTGCTTTTCTTTCTCTAGATGAAAAAGACCCTAAACCTGTTAGTGATACTTTTTCTCCCTGTTTTAAAGCATCCTGGGTTATTTTTACAAACTGGTCTAATACTTTTTCAATATCTTTTTTTGGCAAGGCTACATTTTCACCTATTTTACTTATTACTTCAATTTTAGTCATATCTAATCCTCCTAACCTTTTCTTTTAATTTATCAAAAATTAATTAAGTTGTCAAGTTTTTTTGAATTTTAATTTTAGTTTATTTTCTACATAATTATTAACAAAATCTTTCACATTTCCACTATAACTTGCTATTTCTTTTACAGATGATGATGAAATGTAAAGATATTTTTCATCTGGCATAAGATATATAAAATCTATATTTTTATAAATTTTTTTATTTAGTAATGCAAACTGGAACTCATGCTCAAAGTCAGAAATTACTCTTATTCCCCTGATAACAGTATTAATACCTTTTTTCTTTAAATAATTCATAAGTAATCCTGAATATGAGTCTACAGAAACATTATTGATTTCTTTTATAGAATTTTTTATCATATCTACTCTTTCTTCCCGGGTAAAAATTGGATTTTTATGTTTTGACTCAGATACAGCAACAATTATTTTATCAAATAATTTAGCTGCTCTTTTAATAATATCAAGATGTCCTTTTGTTATTGGATCAAATGTTCCAGCATAAATAGCAATACGTTTCATAATTTTAAATTATCCTTTCATATTTTGAAAATTTAAAAATGCTTCATATGTATTTTGCATTAATATTGCCCGTGTCATAGGACCTACGCCACCAGGAACAGGAGTTATAAAAGATGCTTTTTTTTCAACAGATTCAAAATCTACATCACCACAAAGTTTCCCATTTTTATCAATATTCATACCAACATCAATGACTATTGCTCCTTGTTTTACCATTTCTGATTTTATAAATTTTTCTTTTCCTATTGCTGCAACTAAAATGTCAGCTTTTGAAGTAATTTCAGATAAATTTTTTGTTTTTGAATGGCATATTGTTACAGTTGCATTTGCATGCATTAAAAGAATAGCCATGGGTTTACCAACGATATTACTTCTCCCAATAACAACTGCATTTTTACCTTCTATAGATTCACCTGTTAATTTAATAAAATGCATACAACCCTTTGGTGTGCATGCGATAAGACCTGGTGTATTTGTCAAAAGTTTGCCAAGATTGACAAATGTAAAACCATCAACATCTTTTTCAGGTAAAATAAGGTTTGTTATTTTAGTTGAATTTAAATGTTTTGGTAAAGGCAACTGCACAATTATACCATGAATTTTTTTATTATTATTTAATTTATCTATTAAATCAATAATTTCTGTTTCTGTGGTCTTTTCAGGCAATTTATGTATTTCAGAATAAAAACCAATTTCTTTACAGTCCTTTTCTTTATTATTTACATAAACTTTTGATGCTGGATTATCTCCTACCATAATAACAGCAAGTCCTGGTTTTTCTTTTAAACCAGAAATTTTTTCTTTTAATTCCATTCTTATTTTTTTTGCTTCTTTTTTTCCATCAAGTATTATAGCCACAAAAACTCCTTTAACTTAATATATTAAATTATTAGCAATAGTTTATCTACTGATAAATAAAATTTGTCCATATATAAATTTTCTGTAACAGTTTAACCACTGGTAGAACAAAATTAATTCATAAATAATTTTTTTATTTTGTCATTGCGAAGTCAGGCAAATGATAACTTCTGACTTCTATTCCCTCGTTTAATGAGCCTGACAAAGCAATCTTGCTTTTATTACCGATCGCCTTTTCGCCTTGTTTTCTTACTCTTTCAACTGCGAGATTGCTTTCTTAAGCCTCATATGACCTTATTTTTTTCTCTTAACTTTTCTTTCGGCTTCCTCGCAATGACAACACCAAGTATTTCTTAACTATTAACCACACTTTTACAAGTCCACTTTTGGTGGCTGAACTATTACAATTTTTTAGAACATCTATACTTAATTTTTCTATAAACTTTTTATCTTTATCACAAAAAAACTAATAGTACTCTGTCATTTTAAAATCAGGCGAATGATAACTTCTGCTTTATAATTTTCTCTTCTATGCTACTCATTTGGCTCCTCGCAATAAAAGTGCTTTCAAATGTTTTCTATAAATAAAATTTTTACAAATTTATTGTTTTATCTGACTTAATATAATAATTATAAAATAAAAAAAAAGAAAAATAAAGATAAAAGTTGAAGATAATTTCATGTTTTAAAAATTTTAAAGTAAAATCTTGCTGTTAGTAATGCTAAAATGCAAAAATCTTCTTGTTTAAATCTATATCTTTTCCTTTTACATCAAATATCCCGTTTCTTTCGTAAAATATAAAAAATCAATCATCATGCAATTGATATTTGATTATTTTTTAAATTTTTACATTGACACAAAAAATTTTTATATTATAATTGTCTAAATTTTAAAAGGAGGCTTATTTTAAATGGCAAATTTAAAAGCATCTATAAAAGATTTAAGAAAAATAAAAAAAAGAATATTAAGAAACGCATCTGTAAAATCAGAAGTAAAAACAGCAATAAAAAAAATAAAAAAATTATCAAAAGATGAAGCAAAAAAATTTTTACCAGAAGCATATTCAATTATAGATAAAGCAGTAAAAAAAGGCGTTATTAAAAAACAAACTGCTGCAAGGTATAAATCCCGAATAACTCTTGCAGTTAATAAAAAATAACCTTATAATTTTGTTTTATTTTTAGATATTTTTTCAAATATTTTTTCCAACATTATTGTAAATATTATTTTTATTTCTTTTCTATTAGAAAGTTTTATCTTTGAATCTGCTTCTTTTAAAATATCTATTATATCGGCATATGTAACACCTTCAAAATTTTTTGTTTGATTTATCAAATAATATGCGTTTTTACCCATTTTATTAATTATTTCATTTTTTGAAAAATTTTTTACTCTAATATAATAAATAACATTAAAAATACGCTTTATGCTATTAAAAATGCTGCCCAAAATAAATTCTGGTTCAAAATTTTCATGTATTTTTTCCAGAATAAAAAATGCTTTTTTTTCATCATTATTACAGATAGCATTTATAAGTGCCCATATATCATATTCTTTTTCTATACCTTTTACCTCATTAAAATCTTCTATTTCTATTACTTTTTTATCCGCTATGTAAAATGTAATTTTATCTAATTCATTTTTGATTAAAAATGGATCAAAATTTGCCTCATTACAAATTAAATCTAAAGTATTGTCGTCAATATTCTTTTTATTTTTTTTAATATATTCATAAAAATATTTTTTTATATTTTTAGAATCATTACTGTTAAAATGAATTATATTTTTGGGAAGGATTACTTTTTTATTACTTATTTTTTTTAATTCCTTACCTAAAAAAAGTAAATACATATTTTCAGGAATATCGTTTAAAAAAGAAAGCAATTTATCCAGTGTTTTACTATCTATATCCTCAATTGGTTTTATTATAATAACTTTTTTTTCAGAAAATAAAGAACCTGTTTTTATTTCTCCTTTTATATCATCTATGTCTATTAATTCCTCTTTTTCCCTATAATCAAAAACAACTATGGCAGAATTATCTGGATTCCCATCAAAAATTTTATGCAAAATCTGATTTTTAATTTCTATCAAAAAAAATAATTCATTTGAAATTATAAAATAATAATTTTCTAATTTATTTTTATCAGTAGTGATAAATTGCATAAATTTATTTAATCTTTTATTTCAAAAAAAGTAATGGATTTTAGTTCACTATTTATATAAAGGTTTATATGGTAAAGTCCGGTCTCTGCCGGCAATTCTTTCTGGCCATTTTCTGCAAATTTTTCAGAAATTCCTATATAATTTGCAAATACATATGGTATATATTGAATACCTTCTATAGCAAACTTTTTTTCTTTTGTATCAAGAGACCAGTTAATTATTTTCTCACATAAAACTTTTCCAGAAGGAGATAACCATCTGTTTTCAAATGTAAATTCTGTTTCAAAAAAATCTGTAAATCCTTTTGAATAAATTTCATAAGGATTTTTAAAAAAATATTTTTTTTCAAAAGGTAAATTTATAAAATTTTTTTTTAAAGGAAATAAAATATAAGCAAAATATTGGACAACTTTATGTGATTTTCTGTAAAACCAGTTAACACTGTCTGCAGGATAATTATTTATAAGCCCTGTACATGTTGTAATATGCCCCATTATAAAACTATCATTTGCCGCATTTAAAAAATTAAAAATAAAAAATATAAAAAATAATATTAATTTTTTTTTCATAATTTATCTGCCATAAACTACACGCAAAACTATTCTTTTGGCGATTTGATCTAAAACTCTGTTTCTCGCTATAACTTCATCTTCTACCTGCATCCCTAAATTGTTTGCTACATAATACGTTGTTTCTTCCCAGATACCTTTTTCTTCCCAGAGTTGAACCTGATTTTTATTATCAAAAAATATTAAAGAAACATAAATTCTCAAACGATATTGCATTGGTATCTGATTTACATCAAATAAAATGGGAGTTAAAATATATTTATAAATTGTGCATTTAACAACAGCATCTGCTTTTACTTCATCAAGTATTGATACTTTGCCATCTGACAAAAATTCTTCTATGGTTTTTTGTGTTACATATTGCTCAATATTAAGTTTATCTGTTTGATTAATAAAAATCGGAACGGCAATTGAACTTATATAAGATGGAAGATTGGGTTGTGGATTATATAACCCGCACCCTGCAAAAAGAATAATTAGAAATAATAAAAGTATAATTTTTTTCATTTTTTCTCCTTTTATTTAATAACAATATTTAAAAGTTTATTATTTACAAATATCTTTTTTATAATTTGTTTTTCTGCTATTAAATCTATAATTTTTTTATTATTAAAAGCAATTTTTTCTACTTCAATTTGTGATAAATCTTTTTTTATATTTATTCTTTCTCTGATTTTACCATTTATCTGAATTACAAACTCAATATTTTCTTCTTCTATAAATCTTTTATCATATTCAGGCCACTTTTGTTTTAAAACACTTGGTTTTTCTCCTATTAATTCCCATAATTCTTCTGCAAAATGCGGAACAGTAGGCGCTAACAATAAAATCATATTCTTTATGGTAAATTTGATTAATTTTAACTCTATTTGATTTTTAATGTCAAATAAAATATCAGAAAAAGTATTATAAAGTTCCATAATTGCTGCTATCATAGTATTGAATTGCTGCTCTTTTTCAATATCATTTGTTACTTTTTTAATAGTTTGATGCACCTTTCTGATTAATTTATTTTTATCTTCATCGTATTCATCATAAGTAATATCATCAGTTACCGATTTAATATATTCCTTTAAAAAATTTATTTTTTTCCATATTTTATTAAGAAATCTAAATGCGCCTTCTACTCCTGTATCTGACCACTCTAAATCTTGTTGTGGAGGAGCAGCAAATATCATAAATAATCTCGCTGTATCTGCGCCATATTTTTTTATAAGGTCATCAGGACTAACTGTATTCCCTTTTGATTTTGACATTTTAGCGCCATCTTTTATAACCATACCCTGATTTAATAATTTTTTAAATGGCTCATTAATATTTAAAAGTCTTAAATCTCTCATTATATAAGTAAAAAATCGCGCATAAATAAGATGCATGCAAGCATGTTCTGCCCCACCGACATACTGATCAACAGGCAATTCCCTGTTTGCTTTTTCAATATCAAATGGCAATTTATTATTTTTTGGATCGCAGTATCTTGCAAAATACCATGAAGAATCAACAAAAGTATCCATTGTATCTGTTTCACGCCTTGCATCTTTTCCACATTTAGGACATTTTGCATGAATAAATGAATTAGATGTTTCTAATGGATTTCCTTTTCCTGTAAACTCAATATCTTTTGGTAAAATAACAGGTAAATTTTCAATTTTTTCCATTACAATTCCACATCTATCACAATAAATAACAGGTATTGGAGTTCCCCAATATCTCTGACGTGAAATTAGCCAGTCCTTTAATTTATATTGAATGGTTTTTTCCCCAATTCCTTTTTTTTCCATCCAGTTAGAAATTTTTTCTTTTGCTGTTTCATTATCAATTCCATTAAAATCACCTGAATTTACTAAAATTCCTTTTCCTTCATAAGCAGCATTCATCTTTTCTAAATCTAATTTTTCTTTTTCTGGTTGAATAACTATTATCATTGGAAGTCCATATTTTTTGGCAAAGATAAAATCACGAGAATCATGAGTTGGAACTGCCATAATTGCACCTGTCCCATAATCCATTAAAACATAATTTGCAAGCCAGATAGGAACTTTATTTCCATTTACAGGATTTATTGCAAAGATACCTGTATCAATTCCTTCTTTTTCGATCTGCAAAAGTGTCTCAACAGTTTTATCTATTTTTTTAACTTTTTCCTGAAACTTTTCTATTTCAACACGTTTTTTTTCATCAATCATCTCTTTAATTTTGTTAACAAAAGGATGTTCGGAAGCTAAAACCACATAAGTTGCGCCAAATATTGTATCAGGTCTCGTTGTAAAAACAGGAATTGTTTCTCCTGTTTTTTCTTCTTTAAAAAATATTGTAACGCCCTGGCTTTTTCCTATCCAGTTTTCTTGCATTATTTTAACTTTTTCAAGCCAGTCAATTTCTTTATGTCTGTCTAAAAGTTCCTGAGCATAGTTTGTTATTTTAAAATACCATTGTGCCAGATTTTTCTGAATAACATTAGAATCGCATCTCCAGCATTTACCATTATGCACTTGTTCATTTGCTAAAACAGTTTTACAGCAATCGCACCAGTTTACAGAAGTTTCCTTTTTATACACCAAACCTTTTTCATAGAATTTTATAAAAAACCATTGATTCCATTTATAATATGATTCATCACAGGTTATTACTTCTCTATCCCAATCATAAGAAATACCCAATCTTTTGAATTGTTCTCTTGCATGATCAATATTTTTATATGTCCATTCTGAAGGATGAATTTTATTTTTAATGGCAGCATTTTCAGCAGGTAAACCAAAAGCATCATATCCCATCGGATGAATTACATCATATCCTTTCATGCGCATAAAATTAGCAATTACATCGCCTATACAATAAACTCTAACGTGCCCCATATGTAAATAACCAGAAGGGTAAGGAAACATCTCTAATACATAATATTTTTTACCTTTACCTGTTGATTTAAATATTTTGTTTTTTTCCCAATATTTTTGCCACTTTACCTCTATTTCTTTAAATGGATATACTTCTGCCATTGAAATTCTCCAGATAAAATTAATTTTTTATAATTAAATTGATTTTATTTTTTATTTGTCATCTCTTCTTTTTTCAGTAATTGTTCCCAGCGCCAATCAATAAATTTTTGTATATTTTCAACTATCTCTTTATTTTCAGGTTTTAAGAGATGAGCGAATCTTGCCTGCAATTTTAAATATTCTTCTATTCCCATTCTTTCTTTGGGTTTATAATTTATTTTATAAACTCCATTTTCAACTTCATATAAAGGCCACAAATTGGTTTCAACTGCCATTTTAGATACTTTTACTGTCTGAGACATATGATAACCCCAACCTGGAACGCATGGTGATAAAGCATTTATAAATTTGGGTCCTTCTATTGAAAATGCCTTTGAAAACTTTGATGTGGCATCCTGCCAGAATGCAACTGTTGTCTGCGCAACATATGGAATCTCATGAGCAACCAAAATTTCAGTTAAATTTTTAGAATTCTGAGTTTTACCATGAACTACTTTACCTGCTGGCGAAGTAGTGGTATGTGCGCCCATTATAGTTGCCGATGAACGTTGTATGCCTGTATTCATATATGCTTCATTATTATAAGTTATATAAAGCATATCATGCCGTCTTTCCATAGCACCTGATAAAGATTGCAATCCAATGTCATACGTTCCACCATCACCACCAATTGCTACAAATTTTATGTTTTGATTTTCTTTCCCTTGTTTTTTTAAAGACCTGTATGCGCCTTCCACTCCTGAACATGTTGCTGCTGAATTTTCAAATGCGTTATGCATAAAAGGCACTTTCCATGCAGAAAATGGAAAAATTGTAGAAGTAACTTCTAAACAACCTGTGGCACTTACAATAACTACCGGATCTTTAGTAGAAGAAAACATCTGCTTTAAAAGAATTGGAAATCCACAGCCAGCACATGCCCTATGGCCGCCTATAAATTTTACAGGTTCTTTTGCTGATTGTTTTGGTGCTGCCATATATTTTTCCTCCTTGTTTTATTCTTTTACACCTAAATATTTTACCTGCTCTGATATTTTTGTATTTTTTAATTTTCTATAAACATCTTTTATTTGATCTACATAAATTTCTCTACCACCTAATCCATATACATAACTTTGCATTGGAATAATTTTACCAGCATCATAAAGTGCTGCTTTTACTTCTGTTGCAACAGGACCTGCCTGAGTACTTAAACTTTCACTCCTGTCTAAAATTGCTATTGCTTTTGCCTTTGATATATATTTTACAATTTCTTCTGCGGGAAATGGTCTGAATACTCTTATTTTTAAAAGCCCTGCTTTTATACCCTCCTGTCTCAATTCTTCCACAGCAACTTTGGATGTTCCTGCAGTAGAACCAAGGCATATAAGAATATAATCAGCATCATCACATTTATAATTTTCAACAAAGTCATATTGTCTGCCAAAAACTTTTTTAAATTCTGCAAAAATTTCTGGAATTACTTTCATTGCATTTTTCATTGCTTCATGTTGGACTCTTTTATGTTCTAAATAATAATCGGTTAAAACAAGCGAACCAACTGTGATTGGATTATCAATGTTTAAGAGATTATAATTTGGTTTATATTCACCAATAAATTTCTGTATCTCACTATCAGGATACATTTCTAACCTTTCCATTTCATGGCTTATTATGAAACCATCAGTTGATACCATTATAGGTAAACTTACATCTCTATGCTCTGCTATTCTAACAGCATTTATTAATAAATCATAGGCTTCCTGTGAATTTTCTGCATAAATCTGAATCCAACCTGCATCTCTTTCTCCCATAGTATCAGAATGATCACAATGAATATTAATGGGACCTGATAATGCTCTGTTTACTTCTGCAAGAACTATCGGCAAACGTAAAGCAGATGCAATATATAGAATCTCATGCATTAATGCTAATCCTTGAGAAGAAGTAGCAGTCATTGTTCTTGCACCTGATGCAGCAGATCCCATACAGGCACTGATTGCTGAATGCTCTGATTCAACAGTTATTAAATTTGTTTTTACAAGTCCATCATTTACAAAACTTGAAAATATCTGCATTATCTCTGTTGCAGGCGTAATAGGATAAGCAGCACAAACATCAGGATTTATCTGACGCATAGCTTCTGCCATTGCCTCATTACCTGTTCTTGCTACTATTGTTTTTTCCATATTTTTATTTCCTCCTTATTATTTTATATTATATTTTTCTTTTGCGTCTTTTATTGAAACCATTAAAATAGAAGCTTTTTCTTTGAAAGTCTGATTTGTTTCTGCATCCCAGGAAGTTATATTTGCATTGGGGGCTGCTTTTTTAATTTCATTTATAACTTTCTTACTTACAGGACATTCTTCTGCACAGATACCACAACCTTTACAGAAATTATAATCATAATTTCCTCTTTTCCCTTCATCTGTAACTTTTATTGCATTGTCAGGACAAAAAGCCCAGCAGGTCATACATTGAATGCAATTTTGGGATTGCCATACTGGGACCTTTACTCGCCAGTCACCTGTTTTAAAATGTTCTGATGTGCCACTCTCTATGATACCACCAACATTTAAATCTTTCCATGTTTTTATATCAGGTTTTTTTGTCATTGTTTTTTTACCTCCTCATAGGCTTTTTTTATAGCATTAATATTTCCTTCTATAACACCTGGTTTATTTTTAAATTTTTTTTCTAATTTCTTTTTTGTATCTTCTATGAAATTCTCAAGAGTTAAAATGTCTGAAATAGCAATTAAGGCACCCATCATTGGTGTATTGGGTATTGGTTTACCTATGGTTTCAAGAGCAATTTTAGTTGCGTCTAAAACTATTAACCTGCCTTTCCATGATGTTAATTTTTTCTGAATTTCTTCTTTTGAAAACGGAGTGTTAATTATTAAAATTCCTTTTTGTTCATCAAGCCCCTTTGTCACATCAATAGTATCCACCAATGTTTCATCTAAAACAAGAACAATATCTGGATTTGTAATTGGCGAATGAATAAATATTTCATTTTCTGATATACGGTTATAAGAAGCAACAGGCGCCCCCATTCTCTCAGGTCCATATTCTGGAAATGCCTGAACATACTTACCTGAAGCTACTGCTGCTTCACCAAGTAAAAGCGCAGCTGTTTTCGCACCCTGGCCTCCTCTTCCATGCCAGCGTATCTCTGTCATATTCTTTGACATTAATGCACCTCCTGAAATTTTTTAATTTATTTTTTTTATTAAACAAATTTATTGTAACGCTTCATAACAAAAAATCAAGTGAAAATTTACACAAAATTGGGAATAAAAATATGGTAGACAGTTAAATAGATTAAAAATAAAAATTACAATAATATGTAATAGTTTAACTACCTGTAGAACATAATTAATCATTAAATTTTTTCTGTTATCATTTAAAAATCAAGCGAATGATTCCCTCTATCTTCTATTCCCTCGTTCAATTATCCTGACAAAGCAATCTTGCTTTTATCACCGATCGCCTTTTAGTCTTGCCTTCTTCCGTTTCAATTGCGAGATTGCTCTTCGTCAGCCTCATATACCCTTATTTCCCATTTTACATTCCTCTTTCGGCTTCCTAAGAATAACATTGTCAAATGTTTCCTTGCCAGTATCTCCACTTTTACAAGTTTACTTCTGGTGGCTGAACTATTACTAAACTTTTATAGTTAATAAAAATTTCTATTTTATGCGTTTTATTTAAGAATAACTCAAATTATATCAGTTTTTTTCATTTTTTTATTTTTTAACTTTTCTGCATCAAATCCTTTTTCTATTTTACTTTTGCATTCAGCGCATAGAGTTCCCTTTTGTATCGACTTGCCACATATTCTGCATTTAAATTCTTCTACTGGCTTTCGCATTTTTAAACTACCACTTTTTATGAACCTAAAAAGCATTGCCTGGGATACTCCTGTCGCTTCATGAACTTCCATTATATTAGCAAGGGGATATTTCCTTAAATATTCAGTAACTTTTTTTAAATCTTTTTTTTCTTCTATGGCACATTCAGGACAGATCTTTTCATTTCCAGCATTTTCTATAGGATTATAATTAAAAATCTTTCCGCATCTATCACAATTTTGAAGCGACATTTAATTACTCCTTGCAATAAAAGAAAGATAAAAACTATTTAGAAATGCCATTTATATTTTTGTTTTGATTATAACTTGAAATTGCAATTTGAGATAATTGTTTATATAAAATTGACGCGAGACCAATTCCCCCGGCTCTGGCAAGTTCTCTTGATAATGCTTCATCATGCATATCATAAAATATTTCAT
Organism: Candidatus Methylomirabilis sp.; assembly: GCA_020722985.1. GTDB lineage: Bacteria > Oederibacteriota > PGYV01 > PGYV01 > DYJU01 > DYJU01. The sequence goes on from DYJU01000005.1 coordinate 18,755, forward strand.
TAGCAACTGAATTGCCAAATATCGGGTCTTCTGGAACGGTTTTTCTCATTTGTTTTAAAATATAGCCTAAAAAAATTGATTCAAACTCTTTACAAACTTCTTTTAATCTTTCTGTTTCGCTTAAATTATTAGTTTTTACTTTTGACGCCTGCAATTGCGCCATTTTTAATTTATTATCAAGATTCATTATCTCTGTTCTTGCTGTAATTTCTGATGCACCTAAAAAATCAGTCATATAAAATTACCTTACCTTACATAATTTCAATTTCAGCATGTAAAGCACCTGCAGCTTTTATTGCCTGTAAAATCATTATAATATCCTTTGGCGATGCTCCTAAAATATTTAAAGCATTAACAAGATCCTGAACATTTGCACCCTGCGGCAAAGTTACCAGTTGATCTCCCCCACCTTCTACTTTTACTTTTGAATCAGAATATACCATAGCAGAAGCTCCGGGCAAAAAAGGATTTGGCTGTGATAATTGCCTCGTAACATTTATAGTAACATTATAATTGCCATGGGCAACAGCACAGGTATCTATTGCAACATCAGCGCCCATAACAACTGTTCCTGTTCTTTCATTGATTACTACCTTCCATGATTTTTCTTCTATCTCAACATAAAGCCCTTCTATTGCAGCGGCAAATTCAACGAGATTATTTTGAAAATCAAAAGGAACACGTATCTTTATTGTTGACGCATCAACCGCATTTGCTATATCGCCCCAGAACTGTGAATTAATTACATCTGTTATTCTATAAGCAGATGTAAAATCAGAAATACTTAATAATAAATACATATTATATTTATCATCTACAAAACTTACAGGAACCTCTTTTTCTACAAGACCACCATTGGGAACTCTGCCTACATTCATTCGGTTATTTATAATATTACCACCATTTACTGAAAGAGCACCTTCGCCAGTTGATACTGGTCCCTGGGCAACGGCATAAACATTATCATCAATCCCCTTTAAAACTGTTTGAAGCAAAACTCCACCATCAATGCTTCTCGCATCCCCCATTGATGATACAACAACATCTATTTTATCTCCTTTTTTAGCAAAGGCAGGCAAATTTGCAGTTACCATTACTGCCGCAACATTCCTTACCCTTATTTGATTTACTGGATCATTTATTCCAAATCTTTTAAGCATATTAACTATTGCCTGATTTGTAAATATCGTTGTTTTTCTATCACCGGTTCCTTTTAAACCAACGACAAGCCCAAAACCTGTAAGTTGATTATCTCTTATTCCTTTGAATCTTGCTATATCACGAATTCTTAACTCTACTGAAAAAACAGATGTAACTATAATTAAAAATAAAATTGAAATTAAAAATATTTTTTTTCTCATTAAAAAATCACCTCTTTAATATTAAAATAAACCAAGCCAGTCAAGTATTCTTGTAAGAATACCAGGAGAAGTTTTTTCTCCAATTGGTCCTTTGCCTTCATATTTTATTTTTGCATCTGCAACAAAAGTTGATAATACAGTGTTATCTGATCCAATATCTTCTGGTCTTATTATACCTTCTATGATTAAATTTTGCTTATCATCATTTATCTGAATAATTTTTGTGCCTTTAATTACTAAATTATTATTTGAAAGAACTTTTTCAACGCGTGCTGAAATTTTTGCTATAAGACCACCTTTTCTTGTAGATTTTCCAGACCCATCCTGATATTCCTGGCCACCTGCTCCCCAGGACGGGACATAAGGAAAAGGACTTAAAACGCCACCACCCCATGAACTCATTCCCATGCCACCACTGATTGACTGTTGCTTTTGTGTTTTTAATGATGCACTCTGATAGCCTTCTGTTGATTCAACAACCAGAATTGTTACTATATCTCCTACTTTATATGCTTTATGGTCTGTATATAATGAATTTATATCATCAGAATTTGCTATATCATCCGAAAAAATATAAGAAAAAAATAAGAAAATCAAAACAATTAAAATATTTATTTTTTTCATATAAATCAACTCCTTTTATTTTTTTATAAATACTTTTCCTTCTTTGTTCACTTTTCCTTCTAATATTTTTTTATTATCTAATCTTACACGGACTAAATCATTTATCCTACCATCACCTAAAGCAATTCCTTCTGTTTCCACCTGTATGTTTTTAATTTTAACTATAAGATAAACTCGCGCACCTTTTCTAAACAGGGGTATACTTTCAAACATGCTTCTTAACAATAAAGTTCCCTTTAATATTGCTTTTTTAGTAATAAGGTTATCCAGTTCTTCTCTTAATAATATAATATCATCCGGCAAATAGGTAATATCTTTTTTTACACTTTCTATATCAGAATCTGATAATTTTTCTTTGCTCCTTATATTCCTAGTTGATTTAAAGCAAACTTTGGTTACTTTAATAAAAAAAGAAACCGTTTCAATTTTATAGAATTTATTATCTATATAAATCTCAACAGGAATAACCACATTGCCCTTAAAATTTGTTGTAAAATCCTCTTTAACTTTTAAAAGAACAACACCATCAGGAACATCTACTGAATTTTTATCATTAATATTTTTAACTTCAATATTTACTTCATCTTCCTGCCATGGCATTTTTTCTTTTATATATGTTTCTGCTGTTTTTATTAAATCTGTCCTGTTTATTTCATTTTTTTTTATATTGATAATCACTTTTTCAGGACCATTTATTTTTACCTTCCCATAATATTTAAAAACTTTATTTGAAACCAGTTCTTTTGGAATTATTGTTTTATATCCTGGCAGAGAAGCTTTTTTTAAATATATATTTGATAATTCTTCGATAGTTTTTTCATTAAAGCCAACAAAATCAGCAATATCACCAAGATAAATTTTATCCTTCGATAAAACAATTTCTTTATCTTTTAATATAATCTCTGCCGAATATACAAAACTAATAATTAAAATTGAAAAGAACAAAAAAAAACTTTGTTTCATTATAAAGTCAACTTTTTTATCTTATCTCTTTAAGTCGTTAGCAAGCCCGAGCATATCATCCGATGTCTGAATTGCCTTCGCATTTATTTCATAAGCTCTTTGTGATGCAATTAAATTTACCATCTCTTCTACAACTTTTACATTTGATGCTTCCAGATAACCCTGCATAAGTGTTCCAAATCCTTCAAAACCAGGGATACCTTCTACTGGTTCGCCTGAACCTTCTGTTTCTTTATATAAATTTTTACCTATACTTGCAAGTCCGGCAGGATTTGCAAATTTAACAAGTTTAATTTGACCTATTGACTCATTTTCTGTTTGTCCGGGTATTACAGCCTGAACTTCTCCATTTTCACGAATGACAACCGCTGATGCTTCCTGTGGAATAGTTATTTCAGGCACCATAAAATATCCATCAGAAGTTATTAAATTACCAGTTCCATCAACTTTAAAAGAACCATCCCGCGTATAAACTGTCTCTCCATTTGGAAGCTGAAGCATAAAAAATCCTTCGCCCTGTATCATAATATCCAATTGATTAAATGTCTGGACAGGTTCGCCTGTTAAAAAGGATTTTGTTGTTGAGGCAAGCCGCGTTCCATGCCCTATTTCTATTGGAGTTGGATATTGAGAGCCAATGTTGTTTGTAACACCTGCGGGTCTAATCGTCTGATAAAGTAAATCCTGAAATTCTGCGCGACTCTTTTTAAATGCCGTTGTATTTACGTTTGCTAAATTGTTTGAAATAATATCAACATTGTTTTGCTGAGCAATCATTCCCGTAGCTGCTGTCCATAAAGATCTTATCATAATTAAAACCTCCTTTATAATTGTTTTATATACTTATATTTCCTATGTCATTCACTGCTCTGTTTAATGTTTGATCCTGTGCTTGTATTGCTTTCTGAGATGCCTCATAAGATCTGTATGCTGTTATCATATCAACCATTTCACGGACAACATTAACATTTGATGTTTCTAAATAGCCCTGCCTTATTTGTATATCACTGCCTTCTTCATTTTCTGGCAGTAATCCACCATCAAGCAAATAAAATAAATTATCTCCCTGTTTTCTTAATTTGCTCTGTTCATCAAATAAGGCTATTCTGAAACTATCAATTTCCTGTTCATCCATAAAAATATTTCCCGCTTCATCAACATAAATTTCTGTTCCTTCTAATGTTATTTCTCCACGATTACCTAAAACTGCATAACCATTTTTCGTGACTAATTTATAATCATTATCTAAAGTAAAATTTCCATCACGGGTATATCTTATTCCGAAAGGTGTATTTACAACAAACATTCCATTACCCTTTATCGCAAAATCAAGTTTATTTTGTGTTTCAATGTAAGAACCTTCTTCTGTAATTGTAGGTTGTATTCCATCATATCTTAATTGAACACCTCTGCCCATCTCACCTATAGGGGTTAAAACATCCGCAGTTGCAGCACCTGGTATTTTCATTTTTTCATCATTAATTCTATAAAGAAAAACTGTTGGAAAAGTAATATAAAGCGTCCTGTCTTTTTTATATCCTGTCGTGTTTACGTTTGCAAGATTATTTGCAATAACATCCTGCTTATATGTTTCAGAAATCAAACCGGATGCTGCTGTATATAAACCACTTATCATATTATCACTCTCCTTTTAAAATTATTGTCCTGCTTCTGCTGCACTTTCTGGCTTTGCAATATCAGACCATTCCTGAGAAAATTTACTTTCAATTGGTGGAACATCATTTGTGACCGAAGTTAAAACAAAGTAATACTTTTTACCAACTTCTAAACCTCTTACTATGTAATGCACATCTTTTATAGGTGAAGGATTTACTTTTACATAACCCTTACCTGATGTTTCACTAATATAAATATTATATCCTGCTAAATTTGTAGGTGGCATTTTACCCCATTTGACATCCACCACTCCGTTTTTCTCTACTTTCTTTGGTTTTGCAATCGGGAAAACCTCAGGCGTTCCTGGGACAACCGGTGCCGGTACTGCAGAAGCTTCGTTTGAATAATTGCTTTCAACCGGTGGATAAGTATTATTTATTGCTGTAACTACAAAATAATACCTCGTCCCATTCTGTAACCCATCAACAGTAACATAATTTTCTTTTATTCTCTTTGCTATTGGTATATGTCTTGAACCAGGTGATTTGCTCATATAAACCGCATATCCTGTCACATTTGGATCATCATTGGGTTCCCATGTCAAATTTACTGCATTATTAGCAGGGTATGCTTTTAAATCTTTTGGAGGTCTTACAATACTTATTGCCCTTATTTTTTCTTTTTCTTGACCAAATCGTAATGCAATATTAAATCTATGGGAATCACCTAAATGTTCGGCATGACCTATATAAGCATAATCTATTTGCCATGTATCTTCTTTATATGTTGCTCCACCAGTAAATCTTCCCTGCATTGTTGCAAATCCTGTATAACCACCACGTAATCCTAAATGTTTTTTAAAAAACCATCCTTCTACGCCAATATGAAGTCTGGTTTCCGGAGGAACAAGTGCGGTTATTGTAATCCCTCTTGATGAATCATAAATAGGTGTTTCAAGTGGTTGACCGCTTATATTTAGATCTTTAAAAAAATCTAAATCAGCAGTTACAAGTAAATTATCTTCAATATAATATGCAGTCCCTATTTTAAAAATAGTAGGTATTTTTTCTTCTGTTGTTCCACCCTGCCAATATAAAGTTGTATCAATATCCTGAATGAAAAGACCTAAATTTATTTTTTTACCCCATTGTGGTAAAGGTATTTGATACAAAACACCAAGATCAAGCCCCAAACCATTTGCAATTCCCTGTAATGTAACGGATGGTGTAGGAAATGAGGCAGTAGAATTATAATTTAAATACTTAATATTAACACCAACTGAAAATGTTCTTTCTAAATTTAAAGAAGATGCGAAACTACCAACAACTGTGAATTCTTTTGTATTATTCTTATCATTATGAATCAGAGAAATAACTGATAACTGCCATACCGTATCCTGAAAAAATGGCGAACCAAAAGAAAAAAAAGCATAATATTCTTTTCCATTGAGTAAAGGGCCTAAAAATAAATTCAACTCTGCTCTTTCAAGTTGTGCAAGTCCAGCTGAATTCCAATAAACAGCACTACCATCATCAGCAACCGCACCAAAAGCATCTCCCATTCCTAATGCTCTGCCACCAATACCTAAAACTCCTCCTTTATCAAATGCTCCCCCAAATAATAAAGTATTAATCAAAGTTAGTCCTGCTAAAATCAATAAAAATTTCTTTTTCATAACTCACCACCAATTTTAAAAATTTGGATATATTGATTCTCCGTTTAATGTAACAGATGCGCCTCTCAACATCTGTTCCAGGGAGATAATACCCTTAGCAAAATTTTGCGCCTGAGTTACAGGCACATTTAAAGACAAATTATTATTGCCGCCATATATTGAATTAATACCTATCTGATTTATTGAATAACCTAAATTTTCCGCAATACTTTTTACCATGAGTGCCATTTCCTGTAAAACATATTTTGGCATTGTATTTTCAGTTGCATATTCCATATTAAATGTCCTTAAACCATCTGATGTGGTTGTAATATATGCTGACCGTATTAAACCCGATTCTATATTAGGAAAACCAATTATATTAATTGAACCTGTACTTCCAGCAGCAGGACTTATCTGCCGGGGAGAAATACCTGTTGCCTGACCGGGCGCTAAATAAGATGACACTTCCTGTGGTCCTGGCGGCGGAACAGGTGTTGGTTTTTCTTTTGATTTTTTAAGTGTTGCTATATTTTTCTCAGCAAGTGTTTTTGCTGCATTGTCTTCTGCTAAATCTCTATCTTTTATCTGATTTAAAAGACGTTTCAATTGTTCAAATGCTGTTTTATCTTTTGCCTCTGATACTGGTGTATAAATTTTTATAACCTGAACAGGTGTTGATGATGAACTTCCTAATTTATCTGTTGCTTCAAAAATAAAAGTATATTCACCATCAGGCAACAGTTGATATTTATTATCTGTTCCATTCCATACTATCTGCGAAGGTGGAATACCAATATCAACATAGGTTTTTACAAGATTATTGTTTTTATCAAGTATGTTCAAAGCCCATCTATCTATTCTGGCTTTTGAATATGCATTTAATTTAAATATAACTGTTTCACCATTTTTAGGTGCAAAAGAAATTGGCTCAACTGCAGCAAATACATCTGGAGTTGGTAATTTTTTCTTTTGCACTCCCCATATCCAGTAAACTGAAAACCAGTGGCTTTCACCTTCATTTTCTGCTTTCTGGTCGAATGGTATTGCGCGTAAATATGCATAATCTATTCCCAACCAGTATCTGGCAGATACACCTAAAGAAAAACGCCATGGTCCAGGATACATAAAATTCACAAGACCACCACGTATAGCAAAATGACTATCCAAAAACCATTGTTCAAAACCAAATTTTAATCTATTTTTTTCATTTTGTAATACTGCAGGATCATTAACAGAATCCCAGTCAAATGAAAAACTTGTTATTTCTTTTTCAATAAGTTCAGTTGTTCTTATTGATATCCCGAGTGAAGAAGTAAAAAATAAAGGTTTTTCAACTCCTGTTTTATACCTCTTCATACTCCCTGATACATCTCTTAACATAATACCAATATTAAGATCTTTTAAATGTTCTATTATTCTTAATTTATATAAAAATCCCAAATCCAAACCCCATGCCCAGGCATCAAAATTATCACCTAATACTTTTTTAGCATCTGCATCAGTAAATAAATATTTTACATTCAAACCAAACATAAAACTTTTATCTGCAGTAAGTGGTGTTGCATAAGTAACTAAAATCTGGTTTTCCTGAAAAGGTAAATTAATATATTTCCTGTATTTTTCAGATAAAAATTCCTGCCATGATGGTTCTAAATCGCCATACCAATTTTCATAAGTGCCATCTGGAATAATTAAATCCTGATCAGGATATAAACTATCAGAAAATAAAGTAGAAGGTCCTATAATTTTAGGAATTTTTATTTTATCAGGCCATCTACCACTTGGATGATATGGTTTAAAATATGAAACTCCAAAATATTGCCCACCTAAGGATAAAACTAAAGTTGCAAAATTAGTATAAGGAGAATTTCTATGATAACTGCTTCCTGTCCAATATAATTCATTGTGGTCAAGTTGTGGAATTCCAGCAGGATTATAATAAATAGCAGAAGCATCATCAGCAATTGCAGTAAATGCCTCACCCATACCTAATGCTCTGGCTCCAGATCCATAAGGATTATACTTATTAAAAAAAGGTTCTTTTGTTTTTTCCCATGTTATAGATAATGTATCTGAAAATTCATCTGAAAATAAAGGTAAAATTAAAATTAAGACACATGATAAAATTGATAAAAATAGTTTTAATTTTTGCACAATTTCCTCCAATTTCAATATGTAAAAAAATGTTGCAATTTTATTTTTTAAGTTTATCATAAATAATTTTTTCTGTCAAATATTTTTTGAAATCATTAATGTATAATAAAGTGTGGACTTTTCAAAAGACTAAATATACTAAAAAGAATTGAGGTATAGACGCTCATCCCTGAGTGTTTTTCTAAGAAACGGGCGGGTAAAAATTAATCTTACTTTTATTACCGATTACCTTGTTTTCTTCCACTTTTAACTGCTATATTGCTTCGTTAGTATCATATATCCCCCTTTTCCCCTTCTACACTTTTCGTAATAGTTTAGCCGTTGGTAAAACAAAATTAATCTATATATAAATTTTTCGCCCTGTCATTTTAAATTCAGGCGAACGATATAACTTCTACTTCCTATAATCCCATAACTCTCGCTCAACAAAGAAGCAATCTTGTTTTTATCACCGATTGCCTCTTATTGTTGTTTTTTCTTATTTTTTAATACCAAATTGTTTCCTTACGCCTCATCCGCCCTTATTTTTCTTTTTTACAATTTCCATTCGGTTTCCTTAAAAAAGAATACCTTCAAGAGTTTCTTTATCAATATCAGAACTTTTACGAAATCCAGCAAAAAATAAAACAATTTTATCATTAATAAAAAATAAGGGGAAAGTAAATGATTTCCCCTTATTTTTATTTATATTCTATTTATCTTGATAACTGTATAACTGTAATTGAATATGGTGGAAAATCGTAATTAAAACTTGTTCCTGTATTGTTTATATTTATTTCAGATGGTCCTGTATTCACTATAGGTCTATATAAATCTTTACTCCATACATATTCTTTATTAGATAGCTGCCAGGCCTTGCCTGAACCACCAACATTTGAACCTGTAATATTTATCTTTGCATTCGCAATTCTTAATGTTGTTTTGTTGATTGCCATTATCACTATTTTATTATCATCTGTTAATGAAGCATACACGGATAAATCAAGATTATCTGAATTCGCTTCAATTAACTTTGTTCCAAATCTGTTTGCATAAAGATCAAAAACCCAGTAATGTGCTCTTTCAGAAAATTTATTTGTCGGATCATTTTCTTGATCCATAATTCCGTGTCCACCACCCTGTCCTGGTTTTTGTGTATAAAGATCCCACAAAAATGCCATATCACCACCTGACTTTATAAATGAACCTAAATAATCAGCACAAAATAAAGCATTTACTAATTCTGCTGTCATTATATTTTCCTCTCCCGAATTCCATTCAGTCAAAGCAATCTCTATGTTTTTATCTTCATATCCTTTTATACTGTTTATGTATTTTTTTATCCATTTTTTAAATTTGGGCATATATTCGGGCCATGTTTCTTGTGGTTTTTTCAGTAATGCCCTGGCATCGTTATTTGCCCATAAAGGATATTCGTGGACAGCAATAACATCAACGTATTTACCTGAGTTTTTTAAAAATCTCTCAACCCAGTATGGAGCTGTTTTTTCTGCTTTCCATGGGTCGCCTTCTAACCTTTGCTGATTCATAGGTTGCATTGGACATGGTCCCATTACATTTATATCAGGAAATGCTTTTTTAATTTTATATGCTGCTAAATTAAAAACTTTTGAATAGTTGTCAATATTTGTCCACCAGTGAATTACTTTTTTAGAATTTGGCATCTGATACCATTTCTTCCCTTCTTTTGCTGGTAAAGTACCAGGAAATAGTGGTTTATTATCTGGTTCATTGCCTATTTCCACATAATTAACTTTTAATCCTTTATCTCTCATATCTTGAATCCATTGTATTGCATAATCAATCCTTTCTTCTATTGTTTTTTCAAAAGGAGTCATAACATTGATTATTGGTAAAACTTCTGTTTTACCACCCATTAAATTATCCATCCGTTTCATAAAAGGGACAAAACCGCCTAAATAATTAAATTCAGGCGTCCAATTTTTTCCACCATCAGTTTTATATACATCTCCTGTTCTCCAGTCATATAAATTACCATAATCTCCACCTGGACATCTTATAAATGTTGCCTTTATTCTTTTTAATTTTTCCAGTGCTACATTGTCTCTATATCCTTCTGGTTTATGCCAGGCAGCAACATTATGACCATATAATTTATGCTGGTTTATTTCCCTTAATACCTTATTAACATCAATGGTTACATTGCATTCCTGTCTTGCTGGTTCTTTTTCTTTAATAAGTTCAATAATTCCAATGTCATTTGTCTTTCCTTCAATAACAATAAATTTTGATATTGATTTTTTTCTATAACCAAAAGCCGCTATTTCTACCTTATAAACATCTTCTCCTATTTCTGTTTCAAATTTACCATCGTCGCTGCTTTTTAATAATTTATCGCCAATTATAATATTGGCATTTGCTATTCCTGAACCTGTTTCTTTTTCTTTCAGCTGTCCTGTAACTTTTCCTGGTTTTCCTATTAACCTGGCTTTTATATTATCAACATAGATAGGTCCTTTAAAGGGTTGGCTGGAATTTACAACAAGATAAACATGCCACATCTCTTCTTTTATCTTGGAGTTATCTATTTTTAAGGCAACTTTATTTTTGCCCACCAATAGCTGTTGTTTTAATGAATACCAATTATTTGATTTGCTGGAAAACACAACATACAACTCCTGATATTCCATCCCTTTGACTGAACTTTCAGGGACATAAACATCTAACATAATTTCAGTTAAATTGTTAATCTGCGGTGGAAACGGGCCATTATTTCCTGCGACATCCTGATTCCAGGAAGTAGAACCTGTAATATCAATTTTTAATGAGTATTTACCTTCGCTTATATATTCCGGGTTTGTATTTATAGAGCAAGATTTTGCATATTTACCAACGCCTGCCCATCCTTCCGTTGTTCCTGATTCAAAATTCCATAATGTAGTAATATGCTTTGCAATTATCTCCTCGGCGGTTTGAGCAAAAAGAACTGAAAATACCATAAAAAAAACAAATAAGAAAATTAAACTTTTTCTCATATCTATCCTCCTTTTTATAAATTTAAACGTAAAAATATTATACTTAAAAATTTTTTTTTGTCTATATTATTTTATTTCAAATATCTGCTTTTTGGACGCAAAATAAAATATAAAAGATGACAATGATAGTTAAATTTTTACAACTCTGTTTCTGCCTTCCTGTTTTGCTCTGTAAAGTGCTTTATCTGCTTTTTCTATGAGAGCACGTCGTGTCAAAGCATCAGCAGGATAACTTGCCACTCCCATACTTATAGTTACTTTAATAACAAAATTCTGAAATTTAAATTTATAATTTTCAATTTCTTTTCTTATTTTTACTGCCTGCATATGCGCTTTATCCTTAGGAATGTCAGGAAAAATAATAACAAACTCTTCTCCGCCATATCTTGCTACCGTGTCTATTGGAGTTGTATTATTTTTCATTATTAACGCAATCGTTTTTAAAATATAATCTCCTGCAAGATGACCATAAGTATCATTTACTTTTTTAAAAAAATCAATATCAGCAATTACAAGTGATAAATCTTTACTATATCTCGACGTTCTTTTTAATTCGTTTTCAAGTTTATCTTGAAAATATCTATGAACATAAAGTCCTGTTAGACTATCAGTAATTGACATTTGTTCAACTTCTTCATAAAGATATGCATTTTCTAAAGATATAGCAAACTGGTTGGACAAAATTTTAAAATATTCTAATTGTTTCTCATTAAAAATATTTTCCTTATTTACCGCAATGAACAAAACTCCAAATAATTTTTTTTCCGCATATAACGGAATAAACAATACACTTTTAAAAAAACTAAAAAATGTCTGTGTGTTTTCTTTTTCAATACCTGTTTTATAAATTATTCCTTTTCCAGGACTAATATTATTAAGAATTGATTGGATTATAGACTTTTCATTTTCTTTTATTATTGCTTCATCAAAACCTTTTGTCTTTGTAATCATAAAATCAAATTCTTTTTTTATTATAAGAATATAATATATATCATCCGTTGTAATTTTAAAATTATATTTAAATATTTTTTTTAATATTTCAAATATTATTTCCATAGTATCTTCAATTTTTATTGTATTACTCAAATCTTTTACAGCTGTATAAAGAGATGTTATTTCTTTTATTTCAAATTCTTTTTCTTCATTTTCTTTTTTAACAGAAGCAATTTTTTCATTTTCAATAATTTTAATGGCTTCTTCATCATTAATTAATTCATATTCAGTCGATTCTATTTTTTTAAAATTTTGGATAAAAATAAATTTATAAAAATAGTAAGTTAAAAATAAAATAAAAGTCATAATAAATACTTCCCCATTTATTCTTTTAAATGGGAAAAATAAAAAGGTTATGCTCAATAAAACACAAATATCAATTATTTTACCTGATTTATTATTTATTTTATTTAAAGGGGAAAGTATAAAAGCCGGCAATGCTAAATTCAATAAATAAAAAAATTCTTTATATGATTTTATAAATTTATTATTACCCGAAAAATAAAAAATTAATGAATAAATTAATAAATAAATTATTATAAATAAAAGTAGTTTTGTATTTTTCATTATTATTGAATATCCTCCCAGAAAGTAACTTTATTCCTCCCTGTTTCCTTCGAATGATATAATGCTTTGTCAGCACAATTTATAATCTCCATTAATTTCATACTATCTTTATATTCTATCCCACCTATACTCAACGTTATTTTTCTGCCCTCATTTTCATTGACTTTGATAACCAATTTTTCAAAATTACTCCTTAAACGTTCGGCAACAAAAGTTGCCCCATTATAATTAGTATTTGGAAGAATTACAGCAAATTCTTCACCACCATATCTGCCTATTATATCAACATCACGCAAATTTTCTTTTAAAAATTCGCCTAAAAGACGCAAAACTTTATCTCCAAAAAGATGTCCAAAAGTATCATTACATTCTTTAAAATGATCAATATCAATCATAAGAAAAGAAAAAGTGGTATTTAATTGTTTTGCTCTTCTTATCTCTTCATCAAGTTTTTCAATAAAATATCTGCGCATATAAAGTCCAGTAAGTCCATCTTTTATCGCAAGTTCTTTCGTTTTTGAATATAACAGCGAGTTCTGGACAATAGTTGTACATAAATCACCTAAATAATTTAAAATTCTTGCATCATCATTATCAAAAAAATTAACTTTGTCCGAATAAACTTTTAAAATACCAATTATTCTTTGTTTAGTAAGTAAAGGAATGCATACCATTGATTTAAAATTTTTTATCTGTTTTGATAAAATTTTGAAACGATAATCATCATCAATATTTTTAATAAAAAGCGTTTGCTTGTTTACTTCTACCCATTCATCAAAAGGATCTTTTTTATATAATTTAATTGTTCCACTTGTATCTGTTGTATTATATTTTTTACCAAGACATTCATATATTCCCGATTCTTCATCCCATATTAAAAATTCAAAATTTACTTTTTTATTATTGAGCAGTGGGCTTATATAATTTGAAACAATTTTATATATTTCCTCTTTTTCAAGTGTTACTGTTAATTTTTGAGCAACTTCATTTAAAAGTGTATAATTTTTTATTCTTGTTTTATTTCCTTCTATCTGTGATTTTATTTTATCGTATTCTTCTTTTTTTTCTATTTTTTTATATTGAATATTATCTGATCTTATGTCTATATTTTTTTTTCTTGTATCAGTCTCTCTTATGAATACGGACAATAAAAAAGATACACCGGCTGTAACGATTAGATTTATTATACTTGTTAAAATACCTGATATTTCTCTGATAAATATAATTCTAATGGTACTTAAAATTATCCATATACTTGCTAATATAATCCCTATTTCATGTCCAAACAGCAAAAAAGCAAAGGTTAGCATAATAAAAAATAATAAAAAAATATAAGAATTTTTATTTACTATTAAAAGAATCAGGACAACAATTAAAATAATATAAATAATCGCTACTATTAAATAAAATAAAAAACTTTTTTGACTTTTATAAAAAAATTTATCTAAAAAAAAATTAAAATTATTCATGGGATATTTCTGATTTTTTAAAACTCAAAATAAAAAGATCAACTATTGCAGGATCAAATTGTGAACCTGCATTCTTTCTTAATTCTGATATTGCAAGCTGGGGGGGCAACATGTCTCTATAAGATCTTGCTGATACCATCGTATCATAGGCATCAGCAACATGAACTATTCTTGCTCCTATGGGTATTTGTTCGCCTTTCAAACCATCAGGATAACCTTTGCCATCAAATCTCTCGTGATGATGAAGTATTATGGGAACCATAGCAGATAAAGATTCCATTTCTTTAATTATTTTAGCGCCTATTGCTGGATGTTTTTTTACAATTTCAAATTCCGATTCAGTAAGTTTTGATGGCTTTTTAATAATATCATCTGGTATTGCAATTTTACCTATGTCATGCAAAAGTGCAGCATATTTTATTGTTTCAATATCCCTTTCGGGAAATTTTAACTCTTCGGCAATACGAACCGAATATTCGGAAACTTTCTGAGAATGTCCTAAAGTATAATGGTCTTTTGCATCTACTGTAGAGGCAAGCGCTCTTATGATATTTATCTGATCTTTTTTCATACTTTCATATAATTTTACATTTTCAATAGCAAGGGCTGCCTGTTTAGCAAGAATTGTAAGTAATGATAAATCAATACTCGTTATATTACCTTCCGGAGTTTCAGTTATAATATTAAGTAAACCTATCGGTTTATCATGTGCAATTAAAGGCACTAAAACAAAGGATATTTTATCCGTTTCGTCGGGATTTTCATCAATATCAGGTAAAGCAATGGTTTTCCCCTTTTTCAATGCCCAATCAATGACTTTATTTTTTATCTGTAAATTTATTTTTTGCTCTATTTTTTTATTTATATTTCTTTTTATCGCCACATCAAATTCTGATGAATGCTCATCTACAAAAAAAAGAATAGCACCTTTACAAGTTATTATCTCTTCAGCAAGGTCAAGTAATGAATTTAACACCCTTTCTAATGTTTTTGCTTCTGTTATAATATCAACCAATCTATAAAGAGTAGTTAATTCTTCAAACGACTGCCTTAAACCTTCATTTATAACTTCTAAATTTTTAATATACTCTTTTAATTCCAACAGTTCTCGTTCTTTTTCATCCTTAATATCCAAAAACTCCTCCTGAAATTAAAAATTTAATATTGTGGCATATTAAAAAATGCTTCTGCTTCTTTTATTTCGGCTTCAAGTGAATTCATTATCATTTCCTCGTAAGTTCTATCCAGATTTAATAGTAATCTTCCCTCTTTACTTATTGGTTCAATAATATCATCTCCTGCAAAACCTATACCTTTCTGTTTGCAAAAAATATTTGCAGCATTTATTATATATGCCATAACCTGTTCGTCTTTTTCTTGTTCTGGATAATGGTGATAAGCAATCCCTGCCTTCAATTCTATGGGCAAATTCCATTTTTCTGCCATTAATTTCCCCAATTCGCTATGATCTATTCCTATCAATCTTTTTTCTGCTTGATAAATAGGAACTTTATTATCTTTAACATATTTTAAAACTTCCCCATATTCTTTATGCATATATTGTTCAAAAAAATTTTTCCCTATATCGTGTAAAAGTCCAGCAGTAAATGCAGCTTCGCTTGATTTATATTTTATTTTTTTGGCAAGTAAAGAAGCGCATATTGCTACTCCGACGCAATGCTTCCAGAATTCCTGATGTGAAAATCCTTCATTCCCTTCTCCAGAAAAAATTTTATAAACTGAAACTGTAAGAGCTAAATTCCTTATTGTATCAAATCCTAGTATAGAAACAGCATGGGCAATATTCTGTATTCTAAAAGGAAATCCATAAAACGCAGAATTTGCCAATCTTAAAACTTTTGCGGTTAATGCCTGGTCAACCGTTATTATTTTGCTTAAATCAGATGCCGAAGTTAAAGGATTTGATACAACCTGGATTACCTTTGCAACAACCAGTGAAAGAGTCGGTAACGCTTTAACTTTTTCTATTATCTTTTCAATTTTTTCCTGAATTTCTTTATTGTCTTTTTCTATCATAAATCCCTTCTTTTATTATTTTATCTATTATCTTTTTTGCTTTTTCAGCAAACTTTTTTTTACCCCTATTATTATATAAAATAAAATTACTCAAAGCAATAGTTTTAAACTTTTTTAATTGCTTTTTTTGTAATTTTCTTATTTTTAATATAATTTCATAATTTTTATTATTTTTAAAACGGTTCTCCCATATTTTCTCAGGGGTTTTAACTAAAATTATTTTATCTACAAATCTATAAAAACTACTTTGAAATAGAACAGCCATATCAACGACCACCATTTTATAATTTAATTTTTTTATATACTTTTTTAATTCATAATTTAAAACAGGATATATAAAAGATATAAATTTTTTATATTCAAAATCATTTTGAAATATAATTTTTGAAATGGTATTACGATTTATCATTCCTTTAGAATTAAGTATATCCTTCCCATATATTTTAATAAGTTTATAATATAGCGGCATCCCCCTTTTATATATATTATGAGCAAAATTATCAACATCTATCACCTTTATGCCTTTATTTCTAAAAAAATAAGCAAGTTCTGTTTTACCATCGCCTATTAAACCTGTTATACCGATTATTATCTTATTATCCACACTCATACCAATTCCTTCCGAATCCCAAATCCACTAATAACGGGACATTTAATTTAACAACCTTTTCCATTTTATCTTTTACAATCTTTTCTACAATATCTTTTTCATTTCTAAATACACTGAAAACAAGTTCATCATGGACCTGGAATATAATCTTTGTTTTTAAATTGTTTTTTATAAATTCGTTGTAAATATTTATCATTGCAATTTTTATTATGTCTGCCGCTGAACCTTGTATTGGCGCATTTATAGCAGATCTTTCAGCAAGTTCCCTGATTGTTTTATTTTTACTTAAAATATTTTGTATAAATCTTTTTCTTCCCCAGATAGTTTCAACATAGCCATTATCTCTTGCAAATTTAATAATATTTTCCTGATATTTTTTTACATCAGGAAATGTTTTAAAAAATTTCTCAATAAAATCTTTTGCTTCACCCCGAGAAATCCCTAATTCCTTTGCAAGTCCAAAACCACTCATTCCATATATAATTCCAAAATTGATTGTTTTAGCTATTCTGCGTTGATTTTTTGTTATTTCCTCTGGTTTTTGACCAAATATACTTGCGGCAACCATTGTATGTATATCACCATTGTTATTATATATATTAATTAATACAGGGTCTTTACAAATGTGGGCAAGAATTCTTAATTCTATTTGTGAATAATCAGATTTTAAAATAATTTCATTTTCTGAAAATGGAATAAATATTTTTCTTATTTCTCTTACTTTATCATCCTTTACAGGTATATTCTGAATATTGGGATTGGAAGAAGAAAGTCTACCAGTTGCAGTCACATTTTGATTGTAGGAAGGATATATTTTGCTATCGTTATCCATAAAATTTTTTATACTATCTAAAAACGCAGTTTTATATTTAATGAGTGTTCTGTGTTTTAAAATTTCATTTATTATTTCATGATACGGAAGTAAATTCTGTAATACTTCATTATCAGTTGAATATCCTGTTTTTATTTTTTTTTGAACAGGCAGATTAAGTTTATTAAAAAGAATTTCAGAAAGTTGTTTGGGTGAGTTTATATTGAATTTTTCTCCTGATATTTCATATATTTTATTTTCTGTTAATATTATCTCCTGATTTACATTTTCAGTGAGTTTTAAAAGTAATTCTCTGTCTATTTTGATACCATTTTTTTCCATATTAGAAAGTATTTTAGTAAGTGGTAATTCTATATCGGTGTAAATTTTAAACAAATTATATTTTTCTAATTTTTTAATTAACATATCTTTTAATTTCTCTGCATTTTCAAGTTGCAAATAAACAAATTTTTCTATTAATTTTTTTTCAGCAAATTTTATATCTATCTTTTTTATCCCTTTCCCTGTCACATCTTCAAAAGATAAAAAGGTTTCATTTAAAAAGTCATTAAAAATAATAGAAATATCTCTATATGTTTTATCTGGATTTAATAAATATGCAAGAAGCATAATATCGTAAATCTCACAATTATTTATATTTTTAAATATTTTATAGAATTCTTTAGCGGAATTAGTTATGATTATTTTATCTTTAAACAAAATTAAACCCAAATCTTTTTTTTCAAAAAAATAATAAAATTCACCATCAATATTCAAGCAAAAAATTTCAGGTAAATTTTCTTTTTCACCATTAAAAAATAAGGTTAAATTTTTTGCTTTTAATAAATAGTTTTTAATTAAATTTATATCGTCAATGAAATTAACGCTTTTTTTTACTTCTATTTCTTTATTAATAGTATCTTTTGAAGAAACCAGGGATTTAAAATTATATTTTATAAATTCCCGTTCCATCATTGATTTATCTATATTTTGTAAACTGCATATTTCAATTTCAAAATTGATATTTTTAATAATTTCTGGATTCTCTTTTAAAATTGCAAGTTCCCTGCTCAATTTTACGTCATCAATACTTTTCTCAATTAAATTTTTTATCCTTTCAGGTTTTATTTTTTTTAAATTATTAAGTAAATTATCAAGGGTTCCATATTCTTTTATAAGTTTAATTGCTGTTTTTTCTCCTATTCCTTTAACACCGGGTATATTGTCAGAAGTATCTCCCATTAATGAAAGAACATCAATAATGGCTTCTGGCTTTAATTCCATCTCTTTAATTACTTTTTCAGGGGTGAATTCAACATAACCTTCTTTTGTAAATTTTATAATATGAACATTTTCTGATAAAAGTTGAATCATATCTTTATCCGAAGATGCTATCAAAATTTCCAAATCTTTATTTTGTTTCAAATAAAAAACTAAAGCAGCAATAATGTCATCAGCCTCATACCCTTCAATTTCAAAAGTGCCGATATTGGATTTTTTAGTTATTTCCTTAATTATTTTCATCTGATTTTGAAGGGATTCGGGCATTGGTTCTCTTTGTATTTTGTATTTTTCATACAATCTATGCCTGAAAGTTGGTTTAGGATGGTCAAAAGTTATAGAAATAAAGTTAGGATATTTATCTTTTAAAATTTTTAAAAACATATTAAAAAAACCATAAACAGCCTGAATTTCCAGACCATCTTTTGTTGTCAGCGGTGGTAATGCATAAAAAGCTCTATAGGCAAAAGAATTACCATCAATAATTATAAATTTTTTTTTCATTTAATTACCTTTCCAGTATTATAAATTACCTTAACCAGATATAATCCTCGTGCAGGTGCTATGGTCTTTAAAATTGTTCTGTCTTCATTTTTAAACATCAGTTCAATATCTTTTTTAGTTATTTTATCAAATGAATATTCAATAAGACAACCAACTATCTTTCTGATCATATTATAAAGAAAACTCTGTCCAAAAAAATCCAAAATCAATAATTTACCCTGTTTTTTCAAATTTATATTATAAATAATTTTTTCATAATCTTTAATTTTATCATCTGATGTTGAAAATGAAAAAAAATTTTTTTTACCTTTAAATAAATGTAATATTTCTTTTATTTTTTTTATTTCTATTTGCTTTTCAATATGCCATACATAATTTCTTAAAAAAGGGGGCAAAAAAAAACTATTATATATCAAATATCTATAAAATTTTTTTTTAACATTAAAACGCGAAGAAAAATTATTATCAGCATAAAAAATATTTTTTATTCTTATATCATCCGGCAATAAAGAATTAAGCATTTTTTTCAAACCATAATTTTTTATTTTTGTATCTATCTTAAAATTAAAAACCTGACCATATGCATGAACTCTGGCATCAGTCCTGCTCGCTCCAATAATATTTATTTTTTCATTAAAAATTTTTTCAAGACAATATTCAATTATTCCCTGAACAGTTAAAAAATCTTTTTGTTTTTGCCAGCCATAATAATTTGTTCCATCATAAGATACAATACATTTAAAATTTTTTATCATAAAAAGTCAATCTTCCTTTACTGCAACTTTTATGTTGTTCCTTCCTGAATTTTTTGCAACATATAACGCTTTGTCAGCTTTTTCTATAAGTAATTGTTTAATAACTGAATGCGTTGGATACTCCGCTATACCTATACTTATCCTTACAGGTATTATTTTTGAACCGGTGAAAAAAATATGCTCTTCTACTGCTTTACGAATCTTTTCAGCCAAAAGTTCTGCTTTTTCCAGTTCTGTTTCAGTTAAAATTACCGCAAATTCTTCACCACCATAACGGCATAAAAAATCCGTGCTTGAAAGATTATTTTTAATTACTGCAACAATTTCCTGTAGTATAATATCGCCTATCTGATGTCCATAAGTATCATTTATTTCTTTAAAATGGTCAATATCTATAATCAATAAACTCAATTTCATTCTGAATCTTTTAGCAAGGGCTAATTCATCTTCTAATTTGGTTTCAAAATACCGCCTGTTAAAAGTTCCAGTTAATCCATCTAAAATTGCTTTTCTTTCGCTTTCTTCTTTCTGTTCTCTTAATATGCTGGTTGTTTCCTTTACCTGCTCTATTACCTCTTTTTCTAACTTTTTTCCGGTTTGTCTTTTTAACTGATTTATAATTTCTACAGATTTATCTTTTACTTCATTTTTTATTAATTCTTTTAATTCAGGAATTAATTTTTGGATTGACCTTGTTATCTCTTTGTTTATCTGATGCCGCACCTGTCGTCTTATATTTTTTCTTAATAATTTAAGTGTAACCATCTCTTTATTAACAGTTTTTTTTATAGCGCCTAAAACCATTATAATAATCTCTTTTTCTAATTGTTCATTTATTTCTGTTAAAAAAGCTTCTTCTTTTTTTAAAAGTTCCTCGTATTTATTTTTTACATGCTCTTCTATCTTTTTTAATTTTTCAATTTCCTCTTTTATTTTTTTAATTTCATTGTTATCCAAACTCGCACTCCTTTATTACATATTTTCCTTTGGAGTTATTCCAATTATTTTAAAACAATTATACAAAGAAATTTTAAACGCCTTCATTATAAACAATCTTTTTAATGTTGCAATTTTATCATCAGATATTACCCTGAATTTATTATAAAAAAAATGAAAAATTGATACCATGTCATAAAATTTTTGCACAAAAAAAGATGGAGAAAATTTTTGTGCAGCATCATTTATATAAAATGGCAAATCAAGTAAATATGTAATAATCTTTCTTTCCTCTTTTTCTATATTTGAAAAATCTATTTCCTGTAAATCATAATCTTCTATAAAAATATGTTTTTCTGTAGCAAAATTAAAAATGTTGCAAATCCTCGCATACGCATACTGAACATAATAAACAGGATTTTTATCTGATTGCTCCTTTGCAAGTTCAATATCAAAATCTAAATGTGAGTTGGGATTTCTCATTATAAAATAATATCTCGCTGCATCCCTTCCAACCGTTTCAATAAGTTCATCTAAGAGAACCAATTTTCCTTCTCTTTTTGACATTTTTAATTTTTCGCCCTTATAAAGTAAATTTACCTGCTGCAAAATTATTATTTTAAAATTTTTTTCATTATAATCAAGGGCTTTAACTGTTGCTTCCATTCTTTTAAGATAACCATGGTGATCAGGACCTAAAATATTTATAACAATATCAAATCCTCTTTTAAATTTATTATTCATATACGCTATATCACCTGCAAAATATGTATATTCTCCATCTGCTTTTTTAACAACCCTTTTTTTGTCATCTCCAAAAATTTTTGAATCAAACCACAATGCACCATCTTTTTCTATAAGAAGATTTTTTTCTTTTAAAACTTGCAAAATATTTTCTACTTCTTTTTTTTCATATAAAGATTTTTCTGAAAACCACTCATCAAAAATAACACCAAAATTTTCAAGAGTGGTTTTCTGCCAGTTTATTACATAATTAATCCCGTATGACTTAAAAAAATCCTCTATATCATGTAACTGATTTAATTCAAGCGCTGCTTTTACTTCTTCTAAAGTATTTTCCCTGTCTATATCAATCTGTTTTGCAATATCTATCAAATATTCGCCTTTGTAACCATCTTCTGGAATTTCTGCCTTTTCTTTTAATTTATGCAGTTCATAATATCTTTCCTCTATTGATTTAGCAAAAAGTTTAACCTGTCTGCCAAAATCATTTATATAATATTCCTTGTGGACATTATATCCTGAATAATAAAGCAAATTCGCTAAAGTATCGCCAAAAGCCGCAGCTCTGCCATTTACAACATTTAAAGGGCCTACAGGATTTGCTGATACAAATTCAATATTTACTTTTTTATTTTCCCCGGTATTAGTTCTAAAATAATTTTTATTATTTATTAAATTAAAAATTTCATATTTTAAAAAATCATTATCTAACAAAATATTTATATATCCTTTTTCTACTTTTATTTTACTTATTTTTTCATCTTTTTTTAATTCATTGGCAATTTCATCGGCAATGGAAGCAGGTTCTTTTTTAAGTATTTTGGAAAGGACAAAAGATACATTGATGGCATAATCAAAATCAACATCTTCTGGTGGTTTTGTTATTGAAAATTCACAATTTTCAATATTATATTTTAATCTAATAATATCTTTAACTTTTTTTGTTAAAAATTGAATTATATACAATATTAACTCCTTTTAAAATTATACTATATTTTAAGTAATAGTTTAGTTACTGGTAGAACAAATTAATCATTAAATTTTTTATTTGTCATTTTAAAGTCAGGCGAATGATAACTTCTACCTTCTATAATTTCGTTATTTGCGCCTGACAAAGCAATCTTTCTTTTATTACCGAATGTCTTTTCTCCTTGTTTTCTTCCGTTTTTCAACTGCGAGATTGCTTCGTCATGCTCATATACCCTTTATTTTTCCTTCTGCCTTCCTCTTTCGGCTTCCTAAGAATGACACCACCAAGAGTTTACTTACTAGTAACCACACTTTTACAAGTTCACTTCTGGTGATTGAACTATTACTATTTTAATTCCCGATATAAATTTAGATTAAAATAATTATACTTGTAAATTAAATAAATTCAAGAATAAATTTAAAAACAATGTATTTGTTTTTAAATTTCTGTTTTGACTTTATGATTTATTTTTTTTATCGTAAATCATAAATTATTGTTAATCTGTGTGGTTTTTTTAATTAAAATTCGGTATCTTACATTTGCTACCTGGCTCCTGCAATGTATTTTTATGTAATTTTATTATTTACTGGTAGGTAAAAGAATTTCTGATATATCAATATGTCCTGCCAATGTATCTTCTTCTTTTCCATCTATTAATAATCTTACACCTTTTATCTGCGGGAAATTATTACTAACTGTATTAACTATAGAATAAATAGTTAAATATTCTCCCTGCGTTCCACCTTTATGATTTACCTTGATTTCCAGAGAAAAATCCAGATAACATATATTATTTGAATCAAGATATGCTTCTTTTAAAATAGTTCCTTCTGGAATTAATTTAATATATTCCTTTGATTTTGGCAATTCGAGAAGTTTTTGAATAACCTGCTTTATTTCATTTATTAAATATTCACTTTCAAAAATATTTTCTTCTATTAATTTAAATCCTTCAGTTTCTAGATCTCCTGTATATAATTTAACCTTTTTTATTTTTGCATTTTCGCTATATAAATTAAATTTTTCTGACTTTTTAACTTGTATTTTATCTGAAAAGTTCTTATATATTATAAAAGATAAAATAATAATTAAAACAATAAGAATTAAAATCTTTAATTTATTATTCATTATTATTCTCCATTTGGTTGCTTAATAAATTTCAAATAATTAACTATTCCTTCTTTTATATGATATGCAAATTTTTCTAATACCTGATTATTTTTTAAAAATTCAAA
Source organism: Candidatus Methylomirabilis sp. (assembly GCA_020722985.1). Classification (GTDB taxonomy): domain Bacteria; phylum Oederibacteriota; class PGYV01; order PGYV01; family DYJU01; genus DYJU01. The sequence continues at coordinate 43,039 of DYJU01000005.1, forward strand.
ATCACCATTATTATTTAAATTGCCCACTTCTATAAGTACCGCCGGCATATTAAGACCAATAAGTGAAACAAGAAACGCAGTATCTGTTCCTCTACTTGCTAAAGGTAAAACATCATCGTTTTCATTTCCCGCGAGAGTACTATCTTCACTTATTAAACGAGCTTTCAAATATTGATGCAAAAAGCCAGCAAGTCTTAAACTATTTAAAATGTGATATCTATGAATATCACTCCATTTTATTAAGTTTAAATCTTCTTTTTTTTCTAAAATTTCTTTTCCAGCCATAGAATATACTTTATATCCTGAAACAGACGGATTTTGAATAAAATCACAATGTATTGAAATAAAAATATCTGCTTTTTTATTATTTGCAAACATAACCCTCAAATCAGTATTTTTATATTCATCGTTTTCCCGTGTTAAAAATACAGATATGTTTTGACCTGAATTTTCTATTTTTTTCTTTATAAGTTTACAAATTCTTAAAGTAATATCTTTTTCATAAATCCCCTGCCAGGTTACTCCCCAGTCCCCGCCACCATGAGCTGGATCTAAAATTATAATTGCTGTTTTAGTTGAGTTCTGAATGTCTACAATCGGCGGAATGGTATTAATAGAAAACAAAATAGAAGTTATGCCGAATAAAAAAAATAATTTATATATTATTATTTTCAACATTTTTTAATTTTCCGTTTGTAAAAAATCCAATTTTTTTAAATTTCTCATATCTTAATTCTAACAATTTTTCTATTGGAATATTTTTTAATTCTTTAAGATTTTTTAATATCGCGTTTTTTAAATTTTCAGCAGTGTATTTATAATCTGTATGCGCTCCTTCTATAGGTTCATCAACTATTTCATCAATTACTTTTAAATTAAAAAGGTCATTTGCAGTTGGTTTCAAAGCTTTTGCTGCATCCGGGGCTTTTGATGAATCACGCCATATAATTGCAGCACATCCTTCAAATGAAATAACGCTATATGTTGCATATTTTAACATAAGTATTCTATCGCCTACTCCTATTCCAAGAGCCCCTCCACTTCCTCCTTCTCCTGTTATGCAGACAATTATCGGAACTTTTAAACGAGCCATTTCTAATAAATTTTTTGCTATTGCTTCTGCAACACCTCTTTCTTCGCTCTCTATACCTGGATAAGCACCACTTGTATCAATAAACGTTATTACAGGCAAATTAAATTTTTCTGCTATTTTCATCAATCGTAATGCTTTTCTATATCCTTCTGGTTGTGCCATACCAAAATTTCTCATTAAATTTTCTTTTGTGTCTTTGCCTTTCTGCAACCCAATGATCATCACTGGCTCTTGTTCAATATTTGCTGTGCCACCAATCATTGCTTTATCATCCTTAAAATTTCTATCCCCGTGTAACTCATTAAAATCATTAAAAATAAGTTCTATATAATCCAGGGTTTTGGGTCTTTTAGGATGGCGCATTATCTGAATTATCTGCCATGTATTTAAATTACTATAAATCTCATCTTTTAACTTCTTTATTTTTTCTTCTAACACTTTCAATTCTGCTTCTGCATCTATTTTTTTATCTTTTGTTAATGATTTAATCTCATCTATTCTTTTCTGAATTTCGACAATTGGTTTTTCAAATTCAAGATAGAATTCAGCCATTTTTCCCTCACTTTTAAAAATAACTTATATATAATATTTTTAAAATTCTGGAAAGTCTATTTTCCATATTACCAAGTCCATATTTTATACCTATATCAATTTCAATCGGATCAAAAAAGTAACCAATGCCAATATTAAAATGTCCATCTTCATTACCTAATATACTATCATATTCTGTGCTTATTATAAATTCAGGAGTTATTGCAAAGGAAATACCTGCTCCAGCATCAATTTCTTTTCCAAATTGAGTAAATTCATTCGTATAAACTGCACCATCTAATTGTATAAAAAAACTACCTAAGTTTAATTCTTTTGTTATTGAAATAAATAAACCTCTGGCTTTAATATCAAAATAACTCTCACCTTCATAACCAATTGAAATTGCAGGTATTGTAGAAGTATCATCAGTTAAACGGATTTTCCCCAAAAATTTAGGCGGAAAAACTAATTCAACATCGCCTGTTCCTATTAAATTTCTAATATTTAATGCACCGCCAACCATTAACCTGTCAAAAAAACCAACATATAATCTGTTTAAAATACCACCACCGGGATAAAATTTTATATCAACTCTTACTTCCCCTCGTATTAAGGTATTAGCAGTTGGGACATCAACCAGTTCTATATTCCTCGCCTGGCTTGCAAATAAAAAAGTTAAAATGTTCATTAAAAATAATAAATTCAAAAAAATCTTCTTCATTTCAATACCTCTTTTTATGAAATTTTGCTTTGCAATCTTTTCTGTTCTTCTTCTATTTTTAATAAATTTGCCTGCTGTTCGCTTTGTTTCAAACTAATTATTTCAATTTTTTCTTTTATCTTATTAATTTTTTTATAAATAATAAAAAATAATAAGATAATAATTAAAATGATAAATAATATAATTAAAATAAATGAAATAATCAATTTAAAATTTTTTGATAATCTTAATAATTTATTTTCATTTTCTGATATTTTTTGGTCTATAACTTCTGTTTGGTATTTTTTTATTTCTGTGTTTTCTGCTGATAAAGTATTTATTAAATTCAATATTTTCTGGTTCTGTTGCTGTTCTTTTTTATTAAAGTAATTTTTTAAATCATTAATCAGTATATTATAATTAATACTTTCATCAAAATTATTTTTATATTTAGTAGTATTAAATTTAATTACTTTTAATTTCTCTTTTTCATCTAATATTAAATCATAGAGAGCAGCATAACGAGAATTATCATTATCTATCTGCAATGCTCTTGTTAAAAGATTTATTGCATTATCAAAGTTGCCTTCTAAATAATATTTTATTGCAATATTATAATATTTTTCCGCATTATCTTTTTTATTAATAGAATAAGATATTGATATAATATTTAAAAATAAAAATATTATAAAAAACTTTTTTATGGTTTCCCTCATCATTTTTCCATCTGAACTATTTTTTCTATTTTTTCTTTTAACATTATTATATCAGCATCTCCGTCATTTATTTTTTCTGCGTTTTTTAATTCAGATAAAGCTTCTTCATATTTGTTATTACTATACAACACTTTAGCATTTTTGTAAAATAATTTTATTTTTTTATCCATTTTTTCAGGAATAATTGCTATTTTTTCTGTTTTTTCTTTTTCCTTTCCAGAATAAATAGCACTTATCTCAATAAAATATTTAACACCATTTTCTAAATTTTCTATTAAAAAATTAGTTTCTTCTTTTGACGAATATTTCTCTTTGAAAATTTTTTCTCCTTTTTCAGATTCTATATAAATTTTATATAAATCAGGTTTTTTTGCTTCAGATAACCATTTAATATATACCTTTTTATCCCCTTTAAAAATCTTTATTTTAAAATATTCGCCATAATTCATTAAAGGAATTCTTAATTTAATATCTATTTTATGTGTTGTACCTAATTCTTCGGTATGATTCAAAAAAGAATAATTAATATCAAAATTCTCAAGTTTAATTCCCAAACCAAAAGTTATGCTTGATAAAACTGTTGAAAAACCAGCATAGCCAATTCTTAACGATACAAAATCTATTGTTTTCTCAACCCCAAATTTTATTAACGCTTTATAATTATTAACATATTGTTTATCATTGATGATATCTAAATCCATTGTAAAATTAAGTAAATCTTTTGCATGATATGCAATACCTGTTTTAATTAATAAAGGGATTTTTTCTTCTATGCCATTTTTCCATCTTATGCTTGATTGCATATCAAAAATTGCCAGGCCTAAATTTATAGTGTCTGCCGAAAGTATATTTTTAATTTTGTATAATAATCCTATATCAACGCTGAATGTTGCTGCGCTACTTTCATAAATAGCATAAAGATATTTTAAATTAACTCCACAACTTAATGCTTTCTCATCATCATTTATAAATGGGATAGATAATGTAATTGAATAAATATCTTCCCGTGAATTATCATTCCCATTCAAATATGAAATACCAGAAAAAGCACCAGTTAAATGGGAGGAAAAATTATTTAAAATTATCCCACCTAAAATATTTTTTTTAATATTGGCAATACCACCATAAATTCCTGTAATTTCTAAATTTTTTATCTGATAAAGACCAGCAGGATTATAATAAATAGCGACGCTCTCATCACTTAAAGCACAAAAAGCACCACCTAAAGCAGACGGTTTAGCACCAGGTATTAAAACTCCACCTTTCTCATAAATCCCATAGGAAAAAATATAAATAAAAATAAACAGCAATAAATAAATAACTTTTTTCACTTTTTTACCCTATTAATTTTGTTTTTTAATTCAAGCGCAGGAGCATAATTTTCTTTTTCAAGTATAAAATCTAATGTTTCTTGTGCATTAAAATATTCTTTTTTAATATAATAGCATAAAGCAAGATTATAATTCAAGTATTTTTCATTTTTATCCAATTTTAATCCGTTATTTAATATTACCATTGCTTTATCAATTTCTTCTTTTTGTATGTATGCAGTTGCTAAATTATTATATGCAGGTTTATATGTTGGATTGAATTTTAATAATTTTTCATATATATAAATTGCATTTTCTAATTCTCCATTATTTAACTTTGCATTACCCAAATTATAATATGCTGACGAAAAATATGGAAAAAGTTTTATTGCATTTTCAAAATATGCTTTTGCATCTTCATATTTTTTTAACGCATTTAAAATCGCACCAGAATAAAAATTTAATTGATAATCATTTTTAATAATTTTTTTATATTTTAGAATATAATTATTTGCGTTTTCATAATTTCCCTTTGCTAATTGATAAGAAAAAAACTGTATTAAATAATACCTTTCATAAAAATTTTTTAAAAAAATAAGGTTCAAAAAAAAGGTTATAAATACAATAAAAAAAATTACAGTTTTAAATAAATAATTAATTTTAATTGTTCTTATAATATCTTCTCCACATATAACAAAACCCGAAATTATATAAAAAGCAATTATGATCGGATTTGAAAAAGGGAAATTAAAAAATGCAAATATTAATATTCCCAATATTGAAATAAAAAATGCAAAATGAAAATTTTTCTTTCCGGAAGTTAAAAATTTATAAACTGGATAAAATAAAAAAAACAAAAAAGTAAAAAAACCAATTACTCCTTGTTCAGAAAAGATTTGGATATAATCATTATGGGCATATGCTTCATCATGAACTTCTATATATTCAGGCAATTCTTTTTTATTATATAAAATCCCCTGATAATACGGAGTAAAAATCCTGAAATTCCTCGCCCCAACTCCAAATAAGGAATAATCTTTTATCATTAAAATGGTTGATTCCCATAAAAATTTTCTTATATTTATAGAATCGGATTTTTTATTTATAAAATTATAACTGATTATGGATAAAATAATTAATATTATAAAAAATATAATAAAAAAATTTTTTCTATTTTTAAAATGCTCTTTAAAAAATATAATATATAACACTATTTGAAATGATAAACATATTATACCGCTTAAACTTTTTGTAAGGAAAAGTGAAATTAAATTTAATAATAAAAAAAATAAAAAAAATAATTTTTTATTTTCCATATATTTAAAAATTATAAAAGGCATAACCGTAACAAGATATATGGCATAATTATCCGGGTTACCAAATATGCTATAAATCCTGAAATTAAATGTGTTTGTATTAATTAAAGGGACATCTAAAAAATTTTTAAATGCAAAATATTGAAAAATCCCGATAATAGTAATAATTAAATTAAAAAAAATTATAAAATCAATTATTTTTTTTATATTATTTTTTTGAAAATTAATAAAAAAAATAATGAAAAAAAATATACCAGACCAAATCCAGAATCTTTCTAATAATAAAGTATTATTCTTTTGTGAATTAGTAATACCTGAAATTAATATTGAACAGACAAAAATAAAAATAATTATACTATATCTTACAGAATAAAAAGTAATTTCTTTTTGAAAAAAAATAATTTCACAAGAAAATAAAAGAAAAAAAAGAAAAAGCACAATAACATAAATCTCTTTTATGGAATAAATATAATAAAATATATATGGAATTAAAAAAAACAAACTGATGGTTAAAAAACTCAAAATACTTATTTCATTTGCTTTCTTTAAATATTTAAACATTTTATGTTAAAAATTACTTTTCTTTTTCATTTAAAAATTTTTTTAATTCATGAGTGAAAGCATTTATGTCTTTGAATTGCCTGTAAACAGAAGCAAATCTTACATAAGCAACCTCATCTGTTTTTGCTAATCTTTCAATAACCATTTCGCCTATTACATCTGATGATACTTCTTTTTCCATTCTACTGTATAATTGTTTTTCTATATCGTTTGCTATTTCTTCTAATTTTTCCATTGAAACAGGTCTTTTTTCACATGCCTTAATCAGACCATTTAATATTTTCTTTTTATCAAATACTTCCCGTCTTTTGTCCTTTTTAATAATCATCGGTAAAGCATATTCTATTTGTTCATATGTTGTAAACCTCTTACCGCATTTTAAACATTCTCGTCTTCTTCTTATAGCATCTCCTTCTCTGCTTTCACGGGAATCAACAACCTTATCTTCCTTGTAACCGCAATAAGGACATTTCATTTTTATTTTTTCCTCTTTTGTAATTGTTCAAGTGATTCAATTGCTCTTTTATCCTGTGGATCAATATTTAAAACCTTTTCATACATTTCTTTTGCTTTTTCATTATTATTTATCATTGAATACAATTTGCCTAAATTTAAATATCCTTCTCTATAATCAGGTCTTATCTTCACCGCCTGTTCAAACATAGGTATTGCTTTATTATATTCTCTCAAATTTACATAAATTATAGCAAGATTACTATAAGTTGATGCCTGCGATATAAAATCCCTGAACCATTGTTTATTATTAATTGCCTGCTCATAATAAAATTTTGCTTCATTTATTTTCTCTATCCCTTGAAGCATGTTTATATAACCGAGATAACTAAAAGGAGTTGCAAAATTCGGATAAATTTCAGTATATCTTTTACATATTTCTGCTGCTTTATCCCATTGTCTTAAATTTATATAAATCGTAGTAAGGTCAAGTCCAAAATACGCATTATTGGGATCTCTTTGTATAGCTTTGTTATAAAGCGATATTGCTTCTGAATATTTTGAACTATCCACAGTTTCTCCATAAAACTTATATACCCTTGCGAGATTATTATAGTTATAACCATTCATATCATTCATTTTTATTGTATGTAAATGTATCTGGATTGCCTGATTTATAAAAAATAATCTTTTACTTGAATCCTGTTGTTCTCTCATTGCCTTTTCATAAGCAATTCCATATTTAACCCAATAAATTTCTCTATATGGATTTAAAATAACAGCTTTATTGTAATATGGGATTGCTAATTCGTTTTGATTTGCCGCAACTCCAATATTTCCTATTTTAAAATAAATATCTGCAACCCAATAACGAATTAGATAAATTTCTAAAATTATACATAAAAAAAACAATAAAAAAACAATGATCTTTTTGTTTTTTTCTATCATTTCTGAAAATTTTTCTGAAAAATTATATATAAAATATCTTTTCGGATTGCTATCAAGCGAAATTATAAATGCAAGGGCAAGCCAGAAAACAAGTCCATAGGCAACAACAGTATAATTAAATAAGCCCTGAATAATATAAGCAATTGCAGCCATAAAAATTGAAAAAATCATATATCTTGGAATAATATTTTTTTCATAAAAAATTAGATTAAATGATTTTTTAAAAAAAGAAATAAATATCAAAAGATAAAAACTAAATCCAATTATCCCCTGTGTTGCTAAAATTTGTAAAAAAATATTATGTGTTTTTTCTGGTGTCCCGTTCCACTCTAATTGCCAGTAGATGGGAAATCTATAATAAGGGAACATAACCTGAAATGTATCAAGCCCTGTTCCAAAAATTGGGTAATCTCTATACATCATCAAAGCACTTTTCCATATATAAATTCTCGGTGTCATTACAATACCGGTTAAAGAAAATAACATTTTGCTTCTTGCCCACAACATATTAAATGCTTCCTGAATTTTAGGTATAAATAATGAAACAACCAATAAAAGTGCAAAAGTTAAAAACCATCTTTTATTTTTATTAAAAAGCTCATTTTCTGCTTTCCTCGCATCAATAAATGTATAAATAATTATTGCAAAAATTGTAAATAAAAAACTTATAAAACCTGCCCTGGATTTTGTTAAAAAAAGAACCAGGATAGACGCTATCAATATTAAAAGTATAAAAAGTTTTAAAGTTAAATTTGAAAGATGATAAGAAAATTTTTGATTCGTGTTTTTAATAAATAAAATAATTGCAGCAAAAAAAATAAAAAATAAAAATGCATACATAAATTCAGTCTTAAGATAAATTAAAATTGATATAATAAAAAGCCCTGCTAAAATTAAGGGAATTACTATTTTTTCATAGGTATTATGAACAATAAAAAACAAAATAAAGAGTATTGGTATAGATTCTACTAAATATGCAGCTAAAAAATTTGGATTGCCTAACGTTGAAAAGAACCTTTCAGGGCTGTAAGTTTCAGGATTCCATTTTACAAAATCCCATCCTAAATTTTGTGCAAGACCATATAAAGAAATAATCAATGAAGCAATAACAATTGCCATGAATATTTTATAAATATTGTTTATTTTATTTAAAAAATTCACAACTAAATAATAAAAACAAAAATAATTTAATAAAGTTAATATGCCTTCAAAATCCTCATAAACACCATAAACAGAAGTAAAAAAATTTTTAGTTATAAAAGTAGTTATAACTGACATTATTAAATATCCAACTATTGGAAAATCAAAATTAGTTTTTACAAGTGTTACTTTTTTTTCTAAAGTAAATTTTATTAACGCAAGGGATAATGAAAAAATTGTGAAAAACCTTAATATAAACATTTTATTAATTTCAAAAACATCATTTGTCATCGTATAAAAAATTATAGGCGTTAATAAAACAATAACTATAATACTTATTTCTATATATTTTTCTATAAATCTTTTATAAAACAATATTTCCTCCTTTTTTAATATATCGTATAACTATATCCGAATATATCATTAGCAATGGAATTAATATAGACTTCACCTTTAATATTATTATAATACCAGCCAGACCCCATTGCATCAGGCACTAAAGTTCCTGTAACCACCCCATTACCATAAGGTGGATTTGAATAGGGTCTCTTTGCTTTAACAAATGGCATTGTTTCTCCTATGTATTTTTTAAAATTGGGATTTATATTTATATCTATAGTATTAGGCAGGATTAAATTTTCAGCATTATATATATTTATTGCAGATCTTAAAGATGATAAATTACCAAGTGTTGTTCCTAAATTTGCCCTTTCAATTGCTTCACCATATTTAGGGATAGCAATCGCAGCAAGCAATCCCAAAATACCTACGACAACTAAAAGTTCAATTAAAGTAAATGCATTTTTTTTCATAAATTATAATATAAATTTTTCAGATGATTTTTTTAATTCTTTAACAATTTTATCCAGTTCATCTATTGTTATCCTGACATCTTTTTTTAAATCTTTCTGCGATTCCAGATCATTTTTCAGTTTATTTATTATATGTAAGATTTTCTCTACAATTTCCTTATCTTCTATTATTAAAGTTTTTAAACCATTTATAACTTTATTTAGCGCATCTGCAACATCATGGAATTCATCACCTTTTCTGAATTTAACAATTTGATTCAAATTACCACGTGCTAATTCATCGCAAATACGTTTTACCCTGAATAAAGGACCTGCTATTTTATGTGAGTAAAACACGCCCACAATAGAAAAAATTATAGTTAAAATAATTAAAGGAATTAAAAGTAATTCTGATGTTTTTACAAAGATATCTGCTAATTTTTTGGATGCTTCTGGAATAAAAAAATATTCTTTTATAATATTTGACCATATAATATAAAAAGTTGTAAAAGATACTGTAAATATAGTTATTAACATTATACTTAAAATAATAAATATATACTTATATTGAAAACTTTTGTTTATTATATAAATATGCCTTTTATATTTTTTTTCCATTTTTTCTCCTTTCTTAATATATTGTATAACTTTTACCTTCTATATCATTTGCAATTGAATTAATGTATACGTATCCTGCCGAATTATTATAATACCAGCCACTTCCCATTGTGTCTGGGATTGCATTTCCTAATGTTACACTATTGCCATAAGGCGGATTAGAATAGGGTCGTTTGGCTTTAACATAAGGAACGGCTTCTCCAATAAACTCTTTAAAACCAATACAGGAAACTGGATCAATTGATGATGGAAAAATAAAATTATTAGCATTATACATAGAAATAGCAGAACGTATAGTTGATAAATTACCAAGAGTAGCGCCTAAATTTGCTTTTTCAAGTAATTCTCCATATTTAGGTATAGCAACCGCAGCAAGCAAAGCAATTATTGAAACAACTACTATTAATTCTATTAAAGTAAAAGCTTTTCCATTAAACATAAATCCCTCCCTGATTTATTTATAAACAGGAAATTTTTTGCATAAATCTTTTACCTTTTTATTTATATCTGAAATTTTTGATTCATCATTTATATTTTTCAAAACAAAATCAATCCAATCTGCTATTAATAATATTTCCTTTTCTTTAATTCCACGTGCTGTTATTGCTGGTGTTCCTATGCGAATACCGCTTGTTATAAATGGACTCTGTGTATCAAAAGGAACTGCATTTTTATTAACAACAATTCCTGCTTTTTCTAAAGATATTGCAGCATCCTTGCCTGTTATATTATTTGGTCTTAAATCAATAAGAATCAAATGACAATCCGTGCCTCCTGTTAATACTTTATAACCTTTTTTTATCAAAGCATCAGCAAGGGTTTTAGCATTAGTTAAAACCTGTTTTTGATAGATTTTAAATTCTTCGGTCATTGCTTCTTTAAAACAAATTGCTTTTGCGGCAATTATATGCATTAAAGGACCGCCCTGGATTCCAGGAAATACAGCAGAATTTATTTTTTTGGAATGTATCTCTTGGCTGAGTATTAAACCACTCCTGGGTCCCTTTAAAGTTTTATGTGTTGTGGTTGTTACAAAATCTGCATAAGGAACAGGGCTATCATATATCCCTGCTGCAACAAGTCCCGCATAATGAGCAATATCAGCTAAAAGTAATGCTCCTACCTCATCTGCTATTTCTTTAAATTTTTTAAAATCAATCTGCCTCGGATATGCACTTGCACCACACACTATAATTTTAGGTTTTACTTTAATAGCAATATTTTTTACTTTTTCATAATCAATCAAATACGTTTCTGGATCAACCCCATAGTAATATGCTTTATAAATTTTTCCAGAAGAAGAAGCAGTACTCCCATGTGTCAGGTGACCGCCCGCAGATAAATCCATACCAAGTATAGGATCTCCAGGTTGTAAATATGAAAGATAAACTGCCTGATTTGCCTGAGAACCAGAAGTTGGCTGAACATTTGCATGTTCTGCACCAAATAATTTTTTTGCTCTTTCTATGGCAATCTCTTCAATCCTGTCATAAAATTCCGTCCCCTGATAAAATCTCTTTCCAGGGTATCCTTCTGCATATTTATTTGTAAGTATTGAACCTGTTGCCTGTAAAATAGCTTCATCAGCATAATTTTCAGAAGCTATCATAAGCAAATTTTCCTGCTGTCTTTTTAATTCTTTTTCAATAAGTTCAGCAACTTCCGAATCAACCTTTTTTATGTAACTTACAAAATTCATCTATATGCCTCCATGGTTCATTTAAAATTTTTTTCTTCAATCTTTCTTATTTTTTCTAATCTTTTTTCATGTCTGCCATCTTCATATTCAGAAGAAAGCCATATTTTTAATATTTCTACACCAAGGGTTTTACCTATTAATCTTCCGGGTAAAACAAGGATATTGGCATTATTATGTTTTCTTGACATTTCCGCTGTATATGTATTATCGCATAATGCAGCATATATCCCTTTTATTTTATTTGCAGCAATTGACATACCAATTCCCGAACCACAAATTAAAACTCCCCTGTCAAATTCTTTTGATAAAACTGCCGCACATACTTTTTCAGCGTAATCAGGGTAATCACAGGATTCATGATTATAGGTTCCAAAATCCTTATAATCAATCTGGCTTCTACTTAAAAATGCTTTTAATTCCTCTTTTAATTCATAACCCGCATGGTCGCTTCCAAATGCTATTCTCATTTATCTTTATCCTCCTCAATTAAAAATTGGTTTTTATTGTTAAATTTATCAACTGCAAAAGGTGAAAAAATAATATCATAAAGCCATGAACCTATAAATAACGAAAGACCGGAATAAAAAACTATCTGTGATACATTGTATGTCTGTCCCTCTTTTACAGGCGTTAAAAGTTCATTGATACTTAGTGCCATAATTATAGTAGAAACAATTTCTGCGCTTAAAAGAGAAAATCCCGTATTGGAATCTTTTGCATAAAAATGTCCTGCTCCGCGAAATATAATTCCTGGAAACAATGCTTTATAAAAAGCTGTCTCTTTTAAAAGCGGAACAACTAAAGTTTTGACCTCTACATCATCACCTGTCAAATATGTCTCTTCTAACCAGTTTGAAACTGTTGTTGTATGCTTAATATTGCGCACTTCAACCCAGGGCACTGAAATTTCTCTGCCATTTAAAAGTTTTAAATTTAAGTAATAAGTATCAAAATTTAAAACATCTGCTTCAAATTTTTGTTCATCTTTTAAAATAATAATATCCGCATGTGCATAAGTAAAAAAAATTATAAAAATTAAAAACAAAAAAATATTTTTTTTCATTTTTTTCCTTTAAATTTTATCAATAAATTTATTTATAATTGTTATCGCCTCTTCTGCCGTTATCTTTGGGCTTGTAAAATCAATATCAGATTCTCCGGCAAATTCTTTTATTGTAAAGACTACATTATTCTTTTCCGGAAATTTATTTAAAATTGCATTTCTTATTTTACGATTTATTGTTAAAATAATATCTGCTTCTTTAACATCCTGTTTTAAAAGTGGTTTAGAACTAAAATCACCGTTTACATATTTTTTTAATTCTGTTTTTGCTTCTTCTTCTATTGGTATATCTAACATTGCAAAAATTCCCGAGCTTTTAACTTCAAAATCATTTTTACCCTTTTGTTTTAAAAGAAAATTTAAAATTTCAGCGATTACTATACTTCTAAATATATTTTGTTCGCCGACAATAAGTATTTTTTTCATTTTAAAAGATTATATATTAAAGAATAAAAAAGGTCAAGGATGGAATTAAAAAAGTTGGGAATAAGGATAGACATGGTGTACACTTGAAAAGGCTAAACACACTAAAAGAAATTAAAGTATAGACGCCCATACCTAAGCGTCTTTCTAAGGAACACACGGAAGGGCAACTAATCCCGCTTTTACTTCGTATTGTTTTCTTCCGTTTTCAACTGTCTGATTGCTTCGTCAGCCTCATATATCCTTATTTTTCTTTCTACGCTTCTCTTTCGGCTTCCTAAGAATGACCACCACAGTGTTTTCTAACCAGAGGCATAACTTTTAACCTGTCCGACGGCATCTAAACGTATTTCAAAAAATATGTAGGGGCAATTCATGAATCGCCCCTACAAAAATTAAAAATATTCTGAAATTAATAATCCATCTTGTTATCATTAGTGTTCAGAGGTTTTTTCATACGCGTCTTGTTTTTTTTTCGCAATCTAAAGTTTGTGTCTACAAAAGGATTTCAACTGCCAGATTG
>DYJU01000051.1 GCA_020722985.1 Candidatus Methylomirabilis sp.
AAAATTTTTGAAATTTTAGCATTATAATTTTTAATTGTCAAGATTTTTAAAATTTGTTGTAATTTTTTTTAATTTTAAAATAAATGTAATAGTTTAGCCATTGGCAGAACAAAATCTGTTTATATATAAATCTTTCGTTTGTCATTTTAAAGTCAGGCGAATGATAACCTCTGCTTTCTATTCCACATTAACTTTCGCCTGACAAAGCAATCTTGCTTTTATCATCGATTGTCTTTTTATCTTATCTTCTTTCGTTTTTTAACTGCGAGATTGCTTTATTAAGCCTCATACGTCCTTTGTTTTTCTTTCTATACTTTCCTTTCGGCTTCCCAAGAATGACACCGTCAGGTGTTTCCTTACTAGTAGCCAAACTTTTACAAACGAACTTCTGGTGACGGAACTGTTACAAATAAATTTGTAATAATTAAAATATAAATTATAAATTAACTAAAATTCCAATTTTACCATGCCAGAAATTATTCTACCTGGTGCCGGGATTCCTTTTATTTCTTCAAAATAATAATTTAATAAATTATCTATATTTGCTGATAATTTTAGATGCTCATTTATATTTTTTTCTATTTTTAAATTTATAATATTTGCAGAATCATACCGTTCTATATAATTTTTAAAAATATATTCTCCGGTAAAAATAATTTCAAATATGTTGATTTCTGATATTAAACTTAATTTATTTTTTAAATAAAAAAGTCCATACTTGGAAGTATATTCTTCTGAACGATATAAATTCAGATATGAATACGATGCAATTATTTTTAAGAAATCAAAAATAGCATAACCAATTTTTAAATTGCAGCCTGATGTTACAACTTTACCAATATTTTTAATCTGCCATTTTGTATCAGAAATATTTTCTTTGCTCCAGTCAATAAGGTCAAAAGTATTTTTATAAAAAATATTACTATTTATTGATGCAGCAAAAATTTTAAAATCTCCACTTATTCCGATCTCATTACTTTTTTCTGCAAATAACTGATCATTGCCGTTATTATATGGATCACTGTAATATAACTCTGTAAAATTTGGATATCTTATTGAATAACTATAATACGTGTTAAAAGATAAGTTATCATTTATATTATAAATGATATTCATTGAGGGCAATAGATCATAAAAATTTGACAGGTTATAATTTTGAAAAGATATACTAATATCTGCATTTAAATTTTCAAAAAAATTAAAAACCCCATTTATAAGTAAACTATTTTTAACTTTATGATGCTTACCGAGCCTGTTGCTGTTTATTTCTTCCCTTACAAAATCATATTTCAAAAAAATATTTTTGTATGGATCAATATATAAGTCATAGTTTAAAATCCCACCATAAATCATATTTAAATGCTGGTTTTGATAATATGATGGAAAATCTCTGTTTAATGTAAACCTATCTGAATGCGTTCTTATATATGATGCTAATTTTAGGCCATCAATTACCTCTGCTTCTATTTTTCCGTATCTGGTAATAACATATTCATAAGAAGGTAGGTTTTTATAAGGTGTATAATAATCATAAGCGCCATACTTTTTTTCATCATATCCTATTTGTCCTTTAATAATTTTGTAATTTCCCGTTAAAAACAGAGTTTGCTTATCAAAATCAGTATCATAATGATAACCATCGGAAAAACTCTTTTCTGTGCTTATTGAAAACCCAACATCCTCTATTTTTCTACTAAGACGTATTGCTGTTGTTAATGTATTATATGTTCCATATTCAGATAAAAACTCAAATTTATTATCTTTTGTTTCTTTCAATTTTATATTTAAAAGACCGTTTAATGCTCCATCTCCTAAAAGTGTTGTTCCTCTATTAATATAGTTAATCTTTTCTATGTCTAAAACAGTAAACGGGACATCCAGATTATAATGTCCTGTTTGCGGATCATTAAATTTAACATTATCTATAAAAATTCCCGTTTGTTCAAATGAACCGCCATTTACAGAAACATCCACCTGTGTTAATGGAAAACCTTTACATATAACATTGAATCCCTCTACTAAATTCATTTTATCTTTTAAATCATCAGATAAAAAAATAATCTGTGTTGAATATTTGTCTAAAAAATCATTTTCTGCATTAACAACGACTTCTATCTGTGCAATTAAATTAGTAAAATAAAATAAAAATAGGAAAAGTAAAAATTTATTTTTGAGAAATTGTAAGTGCTTCATCTAATGACTCCTTTATATCATCTATATGCTCTATACCTATTGATAGACGAATTAAATCAGGTGTAAGTCCTGCTGCCCTTTGCTGTTCTTCAGTTAATTGTGAATGAGAAGTAGAAGAAGGATGTAAAATTAAACTCTTTGCATCCCCTACATTTGCAAGATGCGAAAAAAGTTTAATATTATCAATAAGTTTAACTGCTGCTTTATATCCACCTTTTACTCCAAAAACAACCATCCCGCCAAAACCTCTTTTAAAATATTTTGACGCAACAGGATAATCAGGGTCATCTGGTAATCCCGGATATCTAACCCATTCTACATATTTATGGTTTTTTAAAAATTTTGCTACTTCTATTGCATTTCCACAATGCCTTTGCATTCTTAAAGGTAATGTTTCTATTCCCTGTAAAAATATCCATGCATTATCAGGTGATATACAGGCGCCTAAATTTCTAAGCGGCACAAGTCTTAATCTCATTGCAAATGCAATTTTGTTTAAATCGCCCAAATCATGCGCATATCTTATACCGTGATAACTTTCATCAGGTTCATTAAACAGAGAGAATTTTTTATCTGTCCAATCAAATCTTCCAGAGTCAACAACAATTCCGCCTATTGCTGTTCCATGTCCGCCCAGCCATTTTGTTAATGAATGCACAACAATATCTGCCCCATATTCTATTGGTTTTAAAAGATATGGCGTTGTAAAAGTAGAATCAACAATCAAAGGTAGATGATATTTTTTAGCAATTTTTGAAATCTCATTTATATCAGTAACCCCTAAAGTTGGATTCCCGATTGTTTCTATATAAATTGCTTTTGTATTTTTGTTTATCGCTTTTTCATACGCTATTAAATTATTATATGGAACAAAATTAACTTTTATTCCAAACTGTGGCAAAATAACATCAAACATAGTAAATGTTCCACCATATAAATTACTTGCTGAAACAATTTCATCGCCCTGTTTACATATATTTATTATTGTATAGTAAATAGCCGATGTCCCGGATGAAACTGCAACTGCAGCTGCGCCACCTTCTAATGCTGCAACTCTTTGCTCTAAAACATCATGGGTTGGATTCATAAGTCGGGTATAAATGTTTCCAAGTTCTTTTAAAGCAAAAAGATTGGCACCATGTTCTGTGTTTTTAAAAATATATGATGTTGTCCTGTGAACAGGAACACCGCGCGATAAAGTAACAGGGTCAGGCACCTGTCCTGCATGTAATGCAAGTGTTTCAAATCTATATTTTTTTTCCATTTTTGCCTCCTTATAATTTATTCTTCAAAAAGCCATGTGCTTAAATATCTTTCTCCTGTATCAGGTAAAATTACAACAATTAATTTATTTTTATTTTCTTTTCTTTGCGAAACAGTTAAAGCAGCCCATAAAGCAGCCCCTGAGGATATACCTATTAATAAACCTTCCTCTTTTGCTGCTCTTTTAGCTGTCTGCCCTGCGTCTTCATCTTTTACTCTTATTACTTCATCTATTATATCACGATTTAAAATCTCCGGTATAAAATTAGCACCTATTCCCTGTATTTTATGTGGTCCAGGTTTCCCTCCAGAAAGTAAAGGAGATTTATCTGGCTCAACAGCAATTATTTTTATATCTTTTTTACGTGATTTTAAATTTTCGCCAACCCCTGTTATTGTTCCTCCAGTTCCAACACCTGCAATAAATATATCAACCCTGCCATCTGTATCCTGCCAGATTTCTTCTGCTGTTGTTTTTCTATGTATTTCAGGATTTGCTGGATTATTAAACTGTTGTGGCATAAAAGCGTCTTTTGTGTTTTTTACTATTTTTTCTGCTTTTTCAACTGCTCCCTTCATCCCCTGGCTTCCTTCTGTTAAAACAAGTTCAGCCCCAAAAATTTTTAATAATTTTCTTCTCTCAATACTCATCGTATCAGGCATCGTCAGAATCAATTTATAACCTTTTACTGCTGCAACATAAGCAAGAGCAATACCTGTATTTCCCGAAGTTGGTTCTACAATAATTGAACCCTTTTTTAATTTGCCTTTTTTTTCTGCATCTTCTATCATTGCAAGACCTATCCTATCCTTAATACTTGCAAGTGGATTAAAAAATTCAAGTTTTGCCGCAATTTTTGCATATCCTTTAGAATTTAATCTATTTATTTTAACAAGCGGCGTTTTCCCTATAAATTTTGTTATATCCTCTGCTATCTTCATCTATATACTCCTTAATTTATCATTTTTACAAAATCATTAAAAAAATCAATAATTTTACAAAGACCTCGCAATTACAAGCCCAAAAATTTCTTTTGTCCCATTTTCTTTTAAAACTTTTGAAACTTCATTCATCGTGCTTCCTGTTGTATATATATCATCTATAACTAAAATTTTTTTCTTAAAAATTTTTTCTTTTATATCGTTTTTTATTTCAAAGGCATCCTTTAAATTTTTTAATCTTGCTTCCCTTTTTAAACTACTCTGATCTTCTGTCTCTTTTATTTTTTTCATTGTTTCCATAACTTTTATTCTTTTTTTGCTGCCGATATATAATGCTAAAATTTCTGTATGATTAAAATTCCTTTGTTCTTTTGTTCTCTTACTGATTGGCACATAAGTGATTATATCTATATTTTTAAAAAAATCATCTTGAACTTTACTCAAAACATAATCTGCCAATATTTTACCTGCTTTTTTCTTCTGGTAAAATTTTAATTGATATATCAATTCTTTTAAAGGACTTTCATAAAAACCAGCTGCTTCTATACATTCAAAATAAGTTTTCACCCTTTCTCTGCATTCCACACATACATCCACAAACTCAGAAGATAAAGGCTTCAAACATATTTTGCAGGAGGAATGCTTATCTATTTCCTTTACATGATTAAAACAATCAGGACATACAAAAAAATATTTAAAATCCTTAATATATCTTTTGCAGCAAAGGCATTCTGACGGATAAAACAAACTCAAAAATCCATTCATTAAATTCATTTTAAATTTAACAACTCTTTATATATTGAAAAAACTTTTTCTGCTATTTTATCATTTGTGTAATTTTCTGAAATTCTTTTTAAACCCTTTTTTATATTCTGTAAATAAAGATTTTTATCATTTAAAAGTAATTTTATTTTTTCTTTTAAATCATCGCTGTCTCCTTCTTTAAAAATAAGTCCGGCATCTCCTATAACATTGGGAATCTCGCCCGATGATGAACCAATAACAGCAACTTTTGAAGCAAATGCTTCTATTAAAACTCTCCCGAACTGTTCTTTCCAATCAGGTCTGGCAACTGAAGGTAAAATTAAAATATGCATTTTATTTAAAAATTCAGGTATATCTTTTGAAGGGATATGCCCTTTCCACTCTATTTTTTTATCTAAATTTTTTTGTTTGATTATATTTTTTATCTTTTCTTCATAATCTTTTTCGCCCACACCCGCTATCATCAATTTTATTTTATCCAACCCTTCTATAGATTTTAATAAAATTTCTATCCCCTTTTCTGGAACAATTCTGCCCATATATGCTATTTTAAAATCCTCTCCATCCTCAGGTAACAATTTTTTTTCAGATTTAAAATCACTGAAATTTATTCCATATTGTGGCATAACATATATTTTTCTATTAAAACCAAGTTTTAATAAAATTTTTTTCCCGTCTTCGTTTCCTGCTATTGCACAATCGCTGTTTTCTAAACTATATTTATAAAAATATTTATAAACAGGATTTAATTTTCTTTCAATATTTTCCCATGTAAAAAAAATTTTTTTTAAATTATATTTTTTTGCCTGCTTTAAAAACTGCCAGCAAACCAGACTAAATGGAATTTCTTCTATGTGAAGAATATCAGGTTTTATTTTTTTAAACAAATTTTTTACATTATAATAAAAATGGAACATACGATTTTTAAGCATAAAAACTTTCCCTTTATAATAAAAAATTTCAGAATTACCTGTAAATTGTTGAGTTTTAACTCCACCTTCATACCAGAAAGGAGGAGTTACAAGATGAATTTCAACCCCATAATTTTTAGATAAAATTTTTAATTTTTGCTGGTGATACTCTAAAACCGAACTATGCGAAACAAACACCACTCTCATTTTTTATCCTTATTTATGTTTTATTTTGATGGCTCAACATGAATTAAAACATTGGAGTCGCCAAGTTCATTTTTTATTTTTTCCTCTATTGTTTTTGTTATATCATGTGATTTTTTTACAGATAAATTTTTATTAACCTTAATATGCATGTCTATAAAAATTGTTGAACCGCTCTGTCTTGTCCTTATCTTATGATAAAATTTTATTTCTTTTTGTTCATTTAGAATTTTTTTTATTTTTTCTATCTGTTCATTGCTTATCCCAGTATCAATTGTTTGCTCAATCAATTTTTTTAACAATCTCAAAAAAATAAAAAACACCCAGATTCCAACCAGCATAGCAGTGACAGGATCAATCCACCATAAATTTGTTATTTTAAGCAGGAGAAGAGCAAATACAACTCCAAAAGAAGTAATAACATCTGCCCTTAAATGTTCACCATCTACTTCTATTCCTATTGACCTTAATTCTCTGCCTTTTTTTATTA
The DNA here is from genome assembly GCA_020722985.1 of Candidatus Methylomirabilis sp. GTDB lineage: Bacteria > Oederibacteriota > PGYV01 > PGYV01 > DYJU01 > DYJU01. The sequence continues at coordinate 6,769 of DYJU01000051.1, forward strand.
AAAATCCTGAAAGGAATAGATTAACCAGGCCAGAAATAACCATAACCAAAATGCCAAGTTCAATAAATTCAATTTGTGTTTTATGGATAAATTTATTGACTCCTTCATATATTATATAAATAGAAATTAAAAAAATTAAGACATTTTCTATTGTCCCTGTTAAAATTTCTATTTTCCCGTGTCCGTATTGATGTTCCTTATCAGGAGGATTTTGTGCTTTTTTTACCCCTATATATGCTACAAGTGAAGCAATAAGGTCATTTGCAGAATGCAAAGATTCTGCAACTATACTTACCAACCCGGAAATTATACCTATAATAAGTTTCAAAATCACAAGTAAAGTATTTGAAAAAACAGAAAGTAAAATTACTTTTTCTTTTTCAGATAACTTATTTTTTCCCATAATTATCTTTTTTGAACGCTTATCACAAGTGGCTTATTTTTTCCTCTATTTAAAATAACCGCTATTGCTTTTTCCTTTATATATGTTTCTTCCACAGAAACAACATAAGCACCTATGGTTAAATTTTTAAAAACAAAACTACCATTATGATCTGTTTTAGTTATATAAATTTTATCCGTATGCTTGCTTATCGCTTTAACTTTTACATAAGAAGCCGGAGCATTTAAAAGCCATACTTTACCAGTAAGGTCAGCAGTTAATAAATCAGGTTCTTTTGTTGCTGTGGGTTTTGGCTTTGTATGTTTTTTCTTTTTAACAGAGTTCTTTGTAGGTATTGCTGTTGATGTTGGATATGGCGTATTTGTCAAAGTTGCTGTCGGTAATTTGGTAGGGGTTGTTGTTGATGTTGAAGTTTGCGTTGGTGTTGGTTTAGGTTTTCTAATCTCTAATTTTTTAGGCTTACCGAAAACAGGAATTTCTTCTGTTATTTCATTTAAAAAAGGGTCAATAACTGCAATTACACCTTTGCTTCCTTCTGTATAATTTGCAACATAAATTTTATCACCATTTACTGTTTTTGAATAAATGACATCATAACTTTCGCCATCAAGCCCTAATGAAGCGGGTTTTTCAAATCTAACTGTCTCAAAAATATCAACACCTGTTCCAACACCTATATAAATTTGATTATTAAAAGCATCTATCCCACGCGGCAAATCAGAAGTTACGATTTCATTTAAAACCTTATAAGTCTTTAAATCAACAACAGATACACTCCCTATCCCTTCGTTTGTAATAAACAACCTATCCTGATAGATACACATACTGTTAGGATCAATCCCTGTATCAATAAATCCCTTAACTTTATTTTGGTCAAGGTCAATAACTGCAATTCCTTTTCTGCCATCTAAAGATACAAACGCTCTTTTGTTATCATCCGTAATTATTATATTTTTAGGAATATAGGCAATATTAATTATTTCTTCTGATATTTCCATCTGTGGAATTTGGACAATGACTATATTTTTTGATCCTTGATTAACTATATAAACTTTTTTATTATCTTTACTTATTACTATAGCACAGGGTGATGCACCGACATTTACAAAATCCTTATCAATAACAAAATTTTTTGTCTGCATTCTGTAAAGGGAATTCGTATCTGCGCTCACAAAATAAAGATATTTATCATCATAATCAAGTTTTAAATCATTAACAGAAAATTTTAATCTAATATCCTGAATTATTTTATTAATTGCGGTATCAAGTACGGAAATTTTTGGTTCATCATCATAAGCGATATAAAGATTTGGTCTTGAAAGAATAATAAATGGGAACAACAAGAAAATTAAAATTAAAAATTTTTTCATTTTTTCCTCCCTGTCCTTGTTTTTCTACCTTTAAGTAAGGAGGCTGCTTTTTTGGTAGTTCGTCTTATCCTGTAACTCATAAATTTTAAAAGTGCGCCAAAAACTTTTAGTGCTGTTTTGGGATAATCATTTTTCAATTTATTAAAATATTCCGATGAAAGTTTCACAACTTCCGAATCTTCACCTGCAACTACGGTTGCTGAACGTGGAGAACCATCAATTAACGCCATCTCACCAAAAAACTCCCCAGCACTTAAAATTGTAATTAATTTTTTTCTGGTCTTTGTTTCTTTATAAACTTTTACAACTCCATTTTTTATAATAAAAAGTGCATCTCCAGGGGTCCCTTCTTTAAAAATAACTTCATCTTTTTTAAATTTTAATTCTTCACAAATTTGCGAAAGTATATCAATATCTTCTGGTTCAAATTCCCTGTAGATGGGGTATTCCAGTAAAAAATAAACATCTGTCATTTTTCTATATCCTCCTTAAATCAAAATTTATCATAATCTTCCATAAAATTTTCTTCTGTATAAATTTTTATTCCTTTTCTTTTCAAAGCAGCACCCAAAACCCCATTCCCATCTTTTAATATATTGCTAAATGTTCCATCAAATATTTTGCCATAACCGCAAGTTGGACTTTTGGTTTTTAATATTACCATTTTAACACCTAATCTTTCAACCGTTAAAACAAATTCTTTAACACCCAGCAGGATTTCTTTTGTTACATCATTGCCCTGTTTATCTTTTACAAACGCTTTTCCATCAAGAACATCTTCTCCAGTGCCATTTATTATTTCTACCGGTTCTCTCGGAACCTTTCTGCCACCTAACATTTCAGGGCATAGCGGTATTGCTTTTCTTTGTGCAACAAGTTTTAATATATTTTCCTGCAATCTTGATGTTCCATCATAACGACATGAAACGCCAGCAATACATGCACTCACAACAATCATTTTATTTTCCTTTTAATAAAAATATTTATTAACAATTGGCATTCTTCTATCTTTACCAAATGCCTTGGGTGTTATTTTAACACCAGGTGGAGATTGACGCCTTTTATATTCACTTTTATCTATCATACTTATAACCTTTTTTAAATTATTATACTTATTTTTTAATTCGCCGTATGTTTTATCCTTTTCTATATAATCTTCAATAATTTTATCAAGCAAAGGATATGGTGGCAATGTATCTGAATCTTTCTGATTAAATTTTAATTCTGCGGTTGGTGCTTTTTTTAAAATATTTTTCGGAATAAGATCAAAACCTGCCTTTTTATTTCTATATTTTGCTAATTTATAAACTAATGTTTTGGGTGTATCTTTAATAACTGCAAAACCGCCTGCCATATCTCCATAAAGAGTTGTATAACCCGTACTTAATTCACTTTTATTTCCTGTTGTTAAAACTATACTTTTAAATTTATTTGAAAATGCCATTACAATATTTCCTCTTATTCTTGATTGTAAATTTTCTTCTGTAATATCCTGTTTTAAATTTTTAAAAAATGGCTGCAAAATTTTTAAATAAAAATTAAAAATTGACTGTATGTCAATTATTTTAAGTTCTATTCCCAAATTTTTACTCAACTGGATTGCATCTTTATATGACTCTTTTGAGGTAAATTTAGTTGGCATAAAAATAAGGTCAACATTTTCTTTTTTAAGACAATCAACCGCAATAACAGCGACTAAAGCAGAATCAATCCCACCGCTTACTGCCACAATTGCTTTTTTAAAACCACTATTTTCTATATAATCTTTTGTTCCGGTTACTAATGCACTATAAACTTCTTCTTCCTCTGTCATTGGCATAAACTTTTTTCTAAAATTTATTGTTTTTTCTTTTTCTTTTATATCATAATTTATTTTAAATATTTTTACATTTTTATTTAACCTGTAATTCTTTTTATTTTTTATTAAAAAATCAAAATAAACATCATCTTCTCCAAACTGTTTCCCATGAACTATTATTTTACCTGTTTTATCAATTACGAGACTATGTCCATCAAAAACCAGTTCGTCCTGCCCCCCAAATAAATTAACATAAATTATTTTACAATTAAATTCTTTTGCCCTTTTTTTAAATATTTTATATCTTTCTTTCCATTTTCCTTTATGATATGGCGAAGAGCTTAAATTAACCAGAAAATCAATTTTACCTTTTAAATTATAACAGGTGGTTGGCGTCCATAAATCTTCACATATAGATATACCAATATTTACACCTTTTATGTTTAAAATAACCGGTTTTTCTCCCGGGCTAAAATATCTTTTTTCATCAAAAACACCATAATTGGGTAAATTTATTTTGTTATAAAACCCTTTTATCTTTCCTTTATATAATATGGCGGCTGAATTATAAATGTTATTTTTTTCCCTGTTTATAAATCCAACTATTGCAATTATATTGCCAGTATTCTGGGCAATTTTTTTTACTGCCTCTAAATTATCATCTACAAACCCTTTTTTTAATATAAGGTCTTCTGGTGGATAACCACATATTGCAAGTTCAGGGAAAATTATTATATCTGTATTTTCTTTTTCAGCATTTTTAATTTTTTGTAAAATTTTTTCACTATTCCCTTTAATGTCTCCAACGGTTATATTTATCTGTGCCAAACAAAATCTGATTATTTTAATTTTAAACTCCTTACTTTATTACTGATTTATAATCCTTCTTATTTCCCTTTTTAAAATTTTTCCGGTTCCTGTTCGCGGCAATTCATTCCAGAATTGAAATTTATGTGGAATTTTAAAATTTGCAAGATATTCCTTGCAAAATTTTCTAAGTTCATATTCAGCAACATTAAAACCTTCTTTTAATTTTATAACTCCTATTGGAATTTCTCCATGGGTTTCATCTTTTTTTCCAACAACCACAACATCCTCTATCGCAGGATGTTTGTATAAAACCTCTTCTACTTCTCTCGGGTACAAATTCATACCATTTACTAAAATCAAATCTTTTTTCCTGTCAAGAATATAAATATAATTATCCTTATCTATTTTCCCGATATCACCTGTAAAAAGCCATTCATCTTTTATAATTTCCTCTGTTTCCCGTTGCCTGTTATAATATCCTTTCATAACATTCGGCCCTTTTACAACTATCTCACCTATTTCATCTACACCTAATTCATTACCATTTTCATCAACAATCTTTACTGATACACCAGGCAAAGGGAGTCCTACAGACCCTTGTTTTCTTATACCATCAAAGGGATTCACAGAAACAACAGGTGATGCTTCAGATAAACCATATCCTTCCAGTAATGGAATTTTGAATTTTTTTTCAAATTTAATTAAAACTTCTTCTGCAAGTGGCGCCGCACCTGATATGCAAATCCTTATTGGATTAAACCATAAAAAAATCTTTGGTATTTTTTTATTTGATAAAACATTGTAAACCTGTGGTATGGCAACAAACATTGTTATTCTTTGAAAAAAAATCGCTTTTATTATTTCCCCAAATGGTTTTATGGATTTTATTATAGTGAGTTGACATTTGCAATAAAGCGGTATTAAAACACAAACAGTAAAACTGAAAGAATGAAACATTGGAAGAAAAATTATGAACTTATCATTTTCTTTAATTTTGATAACTGCAATTGAAGCCTCAACATTTGAAATTAAATTTTTATGGGTAAGCATTGCTCCTTTTGGATATCCTGTTGTTCCCGAGGTATAAATTATCACAGCCACATCATCATCTTTTATATCAACAAAATCAAGTTGCCCTTCTTTTAAAATATTTTTATAATCTAAATATTTTATTTTATCTATTTTGTTTATACTGATTATATTTTCTAAGGAAGGTATTCTATTTGGATTTATATCCTGTAAAATATCTTTAAAATCAGAAGATGTAATCAAAATTTTTGCACCGCAATCATTTAAAATATAAATTATTTCTTCTTTATTTAAATAAGTGTTCAAAGGGACACAGATTGCACCTAAATTTATAATTGCAAAATATGAAATTATAAATTCAGGTGAATTATTTAAAAGGAGGGCTATTTTGTCATTTTTTTTAACACCTGACTCTTTAAGCCCGCAACTTAACTTTATTACTTCATCATAAAACTGAGCAAAAGTTTTTTTCCCTTTTTCATAAATTAAAAATTTTTTATTTCCTGCTTCTTCTTTTGATTTTTTTAATACATCAATTAAATTCATAATTTCGCCTTTTTTATTAATTTTATAGATTATAATAATAAATTTTATAAGTGTCAATAAAAGAAAATATT
>DYJU01000052.1:0-721 GCA_020722985.1 Candidatus Methylomirabilis sp.
TGGACCGGAAAGAAAAGGGGATATCAAATTTTCTCTTGCTTCAATTGAAAAAGCAAACAGATTGTTGAAATATGAACCTGTTAATTTCATTGAAGAAGGAATGAGAAAAACAATTGAATGGTTTCTGGAAAGATATAGAAATAATTAACGAAAATTTTTTGTAATTTATTAAAACTTAATAATTTTTAATATACCTGATATAGTTTACAATTGTTGATATTTTTTGAATATTATTTTTTAAATAATTTTATTCTCCGTTTTAAATTTGCAAAAAATAAGCTGGTGCATTTTAATAATTTTATTGGGAGAGGGTATTTGAAAAATTAAAGTTTATATAAATGATATGATGAACGGGTTTATGTAATGATTATTGACTGGGGATAGAATTTAAAATGGTAGCAGGTGATGCCGATAGTAATAAATGGATGGTGATAACGTTAATTTTTTGAGTATATTTTTAATAAAATAATGATTTACCCGGTTATCAGTAAAGGAATAACCGGGTAATTTGGATAAAGTTGAAAATAAATTGAAGGTTAGTCACTTAAATTTTATCTAATGTGACTGACGGGACGAGAGTGTGGGAAGATAGAGATAAAAGGCAATCGATAAAATGAAAAACACAAATGCTTATATCACTGAAAAAGGTTTGTTTTATGCCTTTCTCCTTTCTCCTTTCTCCTTTCTCCTTTCTCCTTTCTCCTTTCTCCTTTCTCCTTTC
>DYJU01000052.1:821-12786 GCA_020722985.1 Candidatus Methylomirabilis sp.
TCCTTATTGACTATTCCCTGTGACGGAGGATACAGAGTGTATTAGAAAAATATGAAATAATTTAAGAAATGAAGCAAAAAGCGTGTTGATATAGCTTTTTACTGTGATATAAAGATCAGGCGTTATAAAAAATTCAGATAACATTTATAATTTTATAGCAATCCTCATTAATGAAAAATGATTTGAAAATAGATGAAAAGATATTAGCAAGGAATACAACCTTTAATTTAATTGGACAAATTATACCTATAGGTGTTGCCGTTATTAGTATCCCGTTTATTTTACGTGGTATTGGAACCGAAAGATTCGGATTGTTATCCATTGCATTGATTGTTTTGAGTTACTTCATGGTTTTCGACCTTGGACTTGGACGGGCAACAGTTAAGTTTGTAGCAGAGGCTTTGAGTAAAAATGAAGTTGAAAATGTTTCGAAGATAGTCTGGAGTGCTGTTACCATACAAATAATATTTGGTGTTTTTGGAGCTATTATTCTGGTTGGAATAACACCCGTTTTAGTTAATCATGTTTTGAAAATTTCACCGGAATTCTTGAAAGAAGCCAGATTTGTATTTTATTTGCTTGCCTTTGCAGTTCCTATTATTTTGGTTAACGGCTCATTCAGTGGGGTACTTGAAGCTTCACAGCGTTTTGATTTGATTAATGCTGTAAAAATTCCTAACAACTGTCTGACTTTTTTACTCCCTCTTATTGGAGCAATTTTAAAATTTAATCTGCCGATTATTGTATTGATGATAATTATAGCTAGATTTTTAGCTCTGGCTATTTATTTTATTTTAAGCATTAGACTTTTCCCGCACTTAAAAAAATATTCAGGTAGTTATAGTAATTTCCGTCAGCTTTTTTCTTTTGGAGGATGGGTAATGGTTTCAAGTTTGGTTAGTCCAATCCTGGCATATTTTGATCGATTCTTGATTGGTTCAATTATATCAATGACAGCCGTCACTTATTATACCGCCCCCTATGAAGCCGTTACTCGCCTCTTGATTATTCCTGCAAGTTTAACGATGACTCTTTTTCCTGCCTTTAGCGCCTTAAATGCCATTAAAGAAATAGAAAGAGTTAGGCTTTTATTCATTCAGTCATTAAAATATGTGTTTTTATTATTGGGACCAATCACTATAATTATCGGAGTTTTTTCGAATGAGATTCTTCATATTTGGTTGGGAGCTGATTTTGCTTCAAAAAGTTCGATAGTTTTAAAAATAATAGCTCTAGGTGTTTTGATTAACTCAGTTGCACATTTCCCTTTTGCTCTACTTCAAGGAGTGGGAAGGCCAGATATTCCAGCCAAATTTCATTTGATCGAAATGATATTTTATATAGGAATTGTTATTTATTTGGTCAACAATTATGGAATTAATGGAGCTGCAATAGCATGGACTCTGCGTATTTCAGCGGATGCACTATTGTTATTTATAAGTGTTTTGAAAATTTATAAACTTAAACTAAATCTTGCAAATTCACGTGAAGTTTTATGGTTAATTGTCTCGCTTATAGCTTTTGGTGCTGTAAATTACATATTTAAGATTCTTGGCCATCAACTGGGACTACCTGTTCAAATTACGTTTATTGTTGCTTTTTTAATACTATTTTTCTGGTTTGTATGGCTAAGAGTTCTTGATGTTAAAGATCGCAAATTGATACTTAAAATTATTCGGTAAATTATAAATGTATGAACTTGACTGATGAATAATGGAGGGATTAGTACAAGTTTTTCTATTTTGAATAATTATCTTTGTTATTGGCTTCATATACTTGTTTTTTCTAATTATTTAAAAAATTGCAATACAAGAAAATTTTGATTTAATGATATTTTCTCTATTGATTACACTCCTTGTCTTGTTTTTAGTTTTAATGAATAATTATTTTATTAAAAGTATTTTTTATCCTCCATTTGTTTTTACTTTTATTTGGTTTATAATATTGTTTGTATATTTTTTATTGAAATTATTTAACTTGGTTAGTATTGAAGAATTGCATTCAAAAACGCTTCTGCTTTTATTACTTGCAAATCTTATGTTTAGTGCTGGGGGTCTATACTGTATTTTTTACAGAAGAAATTTAGGAGACAAATTTATTAATTTTAAACCCACCAAAATCCCAAAAATATTTGAAGATATTTTTTTGTTGATATCAATAGGGGGTCTATTTTTGCTTTTTCAAGAAGCTATGAATATTGCATCTAAAGTTGAATCTCAAAATGTATTAATATCTTTAAGATATCAACTTACGGTAAAAAGACTTGATTATGGTATTTTAAAATATTTTCTGGTTTTTGGTCTTTTCAATAGTCTTTACAGATTTTTAACATTTAGTAAATTTAATGAACTTAAGAAAAGCCAGAAAGCAAGATTAATTATATCAATAATAGTTTCTTTGGTACTTTTGATTTTATCTACAGGTCGAACATATATATTATTTTATTTTACTACAATTCTTTTGATTCAATTTTTTAAAGGAAATTTAATATTTAAAGATGTAAGAATGTTTATTCTTTTATCTTTAATCGGTTTTATTGGTTTAGGTATTATTTTAAACAAAGGTGGAAGTATAACTTATTCATTATCTGAAAATCTTAAATCAAGTTTTCATCACATTATTGCGTATATGGAGGGACCAGTTCTGGCGTTTGATAAATTCTTTAATTCTGAATTTGAATATACTTATGGAAAAAATACACTAAGATTCTTTTATGCTATTTTATTTAAAATGGGATTGATCGCTATCCCTCCAGTTGATATAGTTCACGAATATGTATATGTTCCTTATCCAACTAATGTTTATACTTTATTTTATGAATATATTATGGATTTCGGATTCCTAATTACTCTATTAATGGTTTTTTTTCTTGGTGTAATTCATACGTGGCTTTATCTAACTTCAAGAATATCTGGAAATTTCTTAAAAATCATTTCAGCATTTTCTTATTACCCACTTATTATGATTTTTTTTCAGGACCAATATTTTTCACTTATGTCTTTCTGGTTACAGTTGTTTATATATAGCTTCATTGTCTTTATTTGTTTTTCCAAAGTGAAATGTTAAAAAATCTACCTGGTTTAGATATAATAATCATAAACTGGAATTCAGGTGAGCACCTGAAAAATTGTCTTGAATCAATAGTTGATTCATCAATAAATTTTAATTACAACGTTATTGTTGTTGACAATAATTCGGAAGATAATTCAATAACACAATTAAATAAAAAAAATTATGGTTTACTAATACAATTAAAAAGAAATTTTGGATTTGCTAAAGCTTGTAACATTGGAGTTAAAGAATCGAATTCTGAATTTATTCTTTTTCTTAATCCAGATGTAATATTAAAACCTGGAGTTATTGAAAAAGCTCTGAGTATATTAATCGAAAAGCCTAAAATAGGCATAGTTGGTGTTAAACAATTTGATAAAAACGGAAACTTGGTTTATAGTTGTTCTAGATTTTTAAAAATTAAATATTTATTAAACGATATAACAGGTTTGTCAAAATTATACCCAAAATTATTTAAACCTTCAACAATAATGAATGATTGGAATCATTCAGTATCAACTGAAGTTGACCAGGTTATGGGGTCTTTCATGTTAATGCGAAGATCTGATTTTTTACGTATTGGAGGTTTTGATGAACGTTTTTTTGTATACTACGAAGATATGGATCTTGCAAAAAGATTTTTTAATAATGGATTAAATTCTTATTTCTGCTCTGATGTATCAATAATTCACTCTGGTTGTGGTACTACTTCAAAAATTAAAGATATCAGACTTTTTTATTCACTCTCAAGCAGACTAAAATATGTTAAAAAGCATTTCAATAAATGTAAATATTTGATTGTTATAGTTTTAACGTACTTCCCTGAATTTCTAACAAGGATTATTTATACTCTCTTTAAAGCAAAAAATTGTTTGGAAGTTTTTAATGTAATCAATGGATACATTTTGTATACAAAATGGATGATATTGAAAAGAAAAAAATATTAATGTTGCCCAAATATTGCTCTTCAGGGCCGAGTTCAAGATACAGGTTTTACCAATTTAAACCATTGCTAGAGAATGTTGGATTTATTGTCAAAATCCAGCCATTGTTCAATCAAAGCTTTTTAAAATCTTATTATAATAGTGGAGTTAAAAATTTGCTTGCTGGTTTGAAAGGTTATATAAGTAGATTTATTCTTTTATTTTCAATAAGAAAATACGATTTAATAATAATTGAATATGAATTGTTTCCATATTTGCCTCCATTTTTTGAAATAATTTTAAGAAAGTCTGGAGTACATTATATTGTAGATTATGATGATGGTATTTATTTGAAGTATAAAAATTTATATCCTGTATTTAATATTTTCTTAAAGAATAAAATAGAAACTGTTATATATAATGCCAATTTTATTTTTACTGGTAATAGGGAACTATTTAACTATGCAAGTAAGTTTAATAATCGTGTCCAAATTCTTACTACAACGGTTAGTTCTAAAAAATATGACTCAAATAATAGTGAAAAAATAACAAATGATTTTATAGTAGGCTGGATTGGTTCTCCTTCAACCAGTAAATACTTAATAAACCTGATCGATGTTTTTAAAAATATTACAAAATATGAAAGTATTAAAATACACCTTATTGGATTTGACAAAAAATTTAAAAAATTATTCGAACTGAAAAATATAAATATCATTGATTGGCATGAAGAAACAGAGATTCAAAACATTAAACAATTTAATGTTGGAATAATGCCACTTGATAATGATCAATGGTCAAGATGTAAGTCGGGTTTTAAAATAATTCAATATATGGCATGCAAAATACCTGTAATTGCAAGCCCGGTTGGCATTAATGGTGAACTTGTTGAACATGGTGCTAATGGTTTCCTTGCAACAACTTTGGAAGATTGGTTAGAAGCAATTCTAACTCTATATAAAAATCCTGAAAAGGCAAAGGGAATGGGTTTAAATGGGTATAAAAAATTCTGTAAATATTATTCGTTTGAAAGTATTTCAAATAAGTATCTTTCTTTAATTAATTCAAATTTAAAATAATTATGTGTGGCATTCTTGGTGGTGTTAACATTGAAAAAGATTTGTTAATTAATTCCTTATACTATCTTAAGCACAGAGGTCCTGATGATCACGGATTTTTTCATTTTCAAAACATCACTCTATTGCATACAAGATTAAGTATTCTTGACTTTGAAAAAGGCAAACAGCCATTAATTCATAACCAACTGGTAATTGTATTCAATGGTGAGATATATAATCATCTTTATCTCAGGAATAAATTTTCACTAAAATGTTATACAAATTCTGATACTGAAACTTTACTTGTGCTGTACGAAAAACTTGGAATTAATTTTTTAAATGAACTTGATGGAATGTTCGCTTTTGGGATCCTTGACAAGAATAATGGAATTCTTATTCTTGCAAGAGATAGAGCAGGTAAAAAACCACTATATTATTTTAATCATAAGGGGAAATTTGGATTTGCCAGCGAATTAAATGCCTTGTCGAAGCTTGATAAATTCAACATAAACGATAAAAATATCTATCAATTTTTAAGGTTTGGTTTTATTGGCAATACTACACCCTACAGTGAAATTTTTGAATTAGAACCGGGATCTTATATGGTAATAGATATAAATAACTTAAAAACAAAGAAGCATAAATGGTGGTCTATTACTGATTTCTATAAAAACAAAAACAGCAAAGATTTGAACCTTAAAGAGGCATCCGAAAGAATGGAAATTCTACTGGATGAAAGTGTCAAAACCCGTTTACTGTCGTCAGATCTCGAAGTTGGTGCATTCCTTAGCGGCGGCATAGATAGCGGTCTTATAACTGCATTTGCCAGTCGCCATCTTAATAAAATTAAAACATTTACAATATCTCTTGAGGGTAATTATGATGAATCTTATCTGGCAAAACATGTTTCTGAAAAATATAACACCGATCATACTGTTATAAATATTTCTTATGAAAACCTCAAATATGACCTGGAAAATATTTTAGCTGGCTTTGGGGAACCTTTTGGAGATAGTTCTGCTATTCCTTCTTATTATATTAGCAGAGAAGCAAAAAAAATCTTGACAGTTGTACTTAATGGAGATGGAGCTGATGAATTATTTGGTGGTTATAGAAGATATGTGCCATTTCATTATATTGATTTTTTTAAATCAGGGAAATTATTAAAACATATTTCAAAATCTGTAAATCAGATTATGCCTTTTCCGAAAAATAAACAATCATTATATAATTATATTTTCCGACTTTTGCACCTATCCTCCCAGGATTCTCTTAAATGTTATTTGTCATCAACTGTCGATTCTTTTGAAGGATATGAAAATGAATTTTTTCATGAAAGTGATAGCATATTTTTTTCTGAGTTAAGAAATGAAATTGAATTGCTTAATGAAACTAGTCTCACCGGGCTACAAAAATTAATGATTCTGGATTTTAATTTTATGTTGCCTAATGACCTTCTGGTAAAAATGGATATAGCTACAATGCTTAATTCATTGGAGGGACGATCCCCTTTTCTAGGCCGTGATATTCTTGAATTTGCCCCAGGATTGAATGATAAATTAAAAATCAATGGAATAACTACGAAATATTTTTTAAGGGTTCTGGCAAAGAAATATTTACCGAATATTATTATTTCCCAACCAAAAAGAGGGTTTGAAGTACCACTTAAAAAGTGGGTTGAAAATGACTTAAAAGAACTTATAAATGATTATTTGTGCAATAGTAAAATTGTCTCACAATTCATAAAAAAAGATTCCTTACAAAAATTATTGGAAAACAGAGTACCAGTTTCACCCGAGAAAAGAGCAAAAATGATATGGTATATTCTTGCTCTTGAAATCTGGTATAAAAAATGTTATTTGAATTAAATATTTAAATTAATGCAAAAAAAATTACTTTTTGTATTTATAATCATATTATTATATGAAAACGTTTTATGTCAGACAATTACAAAAAGTAAGTCAATTTTTATCAATTCTAACGAATTTCATGATACTATTATAATGAATGGAACTCTTGATGGATTTAATACTTTTACAAAGAAGTATGATGTTCAACTCTGGACAAGTAAATCTGAAAGAGTTTTTGAACCAATGGAATTCATCAAAATTCAAAATAATGATTCTTTAAGAGTATACTCCCCACGTCTTATTTTTAACAATACAGGTAACTGGTATGATCCTGTTTCCATGGCCTCCGAGGCAGTAAAAGGCGCAGAATCAGCAGTTGATACAGTGCTGTCTTTAATGTATTTTATTTATAATAACAGGTTCAGTTATATGCTTCCAAATATTGATTCATACTATGGCCTTAAATTACTAACAATCTATGGATACGGCTCATGTGATCTGGCATCATATAATGTCAGACTTCTTTCACTAGCTTTGGGTCTTCTGGAAAAACCCCACCCAATGCCACATCATACAGTATCAGAAACAATTATAGGCAATAAAAGTTTTTTAATCGATTCCGATTTTAGAATATTTTATTTATTATACGATAATCATACAATAGCCAGTTATGATGATATTCTTAAAGATAAATACATTATTAGAAGGACAAAACATTTTGGTGAAAACATTATTTACCTTAAAAGTCAAGACGACTATATTTCAAGAATTTATTATAATGATTTCTCGAATGAGTTAAAGGGTGTTAATCCATCTCTTTTTTCCACCAATTTTGATTATTGCCTACGTCCTTCTGAAAGTATTTATTTTTCCTGGGATATTCCCATTTATTACCATCAAGATTGGCTTGAATATAAAGATGTGACAGAATCACTCCTGAAAAATGTAATTGCTAACGGCTCATTTGAACTATCTAATGATTTTAATGATTATAATCCCAGAGAAATTTTTGACTCTATATATGGCCTGAATTATTTTAAAAACAATAATTTCTCCGGTCTTACTGCTGAAACAGCATATTCAATAGCGACAATAAGTTATAACTCTCCATTTCCAGTACATGATTTACAACTTGGAGCTAAATTTTTAATTGAGAATGAGAATGATTCGGTTGAAATTTTTTTTAACCTGGTGGATTCTGATACAGAAAGAATAAAAATTGCTTCAATAAAAGACCCCGGTATTACTGACATAGATACAAATCTTAGGCAATATCTAAAAGTGTCTGAATACAGACAGGTTATGCCTTTTACATATAAATATGTATTAACCTTTGTTTTTTATAAAACTGATTCTGCATCTTTTATGGGGTTAGATTCAATTTACCTGAAAAATACTTTTCAAATTAGCAAAAAATTTTTACCTACATTACGACTTGGAAAAAATGATGTAAATTACAGTGACTCAGGAGGAAATCCTACTAGAAATTTAAAAGTTGATATAAAATGGAAAGAAAGCTATGAAAATCGACCTCCATTCCCGCCATTGGTACCTGTATTCCCCCTAGATAAATATGATATTGATAGTCTTTATTTTAGTTTTATCTGGGAACCAGCTACAGACCCTGACGGTGATGAAATAGCTGATTATGAATTTTTTTTATCTAACAGACCTGACATGAAATTTCCTTTATCACCCAATTTTAGTCAATATGTCTCTGCTTTTAATACAGGTAATATTTTGCCTATGTTTAAAGTTAAAGAAACAGGATGGCTTAATGATGGTGAAATCTATTACTGGAGAGTTAGAGCGAAAGATTCACGAGGTGCATGGGGAGAGTGGAGTCCAACCTGGACATTCATTCCTCATGGGGTTATGCAACCAGTAGATTTAAAAATTAATCCATCTTTTGATGGAATTGGTTTATCATGGCGTAAAAATCTTTCAGGTAAAGATCCAGATTTTTATAAAATATATGCTTCAAATGAATCGGAAGGATTTACGCCAAGCGAAACAAACTTAATTGCTACTACGACTGATACTTCTTTTTTTCTCAAATTTGTTCCGGGGAAATTGATTTATTCATTTTACAGGGTAAGCGCCTGTTCTATGGACGGGCAGGAAAGTCTGCCTTCGGAATATGTGGAGTTAAATAGTCCCTTTATATTTTTTTATGCTGATACAGTAACACCAGATGTCGAATTCAATGCTCAATTTTTAGTAAATAAAAAAGAAAGAATAATGTACTATTATAAATATGATACGATTGAATATAATTATGACATATCGATAAAAGAAAAACCTGAATGGATAAAATTTGAAAAAGAAAACCAGTTGAGTGGTTTCCCAACCAGAGAAATTGCTCGAAAAATTATTTTCAATGAGGACTTATCTAAAATAATTATAACTGTTAAAGATTCTTCAAAGAATGAGATTGATTATTCTTTCATACTTAATTCTTCCGAATTAAACAATAAGCCTTTAATTGCGATAGCAAATAATAATTTTAAATCAGGAGAGATTCAATCTTCATTCATTAATACAATTGATGGTGATATTTATTTTGGAGATAAACATTTTTATAATGTTTCGGAGGCGCCTGCTTGGTTATCATTTTTTCAAATAAATGATACTTTATTTTTCGAAGGATTACCACAAGATACTGACGCTGGAAGACATAATTTCACAGTTACTGTAACAGACAGTAAAATGTTGACCACTTTAAAAGAGTTTTATATTTCTGTATATAAAGTAGGTCCAGTTCCTGTAAATATAATTCCAAATCCAGTAACTGATCATTTAAATATGCTGCTAGAAATTAATTTTAAATCTGAAGTTGATTTGTCTGTCATTTCTTTATCAGGTCAATTAACATCCTTAAACATTCATAACGTCTATGAAAAAGGATTTTATATTATACCTCTGGAAAGTAATTATCTAACTTCTGGAGTATACATTCTCAGAGCTCGTATATATGAGATAGATAATAAAAATGTGAAGCAATACAGAATTAAATTTATAAAAGTATAAAATAATCCTTATGAAAGGGTTAATACGTGTCGCACTTATTGAAAAATTTGGTAGAGATTTTCTTTATTATAGAGTTCCTTTGGCTAAATTTCTTGAGAGCAACGGTTATGAAACATTTGCAATCGTACCGGAAGATGAATATACTAAATTGATAAATGATACTGGCGTAAAAACATTGACATATCCACTTAAGAAAAACAGTTTGAATTTAATTTATTTTTTAAAAGCAATTCGTACAATTAGACAATTAAGAAGATCTTATGATATTTCGCTGTTTCATTCATTTAAATTGCAACCATGTGTAATAACTAATTTGGCTATAGGTTCTGTCAAAGAAATTAAGATAATTAACCATATAACAGGATTAGGGTATGCATTTACAAGTAAGTCTGTATTATCTCTTTTTTTTAAAATAGTTTCAATTATTCTATATCAATTTACTTTTCTTATCGCAAATAAAATAATAGTACAAAATAACACAGATTTAAAATTCTTTTCAAAATTTCCTTTTATTAAACATAAATTGGTATTGATTCCTGGAAGTGGGCTGAATTTGGAAAAGTTTTCGAAAGAAAACGTTGATATGTTAATTGTTAATAAGCTTAAGAAAAATATAAACTTAATTAAGGGAGAAAAGATAGTTACATTTTTAGGGAGGCTGCTTAAAGAAAAAGGGATTGAGGAATTTCTTAAAGCTGCCAAAGATATTTCAACTTCCAATGATAACATTAAATTTGTAATTGCAGGATGGATTGATGAATCTAATCCTTCAAGTATATCAATAACAGCATTAAAAAGTTATTTATCCGTTAATAAAATCATTTATCTGGGTGAAATATCTGAGGTTAGAGAACTTTTATATCTTACTGATGTATTTGTGGTACCTACTTACCGCGAAGGTTTCCCTCGTTCAGTATTGGAAGCAATGGCGATGGAAGTACCTGTTATTACTACTTCAGTACCAGGTGCTGCAGATGCTGTAACTCATTTGCATGACGGAATATTAATTGAACCTAAAAATTATAAAATTTTGAAAGATGCAATCCTGTGTTTGCTTAATGATAATAAATTTTCTAAATATCTTGGTGTTAATGGGCGAATTACAGTTGTTAATAAGTTTAGTAGTGAAATAATTTTTAACAAAATCCTTAATGTCTATAAAAATTTCTCAGAATAATATTTATAAAATAACCTTTTATTTTTTTCTCTTTACCTTAATTTTAATCTCATTCCCAAGATCCTGGTCTCTATATCCACTGACGGTATTTCTGTTTTTATGTTTAATAATCTGGACCCTTGACTTTAAAAATCTTTTCAATGGATTAATAAAATATTTTTTTAAGATAGTCCCATTACTATTGTATTTTTTAATTCAAATTGTGAGCCTTTTAATCCAGAAAGCAGACATAAAACTTATCGATGAGAGATTAATGTTTTTATTAATACCTGTAATTGGTTTTCCATTTTATGACTTTATAAAACCAAAAAATACTTTAACACTTTTTAAAGCATTCATAATCGGAATAGTTTTAGTAATCATAACATTAATTATTAGAATAGTAATTTTTGTGTATAATAAAGCAAATAATGAATTACCCTTTTTTGAGTATGCATTCTTGCATAATTATTGGTTCTTTTCCAGCCATTTCTCATTTTTTGAACATCCAACATATCTGTCAATGAAATTAATTTGGGGGTTATTTCTTATTGGGTTTTCTATTAATGGTTTGTTTAGCAAAATGCAGGTAAGTGTAATTGTATTGATGTTTTCAATTACAATATTTTTACTTGCTTCAAAAGCTGGAATAATTATGTGGACTATTTTTATTCTATTTTTTTTATTTTATTTTATTAGAAAAATTAAAAAAAGATTTTTCAAGTATTTGATTTTAATTAATTTCGGATTAATTTTAACAATAGGGACTTATGAGATTGCTTTGAAAATTAACAGGATTGAAGTGTTCATTAATCATATTAAAAGCGAATTTGCAAGGACCTATATTGACTGGAAAGATCTTGACCAGCGAACTCGTGAATGGTATTGTGCATTACA
>DYJU01000053.1 GCA_020722985.1 Candidatus Methylomirabilis sp.
AAAAATTTATTTATAGACTAATTTTATTCTACCAGTGGCTAAACTGTTACAATTTAAAAGGAGTATTTTATAAAATGCTACAAAGATATCTTGATAAAATTTTATATTTAACAATATTTTCCATACTGTTTATTGTGCCACTTTCATTTTTTTTGTCTGCCCATGAAAGTTTTGAAATGCCCAAAAGTATAAATTTTTATGTTTTTTCCTTTATTGCTTTCAGTATTTTTATTTTTAAAACTTTAACTTCTAAAAAAATTATTTATTATACAAACTTTTCTTTGCCAGTTATTGTTTTACTTTTTATTTTTTCTTTATCATTTTTTAAAAGTTTAATTATAAATAAATATTCCTTTTTAATACACTGGCAATTTTTAAAATTAATTCTATTTAATGCTATTCTTTATTTTATAATTACTAATTCTTTTCAGCGCAGGGATATTATAAAATTATTATTTTTTATATTTACCTCACATTTTATTGTTGTTTTATATGGCGTCTTACAATATTTTGGTATTGATTTTATAAAATGGGTCTCATTTGGTGAAGGAAGGGTATATTCAACAATGGGCAATCCGGATTATATGGCTGCTCAGTTCAGTTTATTAATGCCGGTTACAATAGCACTTATTTTATCGCCAATAAGAAAAAATATAAAAATTATTCTGTTTACCTTTCTTTCTTTTATGTTAATGTTAATAATTGTATCTCACGGCAGAGGGGCATGGCTTGGATTTTTAGGGTCATTAATTTATATGTTTTTTATGTTTGGTTTTTTTTATGGAAAAGAATTTTTTGTAAAATATAAATTTTTCTTTACTGCAATAATTACTTTTGTCGTTTTTTTGATTTTAATTTTTTCTTTACCAAATCCTGTTAATAAAAATCCTATCACAAATAGAATAATACAGGGATTAAATTTAGAAAATGATTCTGTTGTCATAAGGTTATTTTACTGGGAATCGGCATTATATATGGCAAAAGAAAACCCTCTCTTAGGAGTCGGTATTGGGGGTTTTTCTCTTAATTCTTCTTTTTATCAGAAAAAAATTTTTGATATATGGGAAAAATCTTTTCCCAGACTTGCTGAAAAAGTTGCACCGCATGTTGAACTTTATACCCATAATGATTTTTTACAAACTCTTGCTGAAACAGGATTTTCAGGGTTGGGAATTTATCTCTGGCTTTTTATATCGCTTTTAGTATTTTCTTTTAGAAAAGCGTTAAGAGAAGAAAATCTTTTATATAAAAATACTCTTTTGGGACTTACAGGTCTTATCATTGCTTTTTTAATAAATGGTTTTTTAAATTTCCCCTGGAGAGTTGTTCCTACTTTTATATTACTCTGGATTTTCTTTTCAATCTTTTCTCTTTTTGAGAATAAAAAAAATTTTTCATTAAGTTTAAAATTTAATAATACTTTTATTTCGGTATTTATTATTCTTTTAATTTTTATTTTTTCTACAATTCAATTAAAATCTTTTTTAGCCAACATCTGCATAAAAACAGGGCAGACACTTTTTGCTTCAGACAAATATGAACAGGCAAAACAAAATTTTGAAAAAGCATTATCTTCTTTTCCACGCGGAACAGATAAAATTGAACTCGTCCTTTATACCGGTAATGCTTATAATTCTTTACAACTTATTGATAAAGCAATTTTTTATTATAACGAAGGCTTAAAAATGTTTCCAAATTTTATAGAAGCACATTACAATGTTGGAAACGTGTATATGAATAATAATCTTTATGATAAAGCAATAACAGAATATAAAAAAGTTCTTACTTTAAATCCCAAATTTACCAATGCAATAAATAATCTTGCCAACATTTACTTTGCAAAAGAAGAATATGAAAAATCCATGGATATGTATAAAAAAGCACTTGAAATAAAACCAGAAAGTCCTGAAACACGATTCAATTTAAGCGCAAGTTATTTTAGATTAAAACAATACGATAAATCTTTTGAAGAACTTAATAAAATCTTAGAATATGCACCGGATTATAAACTGGCAAAAGAATGGATAGAAAAGATGAAAGCATTAGGACTTGTAAAAAAATAATTTAATTATTTTTCATTACCCTTTTTAACCCACATTTTAAAGTAAAATCAATAACTTTCTCATATTCATCTATATGTATAGTTCTATTTAATTCGGGATATTTATATGCCATATATTCCGGCCTGTATTGATACATTATATTTAGGTAGAACAAGATGTCTTATTATCAAGCCTTTTTTTGCAATTCCTTTTTCTAAACTTAAATCTCCAACCTGCCTTTGCATCTCTTTTATCGCTTTACATGCAATATTAAAATAATTTTTTATCCCTGAATGTTTTTCTGCAAAATTATCATCACCATATTTAAAATCTGGCATATAAATATCTATTATTCCCTCTAAAATTTCTAATATTTTAACATCGTCATAGCCATTTGAATTATAAACAAGTGGAATTTTTAATCCTTTTTCAATTGCATATTGTAATGCTTCAAGCATCTGAGCAATAACATGTGTTGGAGAAACTAAATTAATATTATGGCATCCCTTGGATTGCAATGAAATCATAATATCTGCCAATCTTTCTGGCGTTATTTCTTTTCCTTTTCCTTCCTGAGATATATCATAATTCTGACAGTATACACATTTTAAATTACAATTTGTAAAAAAAATAGTTCCTGATCCATATATGCCAACGAGTGGCGTTTCTTCTCCAAAATGTGGATTATAACTTGATATATAAGAATACCTCCCTGTATTACATAATCCTTCTTCATTTTTGATTCTGTTTACTCTGCATCTATTAGGACAAATCTCACAGGATTCTAATAAATTCATCATTTTTTTTATTCTCTTTTTTAATTCTGAAGATTTATATAATTCAATGTAATTCATTATTATTTTTTTAAATATTTATCAATTACTATCCCTTTGTTTTATTATAAATAAATTGCTTTTAATTTTTCCTGCATTGCCTGAAAATGTGAACCTTTCCAGTAAATTCTATTGCATTTTTTACATTCATAAAATTCATCAAAATTTTTATATACAAATGCTGGTATTTTCTCTTTATTTGATTCTTTATCTTTTTTTAAAAGCATTTCGTTACATTCCATGCATATTGTAAAAGCATTATTAAAATTTAAACTAAATTCCTTTACTATAATTTTAAATTGCTTTTCAACATAAATTTCATCCAGATAAAAAATTTTTATATTTTCATTTTTAATTTTTTTATCTTTGGTTATAAATATTTTTTCTCTAAATAAATCTATGTTATTTAAAAAATTTTTTCGTTCTGTCCCTTTTATATAAATTACAAAATAGCCTATCATCCTTAACCATTTTGCGAGTTTACCAAACATTGAATCGCAGATAAACTCTGGCAACTTACCTTTTTCAAATTCCATAGTTTAATGCATCTAAAATTATTTCAGAATAAGATGGATGTAAAAATACAGATTCTTTTATTTTTCCTATTGGTATTTTATTATCAATTATTATTGTTAATTCATTTAACAACTCTGCAATTTCATCACCAATAATTAAACCACCATTTATAACATTATTTTTTTCATCAATAAACAATTTAATAAATCCTGTTTCTTTTCCTTCTATAAATGCTTTTCCATTTGCCTTAAAAAAATATTTTAAAATTTTTATATCTACATCAATATTGATATCTCCCGTTTTACCAATCTGGGGTGTTGAAAAAACAATATAAGGTATTTTATTATAATCTAAAGTCCCTGTTTTACCTGTTAAAATATATTGCATAACAATTTCAGCCTCTTTAGATGCTGTATATGCAAGCATTGGCGTATTTATGCAATCTCCTATTGCAAAAATATTTTCAATATTGGTTTGAAAATTTTCATTTACTTTAATAAACCCTTTTTCATCAATTTTAACTCCTGAATTTTCTAAACCAATTTTAGAAGTTGCCGGTTTTCTTCCAGTAGTTTCTATAATAATATCAAATTTCTCTTTTATTTTTTCATTGCTTTTTATTATTGAGACCTCATTTCCTGTTGTAATTTCTTCTATCCTGGTTTCCAGAAACAGTTTAATTCTTTTTTTGTTTAATTCCCTTATATAATAATTTATTGTTTCTTTATCAATCCATGGCAAAATAAAAGGAAATATTTCAACAATTGTTACATCTTTTCCCAGATTATTAAAAAAACTCGCATATTCCAATCCTGTAGGACCGGCACCAATAATAAGAATCTTTTTAAAATCATTATCAATATTTGAAATTTTTTCAGAAGTTAAAATATTTTCATAGTTAAAAAATTTTTTAGCAACAGATCCGACTGCAATTATTATATTTTTTGTTTTATAAATTTTATCCCCTGCTGATATTTCATTTTTAGATTTTATTTTTGCAGACGCATTTATTATTTCAATACCAGAATTCAAAATACGTGATTTTAATCCTTCTCTTAAAATTTTTATTTTATTTAAAACATTTTGTTTTATTTTTTTACAATTTTTTTCATATTTTGAATAATAAAGAAATCCTTTTAAAGGAATGCAGCCTTCATTTAAACAAACCCCACCTAAATTATTTAAATTTTCCTCAAAAATTACAACTTTTAATTTTTCCCTGGCTGCAATTAATGCTGCATTATACCCCGCTGGTCCTGATCCTATAACAATTAAATCATACATAATTTTTTCATTTAAAAATTTCTTTTATTATTTTTATTTCTTCTTTTTTCAGTGGCGTATTTAAACCGCTTAAATTTATTTCAACCTGTTTTTTATTTCTAAACCCTGGAATTACGCAGCTTACAACATCAGAAAAAAGTATATATTGTAATGCAACTCTTGCTAAATCTTTTATATCGCTACCAAATTTTTGTTTCAATTTTTCAATTTTTGGCTCTATTTTTTCTAATTCTTCTTTTGTAAATCTCTTATCGTTTTGCCTGTGGTCTCCTGGCTGAAAAACTGGCGGATTTTTAGAAGAATATTTTCCCAACAATATCCCCTGGGCAAGTGGCGAAAACGCAACAAAAGTTATGTTATATTTTTTCATTAAATTATAAACTGGCGAATCTGTTTCAATAAACTGGTCATCTAAAATATTTACCCAGCTCTGTATGCAATCAGGTTTTATTTTTGGTGTTAATCTTAAAAAATCTTCTTTTGAATATGCGGATAAGCCGATCGCTTTTATTTTCCCTTCTTTTTTTAATTTTTGAAAAACTGACAATGCATCATCTAAATATTTATCATTTTCACCAAAATCGCCATGATGGAAATAGTAAATATCTATATAATCTCTTTTTAAATTTATCAATGACTGTTCACATTGATGCCTGATATGTGCTGGCTCGTAAGCATGCTCTGCTGTTCCAGAAAACCAACCAACTTTACTTGAAATAACAACCTTTTTATTTTTATTACCAAGAACTTTTGCAAGCAATCTTTCTGCTCTTCCATTTCCATAAACATCAGCATTATCAAAATGATTAACCCCCATATCAATTGCGTAATCAATTGCTTCTTTTACTTCTTTTTCATCAACATCTGCCCAGCCGTTCGGAACACCATTTACCCAGTTTAAACCGCCTAAGGTCCAGCAACCAAGCGATATCTCTGATACTTCTATATCTGTCTTACCTATTTTACGGTATTTCATTTTTTTCCTTTAAATTTCTTTTAAATTTTAAAATTTTTAAATCTCAAACTTTCAGATCCTGCAAATATCTTTCAGCCATATATGAACTTCTTACATAAGGACCACTTTCTACATGTAAAAAACCCATTTCATATGCTTTATTTTTATAAAACTCAAAAATTTCTGGTGTTATGTATTCCTTTACTGGCAATAATTCTCTTCCTGGTTGTAAATATTGTCCCAAACTCAAAAAATCACATCCTGCTTTTCTTAGATCTTCAAAAACTTTTAATACCTGTTCTTTTTTTTCTCCTAATCCGAGTAAAATAGCTGATTTTGTCTTAAAATTATGTTGTTTTGCAAATGAAAGAACTTCTAAACTTCTTTTATAATTTGCCCCTTTTCTTATATAATATAACTCTGGAATAGTTTCAATATTATGACCAAAAACATCTGGTTTTTCTTTCAATACTTTTAAAATAGCATTTATATCCCCTTTAAAATCAGGAACTAATACTTCAACCTTTATTTCATTATTATACTCTTTTATTTTTTTAATACAATCAGCAAATAAAAATGCGCCACCATCTAAAATATCATCGCGTGTTACAGATGTTATAACAACATATTTTAAATTTAATAGTTTTACTGCTTCTAAAACTCTTTCACTTTCGTCTTTTTCTATTGTTCTGGGGATTCCTTTTTTTACATTACAAAATTTACATTGCCTTGTGCATATATCTCCCAATATCATAAAAGTTGCTGTATTTCTTAAAAAACATTCAGAAATATTGGGACATCTTGCACTTTCACATACTGTATTTATATTTAATGTATTTAAAATTCTTTGAACTTTATTTAAACTTTTAAAATCAATTTTTTTGTTTAACCAGATAGCCCTAACTTCTTTCACTTAACTCCCCTTTTAAATTCCACTCATCCGAACCATATTTTTTTAATATAAATTTTTCAATTTTATCTTTTTCTGTGGATGTTATATTTTCTTCTTTTAAATTCGCTTTTAAAATCCTTTTAAATGCTTTTATAAAATGTTTTTCAGCTTCTTTTAAATCAACTTCTCTTTTTAAGAGTTTATTAAGGCAGGTAAAATTGTCAAAATTAATTTTACTACAAAAGTACTTTTTAATTTTTTCTTCACTTATATCAAAAGGAATTGAACCATGCTGAAAAATTATATTTCTTTTCCTGAACTGTGCGTTTCCGCCTATTTTTTTATTTTTAATCACTATGTCATATTCTTCATTATCGGCAAAACAGAAAGGAGAACGACTTCCTAACTTTTTTTGTTTAAAAACATTTTTTGCAAAATCAGGTTTTAAATTAAAAGATCTATAAAATTCAAGTAAAAATTCATTTATTCTTTCAAAAATTTCTTTAAATGATAATTTATTAACTTTCAAATCTTTTTCAGAACATACAAAGGAATAGGTAAGTTCATTATTATGTAAAATAGCTCCTCCTCCTGTTATCCTTCTTACAAGATAAACATCTTCTTCTGAACATATTTCAATATTTATATCATTCATTACATTCTGATATTTTCCAACAGAGATAGAAGGGGACTCCCATGTATATAACCTTAAAACCGGAACTTTATACTTTTCATAATAATAAATCATAAACTCATCTGTTGCCATATTTTCAACGCCTGAAAGTTTTTGAAGCGGAATTAACCGCCAGTCCTTTAAATATCGCATTTTAATTTTAACTCCCTTGCTGCTTTAGCTTCATCAACTCTTAAAATTGGTGTTTTTAACGGTGCCTGTTTTATTTTTTCTGGCTCTTTTTCTGAAATTTCTGCAATTTTTATCATAATATCTATAAATTCGTCAAGTGTTTGTTTGCTTTCCGTTTCAGTTGGCTCTATCATAATTGCTTCTTCTACAACAAGTGGGAAATATACTGTTGGTGGATGAATTTTATTATCAATAAGGTATTTTGCAATATCTATAGCATGAACTCCATTTTTTAACTGTTTTCTTGCTGATAAAACAAATTCATGCATACAAATTCTATTATATGGCACATCATAATAACTTTTAATTTTTGCTAAAATATAATTTGCATTTAAAACTGCAACTTCTGAAACTTTAATTAAACCTTTTTTCCCGAGTAAAATTATATAAATAAATGCCTTTAATAAAACCTGAAAATTGCCGTAAAAAGAAGCAACCGAACCTATAGAATTTTTTATATTAAAATTTAATTTAAATTTTTCGTTTTCTTTTATAACTTCAGGGACTGGTAAAAAATCCATTATTTTTCCTGATACACCGACAACACCAGAACCTGGTCCACCACCACCATGCGGAGTAGAAAATGTTTTGTGTAAATTTATATGTATTATATCAAATCCTATTTCTCCTGGCTTTAACTTACCTAAAATAGCATTCAAATTAGCACCGTCATAATACATAAGGGCATCATACTTATGAGCCAATTCAATTATTTCTTTTATATTTTTTTCAAAAAGCCCTAAGGTGCTTGGAACTGTCATCATAATTCCTGCTACTTCTTCATTTATCTTTTCTTTTAATATATTTACATCCATATTACCATCTTTATCAACTGGAATTGAAATTATGGAATAACCACCCATCGCAGCAGAGGCAGGATTTGTTCCATGTGCAGAATCAGGAATTATTATATATTTTTTATTATTTCCTTTTGCTTTATGATAAGCAGCCATCAATAAAACACCCGTTAATTCACCGTGTGCTCCCGCATATGGTTGAGTTGTAATTTTTTTCATCCCTGTAATTTCACAGAGCAATCTGGATATTTCATATATTATCTCTAAAACTCCCTGAACCGAATCCTCATCTATATAACTTAAAAATGGATGTAAATTTAAAAATTCTTCCCTGCTTGCTAATTTTTCACATACTTTGGGGTTATATTTCATTGTGCATGAACCTAAGGGATAAAACTCAGTATCAACTGAAAAATTAAGTTTGGAAAGATTTATATAATGTCTTATGACATCTAATTCTGAAACTTCTGGTAATGAAAGTTCTTCTTTTCTTAAAAATTTTTCATCTATCTTTTTTATCAAATCATTATTTACTTCACCTGATATGACACCTTTTCTTCCTTTTATGCTATTTTCAAAAATTGTTTTCATAATTATCCTTTTAAAATTTCTTTTAAAATTTTATAAAAAGTATCTATTTCATCTTTTGTGCGTTTTTCAGTTACAGAAATTATTAAATAATTTTTTTTATCTTCAAAAAAAAGTCCAGCAGGTAAACCTCCAAAAAATCCTTTTCTTATTAGTTCTTTAACAATGTTAAAAGCATCTTCTTTTATTTCTATGGTAAATTCGTTGAAGGTCTGCCCCTGTTTTATTTTAAGATTTTTAATATCGGAAAACTTTTCTTTTAAATATTCAGCATTTTCAAAATTCTTTAAAGCAAGTTCCCTGAAGCCATTTTTCCCATAAAGAGAAAGAAAAACAACAGCCCTTAATGCACATAGTGCCTGATTTGAACATATATTTGATGTTGCTTTTTCTCTTCTTATATGCTGCTCTCTTGCCTGCAAAGTTAAAACATATGCTTTTCTACCTTCTTTATCTATTGTTTCACCCACTATCCTGCCTGGCATTTTTCTTAAATATTTTTTGTCTACAGCAATTATACCTAAATAAGGCCCACCAAAGCAAAGTGGAAGTCCCAGGGATTGTCCTTCGGCAACTGCAATATCCGCTTTCATCTCGCCCGGGGTTTTTAAAATCCCGAGGGATACAGGATAAAAAACTAAAATTGCTGAAATATTTTTTTGTTTTGCAAAAATAAATAAATCTTCAAAATCTTCTACAATACCAAAAAAATTAGGATTCTGAACAACCAGGGCGGCTGTTTCATCATCCAGTAACTCTTTAATTTTTTCTCTATCAGTATAAACATCTTTTAAATCAACCTCAATAATTTTTAAAGGTAAATTTATTGAATAGGTTTTTACAATTTTTCTAAATAAAGGATTAACTCCTTTATCAATAATTACTTTGCTACGATTGTTAGTTCTTACGGTAATTGCAATTGCCTCATAAAGCGCAGTTCCTCCATCATAAAGAGAAGCATTTGAATAATCAAGGCCTGTCAGTCCTGTTATCATTGTCTGGTATTCAAATATTGCCTGTAAGGTTCCCTGAGATGCTTCTGGTTGATAGGGAGTGTATGCGGTATAAAATTCTGAACGTGAACTTATAACATCAACTGCTGCCGGAATAAAATGATCATAATATCCACCGCCAGCAAAATTAATAATATCTGACCTGTTTTTTTTTGCTAAATTTTTTACTTTTTTTTCTAATTCTATTTCATCCAAGCCATCTGGTATATTAAAATTTTTAGTTTTTAAATTTTCTGGTATATCTAAAAATAAATCTTCTATTTTATTTACACCTATTACATTTAACATCTGAATGATTTCTTCTTCTGTATGCGGGATAAATCCTGACATCTTTATTTGCTCTGTCCTAATAAATTTAAATATTCATCAGCACTCATTAAATTTTTTGTTTCCTCTTCGTTTTGAATTTCTATCTCGGCAATCCATCCATCATCATAAGGTGATTTATTAATTAGCCCGGGATCATTTTCCAGTGCATTATTCACTTTTATTACTTTGCCTGATAGCGGAGAATAAACATCAGATGCTGCTTTTACAGATTCCAAACCGTTTAATACTTCTCCCTGTTTTATAACTTTACCAATTTGAGGAAGTTCCACATAGGTTAAATCTCCCAATTTATGTTGTGCATAATCAGTTATACCAACTTTTGCAATTTTTCCTTCTATTTTTGCCCATTCATGTTCTTTTGTATAAAAATAACCCTGCCTGACATTCATTTTATCCTCCTTAATTTTTAATAGGGATATTAAAAACTTTTGGGTATTTTATTAAATAACTTTTTTATAGTAAAAAATATTATAAAGACCAATTAACCTATAATTACTTTTGTTTACAAACCTTTACCAGACATTAATATATTTACCTTGTTTTTGTTAAACCGAATTATAAAAGCCCAACTTACTATAATCAATTAAAATCAAAGGGGGACTTAATAAATCTATATTTAAAAAATCCATTTTCCTTATAAGCGATTATACAATTGTTTCATAAAAATTATTTTCCTCTTTTTTATTTTTTTATTTTCTTTCATAGAACTTTTAATATTATTTTTTTAATGATGTATTTTTTATAAATGGAGGTTTTACTATTTTGCCTTTTACTTCTTTCATTTCATTACCTAAGAATATTTCAGCATTTTCTTTTACATATTCCTTTAAAACATAAGCCATTCCAATTCCACAATTTAAATGAGGCGTAAAAACTCCACTTGTTACATAACCTATTTCTTTATCGTTAACAAATACTTTGCTATTATGCCGCATTGTTCTTCTACTTTCAACTACAAAACCACATAACAATTTTTTTGACTTATAATCTAAAATTGCGTTTTTCCCCGAAAAATCTTTTTCAAAATCTAAAAACCTTTCCATTCCAGCATCAATTGGTGTTACATCTTCTGTTAATTCTTCGCCATATAAAGGATAACCCATTTCAAGACGTAAGACATCCCTTGCTCCTAAGCCAGCAGGTTTTACCTCAGGAAAACTTAATAAAAGGTTCCATAGTTCTTCTGATTTTTTTGAATCAATATATATCTCATAACCTAACTCCCCTGTATAACCTGTTCTGCTTATTATATAATTTCCACCAAAAAAATCAAAATTATCAAAAGTATAATATTTTAGATTATCAATTTTTTCACCTGCTATTTTTTTTACTATTTCCCTGGAAAGTGGTCCCTGAACATCAATTTTCATTGTCTTTTCTGAAATATTTTCAAAAAAAGTCTGACCGGAAATTCTTTTACGTATAACTTCTTCATCTCTTTTTTCATTTGAAGCATTTACAACTATCATCCATTCATCATATTTTAACCTATAGACAATAAGGTCATCTAATATTCCTCCCTGATCGTTTAAAAGAAATCCGTATTTACATGTTTTTTCTTTCATTTTAACAACTGGAACTGTTATGGCTCTGTCAAGAGATGAATTTTCAGGATTTTCTTTTATATAAAATTCTCCCATATGAAATATGTCAAAAATAGAAACCTTTTCCCTTGTATGTTTTGCTTCCTGTAAAATACTCCCATAATGAACTGGCATATTATAGCCAGCAAATTCTATCATTTCAGCATTTAATTTAAGATGCAAATTATATAACGGAGTTTTTTTATTTTCCAAATTATTTCTCCATAAAAAATTTGCATAATTTTATAATAATATAAAATTTTGGTCAAGAAAAATTTATTTATGTAAATGAAAAATAAAATATTATATATATAATGAATATTTTTAGGAGAAAATGATAATTCGTTGCTCCTTTTTACCACTACACATAAATAGCCATGAAAGTAGTATTTTAAAGATTTAAAAATTTATAGATACACAGAAACATAAATCTTTTGAGTTATAAAAATATTTTTATAAAAAATGTCGGCGCCATATTTAAGGCGTGAGCCATTTTCATGGCAAATGATATAAGGGGGTATATCTAAGAAAAGTAGGCGCCGACAACTATGTTATTTTTTTTGTCAATTATCAGCTCATAACATTTTTTTATTATACTTATTATTTATAATTTGTCAACAATTTTTTAATATAAAAAACATTTTCGTATAATGAATTTTATTTTGCTTTTTTTTGGTAAATTTAAAATGTAAATTTAATGTAAAATTGATTTTTACGTAAAAATTAATTTTGATTTGTTTGTATAACATAAAAATAATAGTTTAGTTACTGGAAAAGCCAAATTATTCGTAATAGTTTAACCGTTGGTAGAACAAAATTGGTCTATAAATAAATTTTTTCATTTTGTCATTGCGAAGTCAGGCGAATAATGCCCT
>DYJU01000054.1 GCA_020722985.1 Candidatus Methylomirabilis sp.
AAGCAAACTTTTAGAAGTTGAGATACTGGCAAGGAAACACTTGACGATGTCATTCTTAGGAATCCGAAAAAAAAGTTAGGAAGGGGGAAAAAGGGTATATAAGGCTGATGAAGCAATCTCGCAGTTAAAAACCTTTTGTAGACACAAACTTTATCTTGCGAAAAAAAACAAGACGCGTATGAAAAAATCTCTGAACAATAATGATAACAAGATGGATTATTAATTTCAAAATATTTTTGATTTTTGTAGGGGCAATTCATGAATTGCCCCTACATATTTTTTGAAATACGTTTAGATGCCGTCGGACAGGTTAAAAGTTATGCTCTGGTAAGAAAACACTGTGGTGGCCATTCTTAGGAAGCCGAAAGATAAGCGTAAAAAGAAAAATAAGGATATATGAGGTTGACGAAGCAATCTTGATTTTATCACTTGATACCTTTTAGATTTGTTTTCCTGCTGCTTCAAAACTGCCAGATTCGTAAGTTTCATATTATTCTTATTTTCACTTTTACTCTCTTCTTTCTGTTCCCTGAGAATTACGCCTTCAAAGAGATTTCTATCAATACATTAATTTTTACAGATTGGTTTTTAGTGGTTGATTTATTAATATAAACTCTTATGCTGTTTGTTTTATCTTTTCAAATAATAAAACTATAATTCCAACAAATAATGGATAAGTTATTATAGTTCCAATGAAGCCAAGGCTGACAACTATAAAATTTATTGCCAGAAGAATTATCACAAGCAAAAAATGAGCAAGTAAATTATTATTAATTACTGTTTTATAACTTAACTTCATTGATTCTATAATGCCCTTTTCTTCATACGCAAGATAAAATGGAGAATAAACAAAAAGCGTTATAATAATTAAACCAGGTATTACCAATAAAATTAAACCGATCGCTGTCAATATACCTGTAATCAATGCTAATAAAAATAAATATAAAAATTTATTTATATATGCAAAAACATCTTTATAATCCGGTTTTTCATCTCTTTTTAATTTTAAAAAAACGAGTCCAACCCCGGTCATAGCAACATAACCAAGAATTCCAAGCGAAATACCGGTTACAACAATTCCAATTAAAGAACAAATCAAAATTGTTACAGCATCTTTTTTTACCACTTCTACAAATTCATCTACAACTGCTTTTATTTCCATAAGCCCCTCCTTTAAAAAATTTTCTTGCAATTTTTATATCATTTTTTACCTGTTCTGTCAAATCCTTTTTATTTTTAAATTTTTTTTCATTCCGTATTTTTTTTAAAAAAATAATTTTTAAAGTTTTGTTGTAAATCTTTTCATCAAAATTAAGGATATAAACTTCAATCAATGGTTTTTTCTCATTTTTCAACGTTGGAGCCACTCCAATATTTGCAATTCCTTTAAATTTTCTTTCGTTATATTCTACTTCGACAATCCATACTCCCTGTGCTGGTATATTTTCATAATCAATTTTTATATTTGCAGTTGGGAATTCAAATCCTATATGCTTACCATGAATAACTTTTCCTTTTATAAAATATTTTCTGCCAAGCATTTTTTCAACTTCTTTAATTTTGCCCAACTTTAAATATTTTCTTATCAAAGTACTACTTATTCTCTTTCCGCAAAACTTTACATCTCTTATAACTTTTAAAACAAAACCACATCTTTTTGAATTTTCTTTTAAAAACTTAATATTCCCTCGTGCACCTTGACCAAATCTAAAATCTTTACCTAAAACCAGATATTTCATATTGAATTTTTTAATCAAAATGTCTTTTAAAAATTTTTCTGGTGATAAGCACGACACTTTTTTTAAATTCAAAACTTTAACCGAATCAACACCTATTTGCTTTATTAATTCTATTCTGGTTTTTAAATCTTTTATAAATTCTTTTGTTTTTTTTCTTCGCGGGATTGTTTTAAAGGTCAAAATTATTGATTTTAAATTTTTATTTTTTGCAATTTTTACAACTTCTTTTATTATTTTCTGGTGTCCGACATGGACTCCGTCAAATATCCCTATGGTTAAAACACTTTTTTTTTTAATATACTCATTTTATTTTATTTTTATAATATTTAAAAATTTCAGAAATTATTTTATTTTCAGTTTTTTTTAAAGGTAAATCTATCAAACAGCCAGCTGCATGTTTATGGCCGCCACCACCAAATATCCTTGCTATTTTATTTACATCATAGCCATTTTTTGACCTTAAACTCGCTTTTGTTTTATTTTTTCCATATTCTTTAAACAAAACTGCAATTTCCACTTCTTTTATTGATCGTATTGAATTTATAAAATTATCTGTATCGCTTTCATCTGCCCCGCTTTTTCTCAACATATTTAAAGTAATTACACTCCACCCTACATTTTTAACTATCTTCAACCTTGAAAGCATTTTTCCAAAAAGGTCTGTACTATTTTTAGTTGTAGCATAAACTTCTGATGCTATATATTCTGGATCTGCTCCTGCTTTTATAAGTTCTGCGGTGATTAAATGAACCTCCGGGGTTGTATTGGAATACCTAAAAGACCCGGTATCAATTATTATAGATGTGTAAATGCAGGTTGCTATGTCCCTATCTATATGGCATCCAAATCCTTTCATCATTTTATATATCTGTATTCCAACAGCCGCTGCTTTGGGGTCAACCACATTTAAATCCGCATACATTGTATTTCCTATATGGTGATCAATATTAATTGTATATTTCACCTGTTTTTTAAAGTCAATGATATTTCCAGTTCTTTCCAGTTCAGGACATTCAAGGATTATGGCAAGATCAAAATCATCATTGATTTTTTCTGAATTTTTAACTTTTGAACTTCCTGGCAAAAACTTATATATTTTAGGCAAAGGATCTCTATTAATAAAAAAAACTTTCTTTTTTTGCTTTGTAAGATAATTCATAAGCGCAAGCCCGGATCCTATTCCATCTCCATCGGGATTGATATGAGTGAGTATTAATATTTTTTTTGATTGAATTATTAATTTTTTAATTTGTTCTATCTCACTACCAGTCATTTATGTTCATCCTTTATTATTTTTAAAATTTGTTCTATTCGCATCTGCACATCATAGGAATCATCAATTTTAAACTTTAACTCTGGTGTATAACGCAACCTTATCCTTTCTCCTATTTCTTTTCTTATAAATCCGCAGGCACTTTCTAAACCTTTCATCACTTCTTTTTTTTCCGCTTCATTTCCCATGATGCTAACATAAATATACGCCACCCTTAAATCATTTGTTAAACTTGCATGTGTTACACTCACGAACTTTACACGCGGATCTTTTAAATCTTCCATAATTATAAAACTTATTTCTTTTCTTAATTGACTCTCTACTCTCTGTTTTCTTATACTATTCATAATATATAAAATACCCTTTAAATTATTTCAATCTGTTTTCTTATCACTTCATAGCCATCTTTTGACATTTTAAAAAAATTAATTATTTTATCAAATGTACTATTTATAATTTTTTCTTCATTTGATATACAGGAAACTCCTATAACGCTTCTTTGCCATTTATCCTG
This sequence comes from Candidatus Methylomirabilis sp., assembly GCA_020722985.1. GTDB lineage: Bacteria > Oederibacteriota > PGYV01 > PGYV01 > DYJU01 > DYJU01. The sequence continues at coordinate 3,527 of DYJU01000054.1, forward strand.
AAAATCAACTTCTGCAATAGAAATATTGAATTTATCTCTTAATTTATCTTTTATTTTTTGTATTATAAATCTTTTTTCTTTTAAAGAGCCACTCTGTGATAAATATAATTCAACAAGTAATATTCCAGTTTTCATAATTTTTTTACTTTTTGAACTTCTTCCAAAAATACTATCTTATCATTTTCTTTAACATCATTATATTTGTCAACAACCAATCCAAATTCAAATCCTTCCTTTACTTCTTTTGCATTATCTTTAAATCTTTTTAATGAAGTAATTTTTCCTCTCAAAATCTCATACCCATTACGAAAAACAGCAGCTAAAGAATCATTATATGTTTTACCATTCTGCATATAACAACCAGCAATTGTTTTATTTTCACTTAATACTTTAAATACCTGCCTTACAACCGCCTCACCTATTTTTATCTGTTCATATTCAGGTTCTAATAGTCCTTCTAATGCTGCTTTAATAGAATTTACAACATCATAAATTATATGATATATTTTTATTTCAACCCCTTCTTCTTTAGCAATCTCTGCTGCTGCTGGAATAACAGACACAAAAAAACCTATGATAATCGCATTTGAGGCATCCGCTAAAAGCACATCGCTTTCAGTTATATCTCCCACGTCTTTATGAATAATTTCAACTTTAATGTCGCTCTCTGATGATAATTTCATAATCGATTCATATAATGCTTCTGCAGAACCTATTGTATCTGCTTTTATTATTAAAGATAACTTTTTTTCTACGCTCGACTGAATTTTTTTATGTAAATCTTCCAGTGTTATTTTTTTCTTTTTCTTTTCTTCTATAAACCTTTTTTTATCTGTAATTCTTTTTAAAGCAATTTGTTTTACTTCTTTTTCAGAATCCAATACCCTGAATTTATCGCCTGCCTGGGGAACTTCTTCAAATCCTAAAACTTCAATTGGTTTTACAGCAACTGCTTCTTTTATCCTATGTCCTTTATCATCAATTAAAGCTTTTACCTTTCCAAAAGTCATATTTGTAATAAATGGGTCCCCAACTTTTAATACTCCTTTTTGTATTAAAACTGTGCCTACCGGTCCGCGACCTTTATCCAATCTACCTTCAACTATAGTTCCTGATGCTTTTACTTTTGTATTGGTCTTTAATTCTAACATTTCAGCTTCCAACAGAATTTTTTCTAATAGTTCATCTATACCTATCTTTTTTTTTGCTGATATTAAAGCAAACTGAGTTTTTCCGCCCCACTCTTCTGAAATGAGATTATGCTTAGTGAGTTCCTGCTTTACCCTCTCAGGTTGTGCTCCTTCTTTATCTATCTTATTTATTGCAACTATTATTGGGACATTTGCTGCTTTTGCATGGTCTATTGCTTCTACAGTCTGTGGCATAACTCCATCATCTGCAGCAACTATCAAAACAACAATATCTGTTACTTTTGCACCCCTTGCCCGCATTGCGGTAAATGCCTCATGCCCAGGAGTATCAATAAATATTATTTTTCCCCTTTGTGTCTGAACCTCATATGCTCCTATTTTCTGTGTTATTCCTCCGGCTTCTTTATCAACAAGATTTGATTTTCTAATAGCGTCTAACAGTGAAGTTTTACCGTGGTCAACATGCCCCATAATTGTTACTATAGGCGCTCTTGATTCTGTTTCTTCTACTTTTTCTTCTTCTTTAAATAAATCATCACCATATAAATCTTTAAATTTTATTTCTTTACCATATTCAGATGCAATTATTCCTATTTCCTCTTCTCCTAAATTCTGATTTATAGAAGCAATAACACCGAGCGACATCAGTTTTTTTATAAGTTCCGTAGGTTTTATATCCAATTTGTTAGCGAATTCCGAAACAGTTATATTTTTAGTTACCTCTATTATTTCTTTTTTAACTTTTGTTTCTTCTAAAGAAATCTCTTCTTTTATTGATACTTCACTCTTTTTTTCTTTTAATTGTTCTTCTTCTGGTATTTTTTGAGAATTCCTATTTTTTATTTCTTTTTCTATTTCTTCGACAATAGATTCAGGGACTGTGCTCATATGGCTTTTTACAATTATACCTTTTGTGGCTAATATTTTAATCAACTCTTTGCTATCTATGTTAAGATATTTGGCTGCTTCATGAATCCTCATTTTTGGTTTTACTTCCTTTTTCAATTATTTGTATAGTTTTATCCTTTAATTCTTTTATTTTATTTTCATCTGTATTTATAATTTGTGCCAATTCTTCATTTCTTGCCGCTATAAAATCCTTTAAATTTTTTATCCCATTTTTCTTAAGTTCTTTTAAAATTTTTATATTTAATATTTCGCTTAATTTAAATAAATCATAAAATAACTGTTCATTAAACTTTTCCATCATTTCAGCAATTTTTTCATCCGTAAACTCACTTTCGCGTAAGACAGATACTTTCCATTTAGTTATTTTTGCAACAAGACGCATATTTATACCACCTTTTCCTATAACCTGTGAAAACTGTTCATCGGGAACGCCTAAAATTGCATATCTATGCTCATTATCAACATATATTTTTTTTATCCGTATTGGAGCAATTGCGCTTTCTAAATATTTAACTATATCATCGCTATATAAAACCACATCAACTCTTTCGCCCTGTAATTCTTTTATTATTGTCTGTATTCTACTTCCTTTTATCCCTATGCATGCTCCAACAGGGTCTATCTGTTTATCCTTTGATGCAACAACGACTTTTGTTTTAATTCCTGGTTCTCTTGCAACATATTTTATTTCAACTATACCCTGATCAATTTCCGTAACCTCCATTGCAAAAATTTTTTTTATAAAATCAGGGTGAGTTCTTGTAAGTTCAAGTTTTGCACCATCTTTACTTTTAAAAACTTTTAAAACTAAAGCCCGAAAATTATCTCCAATCCCAAATTTTTCCGTCCGGACCTGCTCTTTTTTTCTTAAAATACCTTCGGCAAGTCCAAAATCAATTATTAGATTATCTTTTTCTATTGTATGAACAACCCCTGTAATTATCTCTCCTTCTTTTTCCTTAAAATCTTTAAATATCTGTTCTTTTTCCACTTCTTTTATCTTCTGTGTTAAAACCTGTTTTGTTGTTTGTGCTGCTATCCTGCCAAATTCTTTTGGATAAAAAATTGTTTCTATGTCTTCTCCAATCTGAATATCGCTTTTTATCTGTCTGGCTTCGTCTAAACTTATTTCCGTATATTCATTTGAAACGTTCTCCACCACTTTTTTTTTCCAGAAAAATTTTATTTCTCCTTCTCTATACTCAACCCTTATAATTGGTTTTACTCCATAAACTTTTTTTGTTGCAGATATAATACCGCGTTCAAATGCTCTTATCAATTCCTGCTCATCTAAATTTTTTACCTTTTCTATCTGTTTCATCATATTGATAATTTCATCCGACATTTTTCTTCTCCATTTATTGAAATAAATCCACTTCTAAATTTGCTTTTTTTATATTATCAAATGCAATTTTTAATTCTCTCTTATCGCATCTCAAAGTTATCTCTCTGTCATCTGTATTTTCAAGCATTCCAATAAAAATATTTTTATTTTCTATGCTATTTTTTGTAAGTATTTTTACTTTATTACCTTTAAACCTTTTAAAATCGTCTTTTTTTATAAGCGGTCTATCTATGCCCGGCGATGAGACTTCAAGTGTAAAATTTCCTTCCATTATTTCATCAAGTTTATCTATTTCTAAAATTTTTTGACTTAACAATGTGCAATCATCAATGCTGACTTTTCCTTCTCTTTTATCAATGATAACTCTTAAATACCTGTTTTTATTTATTTCTACATCTACGAGTTCAAAAAAGCAGTCTTTGATAATAGGCTCAATTGTTTCTTTAACTTTATCTTTTTTTTCTTTTATTTTATCTGAATTATTCATTTTTTCTCCGTATAAGAATATAAAAAGTGGGGTTTTTGCCCCACTTCGTTAGCATTCTTCATCGTCTTTTGCCTTTAGTACTTCCTAAAAACATTATATATATATCATAAAATTATAAAATGTGCAAGAATTTTTTATATCCCGTTAATGTATAATATTGTATGGACTTTTCAAAACGCTAAACACGCTGAAAAGAATTAAGGTATAGACGCCCATCCCTATGCGTCTTTCTAAGAAATATACGGGTTAACAACTAATCTTACTTTTATTACCGATTGCCTTGTTTTATTCCTCTTTCAACTACCAGATTGCTTTATCAAACTTCTATTATCTTTATTTCCCATCTTTCCTTTTTTTTTATTCCCTTGCACTGACTCCCTTTAAAAGTTTTTTATAAATTACAGATCTTTTATAAAATTACCTCCTGAAAACAAAACTATTACTAATTCTTATTTTAAAAATTCAAATAATTAACAACAAATTACAAATTATTTCACAAATTCTTTTTCCTTAAAAAAATCATCAACCTTTATAGTATGCAATTCAAATTCTTCATCCTTTATTTTAGAAACTATTTTTTTCCCTTGCTTTTGTGCGATTCTTTCTGCCTGCAGGCAAAAACTTTCAAATTTTGCAAGTAAAAGTTGTGGGTAGGGATTTCCATCAACTTCTATGGTTAAAAAAGGTATCTTTTCATTTTCATCAAGTTTACTCGAGTTATATCTTTTCCCTGCCATTTTGTATGCTTCTTTTTTATCCTTCATTTCTAAATGGCAGGACGCAACTGCTTCTGTATACCTTGTTATCATACACCCAAAAGGACCTATATTTATAAATCCTGCGTATTTATCAAAACTATCTTTTAAAATTTTTCCTGTACTTAATACAGGTTCTCCTGTTAACCTGCTTGGTATAAGATGCTCGGAGTATTTATCAAACTCTGAAACATTAATAACTTCCGGATCGTAAAGTCCTGATGTTATCATAATCTTTTTAATTTTTCTTTCTATATGTAATTGAACAGCATCAGATATATAAAATTCTATCCAGTCTTTCAGTTTATGATCTGGTTTAAATATTCCTCTTTTTATTAAATAATTGTTATAAAATAACCACTCGTGAATGGTCGCATGCCTTGCAATAAATCCATGCGATGCGATCATCTTTGCTATCCCATTATTACACCACGAATCCCTACGAACAAAAATCTCGCCATTTATGGATATCATCGGTGTATCCTCAAATCGTGCTTTTAATTTTATTTTACTTAATCTTTCTGCTGACTCTTCTAATTTTTTATACAGGTTTCTTTTTACCTTTCCAGAAATAATACCTAAAATCTCGGTATATTCATTATATAGAATACCGAGGGCTGTATGAACATCAACTGCAAGTGTATATAAGGCGTTTCTTATATCATCAAAAATATCTGATATAACTATTGCTTTCCATGCCGCTAAAGAAAAATTTGTCCCCAAACCAGTATACCCGACTTCCTGAGCAAAATAAAATGGCGTTGTATCTTCTAATTTTTTTTCTTTAACAATCATTTCAGCGGTTACATAATACTGTCCTAACCTGCAATAACCATGTGCCTTTGGTATAAAAAGCGCTACCTTTTCTCCTTTTTTTCTATAATATTCTAAATATTTAAGCCAGGACCCAAGACATACAACAAGTGGTATGCATTCTTTTCCTGTCAAAACACCTCTGCCTAAACGCCTAACTTCACTATCAGCAATAGGCAAGGGGTAGGCATTTATTCCTACCTTTTGAAAAGCAGCAGCCAGTGCCCTGTTTCCCAGATCACCCATAGAAGGCAAAATTACAGTAACCGATGGATCCGTAAAAGGAATTTCGTTCCCTTTTGAATCAACAAAATAAAATTCACCATCTTTAGCAATTACTTTTGACGGTTTAAAACTTTCTTCTTTTTTCTGTTCTACTTTTTTCTGAACCTGAATGTAATTTTTAATTACATCTATAAAAGCATCTATTCGTGTATTTATGCCAGCATCTGCAGTATGTCCATCAAGTTCTAAAGTTAAGGATGGTTTTGTTCCCATAATTCTTCTAACATGCGGGACTAAAAATGAATCAATTGCACATAAAAAATTTGTTATATAAATAACAAATAATTTTTTATTTCTTTTTATAACCTGCGCTGCTTTTAAAAGTTTTTGTCCTATTTCCCAGTGCATACTTGAATTAAACGGTTCTATGAGTTTTTCATCTTCAAACTCAATCATTTCATACGGAATTATCATATATCCACGTGTTGTTACTTTCCTCGGTATTCCTTTATTAACATCATCAGTAAATGCATTATGCGGTCTACCAAAAAGTACAAATGCAAAAGCATCTTCTTTTTCACTTAATTTTTCTATTGCTTTTCTTCCTATTTCTTTACATTCTTTTTCAAATTCTTTCTGAACTTCAACAGCTTTTTTAAATGCAATTTTTGCTTTTTTTTCTAAAAAACCAAGTTTTTTTGCAACTTCAATAAAAGTTTTTTCTTCTTTTTCGTAACCTTCCCTGAAATTCAAAAGCGGATCAATTATTTTTTTCTTTAAATTTTTTTCTTTATATAAAGCTGCCATCCAGAAGGCTTCTCCCTGACTGAAAATACAGGTTGCACAAAAGTCCGGCTTTAAATTACCACCGGGCACATAAAGTTCCCTTACCTGAGGCATAAAATAATAATCTGGATTTTTTTCAATTAGATTATCAAAAAGCATTATTGCAAGTTGTGCTGGATAACAAAATGATGTTGTCTGTCTATTTAATGCATTTTCATTAGGTTTATCTGGCACTATTATTCTGCAACCTAAATTTGTAAAAAAATTATAATATAAAGGAAAAAGGTTGTGTGTTAAAAGACTTTTATTTAATCCGATGGTTATTGCCTTTTCCTGCAAATGATGAGATGGCGAATATTTTTCATACATTAAATAATTACGTCTCTTAACATAATCATATTCATCAGCATCAACATCTATATTGTAATGCAAATTATAATACCTGTTACATGCCCCACCAAAAGCATATATTTTATTTTCAATTTTTACTCTGTTGATTGCACATTTTAAATCACATTTTTCTTTTCCACCCGCACAGACAAATGGTTTTTCATGAATAACCTGTCTCTCTATCAGTTGTTTGAGATTAAATTGTCTTTCATGTATCAAACCGAGTTCTATTCTTTTTTTAAGTTCTAAAGCAACTCCAAATGCTCCCATCAATCCGGGTTCTGGAGGAACAATTATCGGTTTTTTAAGTATCGCTGCCATTGCAAGCGGAATTGCCTTATTATAACATACCCCCCCTTGCATAAAAATTTTATCACCAACCTGCCTGTGTCCTTTTACCCTATTTATATAATTAAAACATATTGAGTAAACCAATCCTGCTAATATATTTTCTCGTGATATACCTTCATGTATTGCATTTTTTATATCCGATGAAATAAAAGCTGCACACTGGTCATTAAAATTCGGTGGTTTATCTCCTCTTAACGCAAATTCTGCAATATCCTCGGTCTTTATACCAAACGATTCATAAGCGGATTCTTCTAAAAATGAACCTGTACCTGCTGAACATGCTTCATTCATAGCATAGTCAGATGCTACAGAATTTATAAGATGAGTATATTTAGCATCCTGTCCACCTATTTCAAATATGGTATCAACTTCTGGATCAAAATATGCTGATGCTGCCGCATGCGCTATTATCTCATTTATTATTCCCTCGGTTAAAGAATAAAGCCCTGCTATATGTCTTCCAGAACCTGTAACTCCAATACCAACAATATTTACATTGACCCCTTTTAACTGAGTTAAAATGCTTTTGTAACATTCCCTTGATGCCTCAACAGGATTACCATTTGTCCTGAGGTAAATAGATGCTAAAAATTTATTATCACTTATACGCATTAAAACTGCTTTTGTGGTTGTTGACCCAACATCAAGTCCTATTATACATTTATCTCCTTCTTTTGGATAATCGTATTCTAAAGAATTAAACTTTACTAAATGAACAAAATTTTTTAGCGGCTCTAAAAATGTAAAACTTGCCTTTCCTTTATAAAAAAGGTCATCCCTGTTTATCGGTTTACCTTTTTCTAAAGCACATATAGCAGCGCCTAATGCTTCAAAATATGGAGCTTCTTTTGGAACATAAACATTTTTAATTTTTTGTTTTAAATATTTAATAACAGCAGTATTTAATGAAGTGCCGCCAATAACAAGGACATTATTATAAGAAAACTTTGAAACAAGTTCTATAATTTTCCCGGCTATCATCTGACAGAGTCCAGCTGTTACATTCGCTATAGGTTCTCCTTTATTCAGTGCATGTGTGCAGTCAGATTTACAGAAAACAGAACACCTGCCAGAAACGGCATATGGTTCGCCCTTTTCTGCATATTTTACTGCTGTTTCAATATCGAGATTCATTCTTTTTATCTGCTGTAAAAAAAATTCGCCAGTCCCGGATGCGCATTTATTACCGGTTGTCACATCTATAATTTTATGATTAAAATTAAGTTTATAAACCATAAATGTTTCGCCACCCGCAGAAACTAAAGTATCATATTTTTCTCCCCTGGCAATATATTCCAGTGCATATTCAGTTGCTTCTGGTTCAGAAATAGAAGAGCCCTTTACAAATTCCCTCAATTTTCTGCCTGTAATTAAAACCGGATAATTCTCTGTATTTAATTCTTTAATTACATTTTCAAATTCTACTTTTGGATTGCCTTCGTGATGTTTTCTTATAATTCTCTGTATGGAAATCCCTTTATCATCCTTTTTAATCTCAACTGCACTTATGGTAGATGCGCCGAAACAAATTCCAAATGCGCGTTTTTCCATTTTTACCTCCGATTATTTAAAATCCTCAGGCTTAATTTGTGAAATAAAAGTTATTATAAATTTGAAAAAATATTATAGCAATATTAAAATTCTAATGCAATAAAAATTTAATTCCCTT
>DYJU01000055.1 GCA_020722985.1 Candidatus Methylomirabilis sp.
AAGTTTGCTTCAGGATTTTCATCCTGCTGTTAATTAGTCGGTCATTTTACCCTTATATTTAATAAAAAATATAATAAAAAATTTTATTTTTGTCAATTATTTTTTATAAAATTTTTATAAATTTTTTCAAGTTCATCTGTGACTTTTTCCCAACTTAAAATATTTTCAGCAACATATCGTGCGTTTTTACCTAATCTTTCTACTAATTTCTCATCATTAAAAACTTTTAAAATACATTCTGCCATATCTTCTGCATCATAATTTGCTAAAAGCCCGCATTCATATTTTTCTATCCAGTCCTTTATATCGCCGACTGGATTTGCTATAATTGGTTTGCCACCTGCAAGATAATCTCCTATTTTTGTTGGATTCCTACCAGTATTTGCTGGATTATTTGATAACGGCATTAAATAAACGTCTGCAATAGAAGCATATAAAATTACTTTTTCGTAATCTACTTTGCCAGTAATTACTAAATCTTTATTAAATTTATTATTCAATACTTTGATAGTATATTTTTTTTCAAGTGGTCCAACAATTATAAACATAGCATTTGTTAATCTTTGTTTAATAATTTCAAATGCTTCAATTAAAATACCTAAATCTATTTGTCCCATACCAATAAACATCATAATTTTTTTATTTTTTTCAATATTTAATTTTTCTTTTATTGCTTCTATTTCTACTTTTGATAATGGTTTAATTTTGTCAATTGGGCTAACAATTGGCAAATAAAAAATTTTTTCTAAAGGAATTTTTAAATCAATAGCCCTTCTTTCTAAAGCACGAGAGATAACCGTTACCCCATCCACCCTTTTTCTTATGTCTTCTTCTAAAAATTGTTCTATTATTGTCTCGGGCTTTATCCTGCCCATTGAATTTATTCCGCCTTTGCCCCACCAGTCAGCCCAATCAGAAAATAAAATAGTTCCCTTATGTATTAATCTACCTATCAATAAAGGGAAATATACATTGGGTTTATGGTCAAATCCATGGATTATATCAAATTTTTCTTTCTTGACTATTTTTAACCTTGAAAAAATATCAGCAGGGCCCCAGCCACCGCCGTCTAAAGTTAAAAAATTCGGAGTTTCTATTACTCGGACGCCTTCTATAAATTTTCCTTCACTTTTAAATTTATTCTTCTTAGAAACAGTAATTAAGGTTAAATCATGCCCGCGTTTTGCAAGTTCTCTTGCAAAATTAAAAGCACGAAAAAAAGTCCCTTCACCATATAAATTATGATTTAGATATAGAATTTTCATTTTGCCACCTTGTTTTTATTAGTTTATTTATAAAATAAATATAAAGTCCAAAAGTAATACATGATAATATATATAAGTAATATGGCCATAAATATTTTCTATAAATTATATTAATATCAGGAATAAAAGCATCTTTTATTAAAATAAAAATAAATAGCAGTAAATACTTTGTCAAATTAATATCAATTCTTAAAATAATAAAAAATGCCGGAACCAGCATTATAATATAAGAGTATTCTTTAAATCGTGGCGAAATAACTGCATATACAACAATAGATAAAAATAAAATTATTTTATTTGTATCATATTCTATTTTTGTTTTTAAAGTTTGCATTTTTTTGCCAGCATTAAAACTCATAAATAAAATAATGCCAGCAAAGATAAAATAAAAAATATACGCCAGATTATTAAAAACATCATTTTTTAATTTCCTTCCCACCATTTCAAAAAAATCTTTTAACAGAGGTAATAGAGATGAGTTTATATCTCCTCTTTCATCTATTGATAAAACATTTTTTATATAGTTTTTAAAAAGTTCAGTTTGAAAAAAATATGACAGCGCTAGTATTGTAAATAAAATTATTATCCCTGAAAAAAAATATTTATATCTATTTTTTTCATCAATAAAAAATAAAAGCACTAAAAAAAATATCGGTGTAATTTTAAATATTGATGCACATAAAATAAAAAATACAAACGATTTATATTTTTTTTCTAAAAAATAATAAAACCCCATCCATAGAAAAAACTGTTCAAAAATTGAAACATTGCCAGTTGCAAAATCTGCAAATATTGCGTTTTTAAAAGATAGAAGAACAAAAAATAAAAAAATTATTGAAGATTCTTTTTTTAAAAAATAATTCAACCATAAAACATATAAAAAAATAAATAATAAAAATTTTATTAACAGATATATATCAAACGCCCGATAAAAATCAAAATATGTAAATATCTTAAAAAAATTCAAAATAAATGGTGGATAAACATAGATAAGTTGAACCTCATTATTTGAGATCTTTTTTAAGTTCTCTAAATTGTATGGATTAAGTCCCTGCTCATACGCTTTATAAGCATAATAATAAACCCTGAAATCCAATAAATTTTTATCTTTGCTTTTATGAATTTTAAAAATAAAAAACCCAAAAACAAGTATAACAAGCATCAGGTTAATCAAAATAACTTTATTCTCTTTAAATAATCCAAAAATTTTCATTTTATCTCCTTTCCAAACGCCTCATCATAAATCCTATCCCACAATAATTCTTTTGAAAATTCTTCAGCGTTTTTAAGACATATTTTATAAAATTCATCGTCTTTTAATAATTTTACACATGCATTTACCAGTTCTTCCTTATTATATTTACAAACAACACCCATGGGTCTTTTTTTTATTTCTTCTGCTATCCATGGTATATCAGTTATCACAACAGGCAAGCCACAGGCAAAATATTCTTTTGGTTTTGTCGGATCAGCATAGTAAGTATAACTATTCGGATCATCCATATATGAAGCAATCCCTATTCTATGATGCGGTATAAATTTAAATAAGTTATCATGATCCATAGTCCCTAAAAATTTAACATAATTTTCTAATTTTAAATTTTTTACCTGTTCTTTTAATTTTTCTTCATAAGGTCCTGTGCCTATTATCAACAATTTTACCTCTTTACATTCTTGTATTATCTCAGCCATGGCATCTATCATTAACTGACATCCTTTTGTTTCATCTAAATAACTTACAAAAACAATTGATTTACTTTTTAATTTTTCATCCAGGGTATATTTATCAACTTTGCTTAGTTCAACTCCAACAGGGACTATTTTTATTTTTTTTTCACTAATTTTAAATTTTTCTTTTTTTACATCTGCTATTCTTTTTGATAAAGCCCAGATTTCATCACTTTTCTCACAAGCAACTTTATCAGCATATTCATATAAAAAATTAAAAAAAGGATTTTTAAATCTTTTTGGGGTATGGTCAATTACATAGTAGATAACTCTTTCAATTTTTCTAATTTTTTTACCGATAATTCCAGTTAAAGCATTTAAATTATCAATACCAATAAAAATATCAATTTTTTCTTTTAAATTTAAGATAAAAAAAACATTATAAAAAAAATCCTTTATCCATTGAAAAAACTGTGCATTGGATCTTTTATGTGTTTTATATTCTTTTATTTTTTCTCCTTTTAAAAATTTTTCAGCAATGGAGTTTTTTATTTTTGTATAAGAAAATGGATGCCCGATAAAAATAAAATTATCTGTTCTTTTTATTAGATAATTTTTTAAAGCCTGCACTGGCCCATAAACTTCTGTAATATGTGCAGATTCTAAAATGAATTTGTTTTTTATATCCATTTAAACCTCAAGTTTTTCTAATTTTTTTATACCAGCCCAGACTGAAAAACCAACCATTAAAAATGCAATAATGACTATAATTATAAAATTAAAAAAATATTTTTCAATATGAAATTCTTTAAATTTTAATATTCTGGACAGATAATAATCTTTTACAAAACCTGCTTCTAAATATAAAAGAAAAGCAATAAATAAAAAAGTTATAAACATATAAAAAAGCCCTGCAATACCTGTAATTAAATCTTCCGGATTTTTTATTTTAAAATCAGCAAAAACAGCTCCTAATCCTATACCACAACCCGCTACGACGAAAGTAATTAGAATTGTTGAAAAAATAGTTATAAAATTAATCAATTTATGCGTTTTTAATAAATTTAAAGATAAAATAGAAATTATCAATCCTGTTATAATAATAAAAACAGTATAAATTATTACTTTATAAAAAACATATTTTTTAATAGAAACTGGCATAGTTTTTATAATCCAGAAACTCCTGCCTTCCATGCTTATGATAGGTAAAATTAAACGCGCACCAACTGCTGACAAAACAAGCCCTATAAATCCTATATTTAAAAAATAAATAACCTCTTTTAAATTAAAAACATCTGCTGGTAATTTATAAATATTAAAAAGATATAGAAAAATAATTCCAAAAAGAAATACAAGTTGTATCCACTGAGTTGTGTCTCTTATTAAGTATTTGATATCTTTTTTAAGCATTGTTATAAATTCATTAGTTTTTTTAAAAATAAAAACACTTTTTAATTTTTTTTCTTTATTAAAAATTACTTTTTTACTGAACCCTTCAAAATACCATATCTTTGCCACATAAATAACAGCGATAAATAAAATAATACTTATGAACGTGAATATAAAAAAAGGTAAAATGCCGGAAAAAATTCCACTATAAGTTACATTGTTAACAATCTTCATCAAATGCGAATGCGGAAAGAAAAAATTATCAGGTGCTTTTAAATTTCTGACAAGTTCCATAATTTGATTAAAATCAGCACCTGTTAATTTTTCCGGTTCCAACATCCTGAAATAAATTAAAAAAGCAACAAGAAAAAAGCCATAAATTGCTATAACAAAATTTCTTATACCCTGCCCTGGAAAATATTTTATTAAAAATAATATTAAAAAAATACCCATGGAAACACATACAATAAAAAATGGAATATGTGAAATAAAAATAAAAAGATATTGATATATATCTATTTTTAAAACTTTTGAATATGCCGCAAAGATAGGAATAACCATTAATAAAATCATCCAGCAGGAATCAACTATAATTTTAAAATATTTTATTATAAAAATCGTTTCGGTTTTTACAGGACAGGAAAACAAGAAATCCATTTCCCTGCTGAAATAAAGAACAGGTATTGCAGCAACCATAGAAGATAAAATTATCATAACACTGAAAGTCATATAAAAGGTGGAAAGCAATTTCCGTATAAGAAGCGGTCCTATTATCTGGGCAGTATAAAAATGTTTAAAGATAAAAAGAAAAAGATAATAAATAACAGGAAAGAAAAAACCTGCAAATAATAAAAAAAGTGTTGTTTTTATTATTTTTTCCCTATTTAAAACTGAAATATTATTTTTTATCTGTAAAAAATAAAAATTTAAAAGTAAATTTAATTTATTCATTTTCTTCTGTTAATTTAAAAAAGATTTCCTCTAATTTTTCGCTTTTATTTTTTTCTTTTATTTCTTTTAAACTCCCTATTTCAATGATCTGTCCCTTATCAATTATGCCAACTGTAGTGCATACATCTTCGGCTATATCAATGGAATGCGTTGACATGAAAATTGTAGTTCCATTTTCTGCCAATCTTTTAAACTCTTCTTTTAATAATCTTATTGATCTGGGGTCAAGTCCAACCATGGGTTCATCTAAAATAAAAACATCTGGCGAGTGTATCAGAGAATCTATGATAAGTAGTTTCTGGCTCATTCCATGCGAATAACTTTCTATGAAATCATTTAAATAATTTTCCATTTCAAATAGTTTTACATATTTATCAAACAATTCTTTAAATTTATTTTTATTAACGTCATATAAATTAGCAATAAATTCAAGGTATTCTATCCCGCGTAATTTTTCAAAAATAAATGGTTTATCAGGTATATAAGCAAATTTTTTTTTATACTCAATTGGTTTCTTTTCTAAATTTATGCCATCTATATAAACTTCTCCTTTTGTGATGGAAACAAGTCCGCATATCATTTTAATTGTTGTAGTTTTACCGGCGCCATTCGGTCCTAAAAATCCAAAAATTTCTCCCTTTTTTATTTCTAAATTCAAATTATTCACAGCAAGCAAATTACCATATTTTTTGGTAAGATTGACTAATTTTATCATTTTACATCTTCTTCTATTTCCTTTTCTAATTCATTTGAGATATAAAATTTTTCTTTATAGTGTTTAATTAGCGGGGGAATAAAAAACGAAAAAATAAATAAAGCAACTGGTAAAATAATATCAGGCCTTAAAAGGTCTAAAGGACTTTTATATATTAAAATTAATTGTTTAACTGCAGATGCTAAAAATGTAATAACTAAAATTCCAGGGCCCACACCAAATACGGTTCCTAAAAAAAATGATTTAAAATTTATCTGCGATACCCCTGCAGCAAAACTTAAATAAGTAAAAGGAACAAACATAAGTCGCATATAAAGAATGATTGAAAATCCGCGCTCTGCTATTTTATCATCAAATTTTTTAAAATGCTTATGTTGCAAAATTTTTGCTGCAAAATCACGTAAAAGATATCTTGCGATTAAAAATGATAATACTCCTCCTATTAAAGCACTGATATAGTTTATTAGAAACCCGAGCCAGTTTCCAAAAACAACCCCACCTATTGATGTAAATACGCTTGCTGGAACAAAAAGCATAATACTCAATGCATAAAATCCGATAAAAACAAAAATACCCCAGATGCCTATTTTCTGTGTATAATATTGAAATTTTTCCTGTAAAATAATTCTTCCTTCATCTGTAAAAAAATAATATGAAAGTGGAGAAAATTTTAGGATATAAATAACAATACCTAAAAATATTAAAAACAAAATTATTTTAATAAATTTTTTCACTTTATTAAACTTTTTTGAAATCTGATTTCGGTGCGCCGCATTCAGGGCATACCCATGTGCTTTCTATATCTTCAAATTTTGTGCCTGGTGCAATTCCATTAGCAGGATCACCTTTTTCAGGATCATAAATATAACCACAAACCGTGCATTCCCACTTTTCCATAATTTTTTCTCCTTTTAAATTTTAATTTATCCTATTTTACAAAACTTTTTTTGCAAAAACAAGTATTTATGCATATTTCACTTTAATATTTATTAGTTCATTATTTTTATTATATTTTTTTAAAATATTTTATAACGACTTTTTAAGATATTTATGATATTATTAAATAAAACATATGAATAAAAGGTGATTTTATGAAAAAATTTTTTATGATTTTTATTTTTGTTTTAGTTTTATCACTTTCCTATTCTCTAAATATAAATATTGATACTGAAAAGGGCATTCAAAAAATTTCCCCATATATTTATGGAGTAAATCAGGATATTCCATTTGATGTTAAAATAACAGCAAGGCGTTTAGGGGGAAATAGAATGACAGGTTATAACTGGGAAAATAATGCATCAAACGCTGGTTCTGATTGGCAACATTATAGCGATAATTATCTTTTAGATAATTCAGGGGCAGTTGTAAAAGATAAAGAAGAAACAGGAAAATTACTAACCATATTTCATGAAAAATCATTATCTTTAAATGCTTATTCACTTATAACTTTACCTCTGACTGGTTATGTTGCTAAGGATAAAAAAGGACCGGTAACAGAACAGGAAACAGCACCATCTGAAAGATGGGCAAAAGTTATTTTTAAAAAAAATACTCCATTTTCTTTAGAACCTGAAAAAAATGATGATTTTGTTTATTTAGATGAAGAGGTGAATTTTTTAGTTGCAAAATATGGCAAAGCCAATACAGAAACAGGTGTGAAGGGTTATGCTCTGGATAATGAACCTGATTTGTGGTCATCAACTCATCCGAGGATACATGGAAATAAGCCACTTGCAGAAGAATATATTGAAAAATCAATACAGGCAGCAAAAGCGATAAAAGATATTGATGAATATGCAGAGGTTTTTGGTCCTGTATCTTATGGATATAATGGCTTTAAAACTTTTCAGAATGCGCCTGATTTTGTTCAAACCTCCTGGGAATATGGTTGGTTTTTAGCATATTACCTTGACAGGATGAAAAAAGCATCAGAAAAAGAAGGGAAAAGGTTACTTGATGTCCTTGATATTCACTGGTATCCAGAAGCGCGTGGCAATGGAAAAAGAATTGTTTTTAATCAGGGAAGTGTTTCTGAAACTGCTTATGCACGTGTTCAGGCCCCAAGGTCTTTATGGGATAATGATTATGTAGAAGATAGCTGGATATGTGAAATAA
The DNA here is from genome assembly GCA_020722985.1 of Candidatus Methylomirabilis sp. Lineage (GTDB taxonomy): Bacteria > Oederibacteriota > PGYV01 > PGYV01 > DYJU01 > DYJU01. Next base: position 8,104 of record DYJU01000055.1, read on the forward strand.
ATGATTGTCCTATTGCTCTTATACCGAGGATAAAAAATATGATAAATAAGTATTACCCTGGAACTAAACTTGCAATTACCGAATACGAATACGGTGCTGGTTATCATATATCAGGCGGCATTGCATTTTCTGATGTTTTAGGCATTTTTGGGAAATATGGAGTTTATATGGCAAATTACTGGATGATAGAATGGGGAGCATATTCACTTGCTGCCTTTAGATTATATAGAAACTATGATGGAAATGGCGGATGTTTTGGTGATTTAAGTGTTAAAGCAACTACTTCCGATATTGAAAAATCAAGTGTTTATGCATCTCTTCAAAGCAAAGAAAAAGGGGAATTACATATTATTTTGATAAACAAAGATTTTGATAACCCACAAAAGGCAGACATTAAAATAAAATCAAAAATAAACTTTAAAAAAGTAAAAATTTATGGTTTTGATGAAAAAACTCAGGGTAAAATAATTTTAAAACAAGAAGCAGAAGTAAAAAATAATTTTGTTTCTTTTGAGTTACCCCCTCTTTCTGCATGGCATTTAGTTTTAAATTAACATCCTGTTTTTACTTCACAAAAGCATAAAACCGTCAAAATTCGCTTTAAAAAAATTATAATAATAAATTTATAGCCAATGGTGGGACCCAATTACGCTAAATGAAAATTTTTTACTCTGTCATTTTAAATCAGACGCATGATAACTTCTATTAGTCTTGCCTTCTTCCGTTTACAACTGCCAGATTGCTTCCTTAAGCTTCATACACCCTCATTTCAAACAGAAGTAAATATAATTGAAATTGCGTTAGAATCCTTCCTTAAGCCTCATATACTCTTATTTCCCATTTTAAATTCCTCTTTCGGCTTCCTGAGAATGACAGCATTTTCAAGTATTTTCTATAAATAACTAAACTTTTATAAGTGGACTCCTGTAGGCTGAGTTATTACATAAAAGGTTTACAGGTGGTCTCCTGTTATGCTGAATTAATACAGAAAATAGTTTCGCCAGTAATCTGAAACATTTTTTACATTTTCCATTGTTCTATAAATTCTTTAAACGCAAGCACTCTTTCAACATCAGAAGCAGAAAAAAGAAATGGTTTGATTTCAGCGGCTGCTTTTTTTAAATCCATACCTGAAATTTTCTTCAACAGTTTTTCTTTAAGTTCAGAAGATGATGATATTCCTGTTTTTGCTTTTAAATATTTAAAATCTGGGCTGGCAAATTCAGAAAGAAATGTTATGTCATAAAAATCCCTGCCTTTTTCCCTTTTTCTTCCGAGTAATGCGGCAATTTTCATGGACAACAGCGCCGATGGCGTTGCAACCTTAACTCTTGTAAAAATTCCGAATCTATTTATTATTCTGGTTTCTGTCTCATAATTAAAATTCTGTGGCTCTGTGTCTATCTGTAGCAACATTCTTTCTTCCGGATGTGGCGATAATTTATAAGAATAATATATTCCAGGAAATCTTAAAAAACATCTGCTTGCTCTTTTAAAAGATACATCAGCGCGAACTTCATATCCTTCCAGTTTTATTTTAAAAACAAGCATATCAGATAAATCTTTAAATTCTTTTTTTGAAATGCCCCTGTTATCAAAATCAATATCCTCGGAAAACCTTTCGCTTTCATAACACAATCTTATCGCTGTTCCGCCCATAAATACAAGGGTATTGCCCCATTCTGAACTATATATATATTCCAATATTTTGCACTGCAGGTATTCAGCAAGAATATTGCGTTTAAAGTCTGTAAGTTTTGCAGGATAAAATTTTAAAAGCGAATCAAGATCAATCATCTTATCCTCCATAAATATTTAATTGCTCTGATAACGGCTTTATCTTTAAATTTTTCAGCCATATCAATCATTTTCTTTTTATTTGTGAGCATTTTAAGATTTTTCATATCAAACCGCATTTCATATAAACTGTCAATAGATGCTTGCTGCGGATTTAAATAAAAATAATCTGCAAGCGCCTTTTCCGGACTGGCTATTAAAAAAGTATCTTTAACTTCACCATCGGCAATGTAGCCAAAAAATAACTCGGGTTTCATTTTTCTATAATGAAATGTAGCGAGAGGTGTTTTAAATAAATTTGTCTTTTTTGTAGAAATGGATGTTATTGCCAGAGGCCTTTCAAGTATTAGTCCATAATAAGATAATGCACTTTCAAGCGAAATACATGAAGGACTATAAATCCTATTTGCTATCCTATAAAGTGCCCTTTCATCAAACTTTTTGTCCGTAAAATAATAATAACCTCTCAGGAGTTTTTTTATATACCCCTTATTCTGCCACTCATTAAGCCTCGCTCTAAAAAACCCCGGTTCAATTGTTTTTATTTCTCCAGGACTGAAAATGTCCTGTTCCCTGAATATCTTTTGAAGTTCTATATATTTCATACAATTCTCCAAAATACTAAATTTAGTATTTTTAAGAATTATAATAAAAAACGGCAAAAAGTCAAGAACAAAAGTATTCTTAAATCCGTTATAAAAATAAAAATAATAATCCCTTAGTATAAGTAATAGTTTACCGTTGATAGAACAAAATTAATCCATATATAAATTTTTCGCTCTGTCATTGCGAAGTCAGGCGAACAAGCCCCTTTGTCTTCTATTCTACCGTTTGATGAGCCTGACAAAGCAATCTTGCTTTTATTACCGGATGCCTTTTTGCCTTGTTTTCTTTCGTTTTTCAACTGCCAGATTGCTTCCTTAAGCCTCATACACCCTTATTTTTTTTACATTCCTCTTTCGGCTTCCTAAGAATGACAGGGTCATATATTTACTTACTAATAGCCAAACTTTCCAGGTTACTTCTGGTGGCTAAACTATTACCTACCATATTTGATTTCCATTAGAGTCTGTCTTTATTAAAAACATTTGCCAATCGCTCGCATTGATATATGTATAACCGGTTATTGCAAATCCATTATCTGTAGTTTTTAAAACGCATCTTGCTGTATTCTGAGAATTTCCTGTATCAAAATATTTTATCCATATTAGCGACCCATTTAAATCAACTTTTAGCAGAAATATTTTCACACCGGCTTGGCCAGTTAATATATAACAATCTGTTAACACATCTATAGAATACGCTATATCATCTCCTAAAAGATTATACGCCTGTGCCCATAGTGAATTGCCATTAGAATCAGTTTTTATAATATATACATCATAACCATTAATAGAGTAATTATTTCCTGCAATAATATAACCATTATCCGATGTTTTTTTGACTGAATATCCCGTATCTGTTCCAGAAGTCCCAAAAGTTTTATACCATAAAGTATTACCACTGCTGTCTACTTTTAACATAAGAACATCAAAATTCCCGGATTCGTTTGTATTCCCTACAATAATATATCCATCAAGTGCTGATGCTTCTTCTATTGAATAAGCATTCTGTGCTGCACCTGTCACATAAGAAAATGTCCAGGTTTTATTACCCAAATCGTCTGTTTTAATTAAAAATATGTGATTGGAAGAATTTTTCCCTGTTAATATATAGCCAGTATCACTTGTTTGCATACCAGTAACATAATTAATAACTGAAAAATCAGGATATGTTTTGTTTATTAATTCAGTTCCATTTTCATCAATCTTTAATAACCAGGCATCTAAATTTTTTCTACCAAATATTACATAATTATTATCACTTGTTTTTCTTATACAATATGCTTCATCATAATTTGTTGCCCCGTATGTTTTACTAAAAACTGAATTACCATTTGAATCTACACGCAATACATAAACATCATTGTATCCTGCACCAAAAGAGTCCGTGTAACCACACATAAAATACCCAGAAGTTGTTTCAACTACAGAATACGAATAATCATCTCCCGAAGAATCTCCATATAATTTAACAATCATTGTATTAGTAGGAGTAGGAGTATTTGTATTTGTAATAGTGTTTGTTGTGGTATTTGTTGATGTATTAGTTGTCGTATATGTTGGTGTATTAGATGTAGTATTTGTCTCAGTAAAAGTAAAGGTATTTTGTTGAGTATTCGTAAATGTGCTCGTTGGAGTAAAAG
>DYJU01000056.1 GCA_020722985.1 Candidatus Methylomirabilis sp.
AAATGATTAATAAGGAGTATATGGAAAGTGTATACCATGTGTCTCATAATCCCTGTTGCAAAATTTTAATTATTTGCTAAAATATTTACAGAAGAAAATACTTATGGCTAAACCACTGTTAAAGGGTTTTAATTATGTTTTTTTATGTTATAATATAAAACACATTTAAATAATAAAATGGAGGAAATTTATGGCTAAGAAAAAACAAAAATCATCCATTAAAATAGTTACAAAAACTACATTGCAAAATGATAAAACTTTGCAACAAAAAGATGAAGAAGACATAATTGATGTCTTGGTAAATTTTTTTAAAAATTTGTTTGTTAGAGAACCAAAAGAAAAAGATAGTCCAAAAAATAAAAGAGAATTTCACATAAACAAAAAAGCAATTGGTTATTCAATATTAATTTTATTTATATTATTTATTATGATTTCAATATTCTGGCTAAATATTCAAAGGCAGATAAAATTTAATCAAAAACCAGAATTAATTACAGAATGGCCACCGCAGTATAAGGGACAGATAGGTATGCCGGTTTATTATGACCATCAATTTATAATTGATAATGGTGCTAATGAAATCCAGATCCATAAAAAATTAGAAGGGACATTGCTTGATGTCCTCTCTTTTGATTTTATTCCTGTTGGTGTTGCAGAACTGTCTTCTGGTATTTTATTGGTAAAAGCACAAAATTCAGATATTTTATATTTTTATGAAAATAAAAAATTAATTAAAAATTTAATTTTGCCTGGGTTTTCTCTGGCTCCGAACTTTAATGCAGATAGTAAAGATAATATTTATTATTCAAACATATCTGATGGAAAAATTCTTAAATATTCTCCTGATGGACAAAAATTATTAGAATTTGGTGGTTACGGTAAGGCAAAGGATAAATTTATTAAACCAGGCAGAATATTTTTAGACAAAGATGATAATTTATATATATATGATTTAAGTAGCCCTGGAAAAATAAAAATATTTACTTCAGAAGGGAAATTTATCAAAGAGATAAATATTCGGATGAAACAATTGTATGGTTATGAGAGCATAGCAGTTCCTCATGACGGCAATATTTATATAAACGATTTATTTGAGAATTGTATAAGGGTTTATAGTGGAAGAAATGGTAGATTACTTGGAAAATTCACAAATGACGCAACTGGCAAAGTGGGAATAGGTATTCCTCATTGTTTATCAGGTGGCATAGATAATATAATTTATATTCATACAAAAGCATTTAAACCAATTAATTATTGATAATTTTATGAGTAAATGTCTTGTAATTCTTACATGGAACGAGATAGAAGCAGTAAGAAAACTATTTGATAGAATATCTGTTAATAAATATGATGAAGTATTTGTAATTGACCCTGGCTCAAGTGATGGTACTATAGAGTTTTTTAAGGAAAAGGGAATAGAAGTTAAGTTACAATCAAAAAAAGGCAGGGGAGTAGCTTTTGTAATGGCGGCAGATGTTGCAAAAAGCGACTTGTTAGTTTTTTTTGGGCCTGATGGTAATGAAAATCCTGATGATATTGATAAATTGTTTCAGGGTTTAGAAGAAGGAAATGATATAGTTATAGCATCCAGATTTATGAAAGGTTCTAAGAATGAAGAAGATGAATCTTTACTTCCTTTACGGAAATGGGCCAATCAGATTTTTACCTTTCTTGTAAATTTATTTTTTAATAGAACTGGTAAATATATAACTGATACCATAAATGGGTTCAGGGCAATAAGAAAGGATAAATTAAAAGAATTAAATTTAACTGCAGAAGGATTTGCAATAGAATTCCAGATGACTATAAGGGCACTAAAAAAAGGTTGTAAAATAAAGGAAATTCCAACAATAGAAGGGGAAAGAATAGGAGGAAAAAGCAAGGCAAAATCAATACCGACTGGATTAAAGATATTAAAAGTATTAATTAATGAATTATTTAAAAAAAGTTAATTTAAATATCTTGAATTAAAAATAAAATTTGATATAATAAAATAATTTAACAAAATTTCAGGAGGTTATTTTATGGTTGGCGTAATATTAGGAGTTTTATTGCTTTTACTTTTAATAGGGCTTGTTGTTTTGCAGGGAATGATTGAATGGGGTAATTTTGACCTGGATAAATTTTTTGGCAAAAAGGCAAAACCAGAAGAAATAAAAGCAGAACAAAAACAAAAAACAAAAACAACTGGAAAAACTAAATCAAAAAAGATTAAGAAAGGAAAGAAAAAATGATTTTAGATTATATTTTTGGATTATTTTCAAGTGATATGGCAATTGATTTAGGGACAGCCACTACCCTTGTTTATATAAAAAATAAAGGTATAGTATTAAAAGAACCATCAATTGTAGCGTTATTTAAGGGAAAAGAAGTAATTGCTGTTGGAGAATCTGCAAAAGAAATGGTTGGTAAAACTCCAGGTGATATAAGAGCAATAAGACCTATGAAAGATGGCGTTATTGCTGATTTTAATGTGACAGAAAAAATGTTAAGATATTTTATTGTAAAAGTCCACAATAGGCATTCACTTGTAAATCCACGTGTTGCAATTTCAGTCCCAAAAGGGGTAACCCCAGTAGAAAGAAGGGCAGTAAGGGAATCTGCTCTTCAGGCAGGTGCAAGGGAAGTTTATTTAATTGATGAACCTCTTGCCGCTGCAATTGGCGCTGGGTTGCCTATAGAAGAACCTGTCGGGCATATGGTTGTTGATGTTGGTGGGGGAACAACTGAAGTTGCTGTTATTTCAATGGGAGGACTTGTTGTTTTTAATTCTATAAGAACCGCAGGAGATAAATTTGATGATGCGATTGCTTCTTATATAAAAAAAGCATATAATTTAAATATAGGAGAAAGGACAGCAGAGAAAGTTAAAATTAATATCGGTTGCGCTCAGAAATTAGATGAGACATTAACTATGGATGTTAAAGGGTCTGACCAGACAACCGGTCTGCCGAGGACAATAAAAGTTACATCTGATGAAATGGCAGTTGCCCTTGAAGAACCTCTGACAAAAATTATTGATGGTGTAAAACAAACCCTTGAGCAGACAAAAGCAGAACTCGCAGCAGATATTATAGACAAAGGAATAGTATTAACAGGTGGCGGTTCACTCCTTAAAGCATTTGATAGAAAATTAATGGAAGAAACAGGTGTCCCTGTTCATGTGTCAGAATCTCCCCAGGAATGTGTTGTTAAAGGTGCAGGCAAAATGCTTGAAGAACAACTTGATATTTTAAGGAGACTCTCTTTTGAAGGAGAAGAAAGCAATATTTCTTAAATTTGAAAATGCACTCTAAAAAGAAAATAAATTTTTTAGTAATATTTTTAATAATTATTATATTTTTTTTGAGTGTTTTAAATTTTAAAAAAATAACCAATTTTTTTACATCTATCCATAAAAAAACAACATCATATATGTTATATATTATAGATACTTTTGCATCTTTTAAATATGTATATTTAACTAAAAAAAGTTTGTTTGAGTTGAATAAAAGACTTCTTTTTTTAGAAACAGAAAATCAGTTATTAAGAATAGAAAATGAAAGATTGAAAAAATTATTAAAAAGTAAAGATGAAATAAATTTAAAAAAGATAAAATGTTATGCAAGAGTTATAGGTGCAAATAATGATGGTTTTATTTATTACTATTTAATTGATAAAGGGAAAAAAGATGGCATAGATGAAGGAGATGGTGTCCTTGCAAATGGTTTTGTTTTAGGGAGAATAATTACTTTATATGATACAACAGCTAAAATACAACTATTAACTGATGAAAAAAGTAGTATAAGTGTAAAGAATGAAAGAAGTAAAATAACCGGAATTTTAACAGGACAGAAATATAATAGATGTATAATTAACTATGTGCCAAAAGAAGAGGATATGAAAGAGGGAGATATCATAGTTACATCAAATTTAAGTAAATCCTTTCCAGAAGGTATAAAAGTTGGTATAATTACAGAAATTGATAGGAAAACAGAAAATCTGTCAATGTATATAAAAGTAAAACCATTTATAGATATTTTTTCGGTTGATATTGTTGCTATAGTAAGTAAATAATAATATAATATATAATAATAAAGGGTGTGATTTTTATTAAAAGATTTGTTTTTTTAGTTTTAATATTTTTATTAACATTTTTTTTTAATTTATTAAATTATAGAATAAATAGAATTTTTTTATATATTGATATTTCGTTTATTGTTTGTTTTTTATTACTTATAAATAACAATAAAATATCAGCATATCTTTTTTGTTTTTTTATTTATTTTTTAAATGAAATTTTTTTGATGCCAATTTTTGGTATGACCTTGTTTACTTCAATTACTGCGCTTTTTTTTGCAGAATGGCTATCACATAATTTATATATAAAAAGTTTTATAACAAAAATGGTAGTATTTCTGGCATCGTATATTGTTAAAGTTTTATTATATTTCATTTTAATAACCATATTTTATCGTGGTGGTAAAATTTATTTTTGGGGATTTGAATTTGTCATTTTGAAAATTTTAATAACATCAGTTTTATTTTTAATTTTAATAAAAATAATGGATATAAAAAAAGTATTTATAAGATGAAAAAATATAGTATATTAGAAAATATTAAAGAAATTCATCATAGATTTTTACGTATAAAATTTTTAGCGTGGATAGTATCAATATTTTTTTTTATACTACTTATAAGGCTTTTTTATTTACAGATTATTAAGGGAGATTATTATAGAAAGTTATCCCAGGCAAATTGTGTGAGTATTGTAAAAAAAACTGCACCCCGGGGTCATATTTATGATAGAAATTATAGCGAACTTGTTATAAATATTCCATCTTTTAAGGTTAATATAATTCCATTTTATTTTTTAAAAAATGAAAATTTTGAAAAAACCATAGTTGAACTAGCAAACATTCTTGATATTCCCCCGGAGGATATAAAGGAAAAGTTAAGCAAAGACCGCGGTTATATTTTAGAACCGGTTACAATAAAACGAAACCTATCGGAAAAAGAGATATCATTAATTGAGGAAAAAAAGTTATATATTAAAGGAATTCTGATTGAACCAGAACCAAAAAGAAAATACCCTTTTAAAAGCACGGCATCTCATATTTTAGGTTATATATCTGAAATAACAAAGGAACAATTAGTTGATTCGTCATATAAGAATTATAAAGCAGGAGATATTATCGGACAGGCAGGCATTGAAAAACAATATGACCAGATTTTAAGGGGAGAAGATGGAGCAACATATATTCTTACAGATGCAAGAGGTAAACAGATAAAAATTCTTAATGAAATTCCTTTTAAATATGGGAAAAATGTTGTTTTAACTATTGATATAAAATTACAAAAATTTGCAGAGCAACTGATGGAAAAAAACAAATATAAAGGTGTTATTCTCGCAATGGAACCTGCCACAGGCGAAATCTTATGCATGGTTTCAAAACCAGATTATGACTTGAATTTTTTTAGTGGAAATATTGATGTTAAATACTGGAAAAAACTTTTAAGAGACAAAGATCACCCATTAACAAACAGGGCTGTTCAGGGACTTTATTCGCCTGGTTCAATTTTTAAAATTGTGGTAGGTTTGGGTGGTTTAAATGAAAAAATGATTGACATAAATACGAGTTTTTTATGTGAGGGTATATACTGGATAAAAACCTGGCCATACAAATGCTGGCGTAGAGATGGACATGGTCATGTTAGTTTTTTTAGAGCAATAGCAGAATCCTGCGATATTTATTTTTATAAATTAGGTTTAAAAATGACTGTGGAAATGCTTCATAAATACGCTTTAATGTTTGGGCTTTCTGAAAAGACAAATATTGATCTGCCTGGAGAAAAAGCAGGTATTGTTCCATCGCGTGAATGGAAAATAAGAACGTCTAATTCACCATGGTTTCCAGGCAACACTGTTATGATGTCAATTGGTCAGGGTTATTTATCAGCAACACCTTTACAGATAATAAACCTTGCAAATGCAATTGCGAATGAAGGTTATGTAATGCAACCTCATGTTTTAAAAGCAATTACCTTAAGCAATAGAAAAATTTATAAACTCTTTGAGCCAATTAAACTTATTGAAGTAAATATTGATAAAAAAAATATTGAATATATGAGAACTGCGATGAAGAGAGTTGTGAACAGTGCTGCTGGCACAGGGAAAAAAGCGTTTATTTCTGATATAATAGTTGCCGGAAAGACAGCCACAGTTGAAAATCCGCAAGGTGAGACACATGCAATGTTTGCTGGATTTGCTCCTTATAATAAACCTGCTATATCTGTTTTAGTACTTATAGAACATGGTGGCGGTGGCGGTGATGTTGCAGCTCCGCTTGCAAAAGAAGTTATAGAATTTTATTTAAAGGAATTAAAAAAATAATGGATATAAAAAATAATGTTAAAAAGATTTTTTTTGAGATGAATTTAATTTTGATGATCATGACACTTTTGCTTATCATTGCAGGAAGTGTATCAATCTATAGTGCTACATTTTCAGAAATAAAAGTTTATTTTTTTAAACAAATAATATGGTATGTAATAGGATTATTTCTTATGTTTGTTATGTTTAATATAAATTATAATTTAATTATTCAAGCTGCAAATTATTTATATGTTTTTTTTATTTTAATTTTAATTGTTGTTTTGGTTTTTGGAAAAGAAATCATGGGGGCACAACGTTGGTTGCAACTTGGTTGGTTTCAGATACAACCGAGTGAGTTTATGAAAATAGTTATTCCAGTTACAATTATTAGATTTATTTTAATTAAACAGAATAAGCCATTTACAACTAAAAATCTTTTTAAAATATTTTTATTAGTTGTTATACCTATATTGATGATATTAAAACAGCCTGATTTAGGCACTGCAATATTATTGTTGCCAATTGTTTTTGTTATATTATTTATTGGCAATATTAAAATAAAAAAATTAATAATTATATTTTTAATTTTTTTATCTTTGCTTCCTTTTAGTTATTTTGTGTTGAAAGATTATCAAAAACAAAGATTATATGTTTTTTTTAACCCTGAAATTGATAGATTGGGAGCTGGTTATAATGTAATTCAATCACAGATTGCAGTAGGTTCTGGTAAATTTTTTGGTAAAGGGTGGTTACAGGGGACGCAGAGCCAGTTAAATTATATACCAGTTAAACACACGGATTTTATTTTTGCAGTAATTACAGAAGAATTTGGATTTTTAGGTGGATTTATAATTTTATTTATTTACTTCATTTTTATTATGGAGTGTTTGAAAATAATTAATCTATGTAAATTTACAGGAGGAAAAATGTTGGGTGCGGGATTAACCACAATGATCCTGTTACAGATTTTTATTAATATTGGTATGACAATCGGTATTATGCCGGTAACTGGAATTACATTGCCACTTTTAAGTTGCGGGGGTTCATCTACGTTTGTAATTTTGATTTCTATTGGAATACTTCAGAATATATATAAAGAGTATATAAAGGTGGAAAAATAAAATGAAAAAAATATATATAAATTGCGAAGATTTTGAAACAAATGTGGCAATTACAAATAATGATAAACTTATAAATTTTTTTGTAGAAAAAAATGTTTATGCAAGAACAGGAAATATTTATAAGGGCAAAATAAATAAAATAATACCAAATATGAATTTTATATTTATTGATATTAATGATGAAAAATTAGCATTTTTATCAGAAAAAGAATATTTCAATTTCCCGGAAATGGATTTTGATATTATTGAAAGTGAAAATAGAGAGGACGTTATTCTGCCACCAAATGAACAAATAATTTTTGAAAAAGGGCAGGAAATAATGGTTCAGGTAATAAATGAATCTCATCATACAAAAGGAGCAAGGCTAACAACAAATATAATGCTTCCAGGGAATTTTATTGTTTTTTATCCATTTTTAAAAAATATTGCAATATCAAAAAAAATAATTGATATAAAAGAAAGAGAAAGATTAGAAAATATTGTTAAAAAATTTATGGACGAAACTGTGGGAGATTTTGGAATTATTTTAAGGACTAATGCTCAGAATAAAGAAGAAATAGAAATAATTAAGGAACTTAATGAATATTATAATAAATGGAAGAAAATTGTTGAAGATTTTAATATAAAAAAAGCACCTGCCCTGCTTTATAAGGATTGCGATATTTATCAGAAAATAATCAGGGAATATATTGAGGATGAAGAAATAGAAATTATTGTTGATTCTTCAGAAGTATTTGACGGAATCCGGGAAATTTTAAAAAACTGGTCTGGAAAAAAAGTAACATTGAAAAATTATGATGGTGTAAAACCTATCTTTGAATATTTTGAAATAGATAGCCAGATAAAGTCGTTATATAGTAATATTATTTCACTAAAAAAAGGTATATATATAAAAATTGACCATACAGAAGCATTGACGGTTATAGATATTAATAGTGGAAAATTTAAAGGGGATGAGGATTTTGATAAAAGTATTTTTTTAACAAATGAAATAGCAGCAAAAGAGATAGCAAGACAGATTATTTTGAGAAATATTGGAGGCTTAATCGTTATTGATTTTATTGATATGAAAAATGATGAAGATAAACAAAAAATAAAAGAAATTATGGATAAGGAATTATCAAAAAGTAAGATTTTTTTTAAAACAAGTCCAATAAGCGAATTTGGCTTAATGGAAATAATAAGAAAACGCATTGATAAAAGGATTGATGAAATTTATTTTAAGGAGTGTGGCAGTTGTAGTGGCAGGGGTATAATTTTATCCAAAGAAAGTATTTGCTGTAATTATCTTAAAAATATAAAATATGAATGTAAGAAAGAAATAACGAAAGAAGTTATTATTTATTTGCCTGAAGATATAAAAAATGAAATAGAAAATAAATATAACTATATTGTAAAAAAATATGAAAAATTATATAATAAAACTGTCATATTAAAGACTGAAAGATAAATTTTTTTATAAAAATATTATATGAATTTTATGGAGGAAAAAATGATTGTTGTGACAGGTGGCGCTGGTTTTATTGGAAGTGCTATAATTTGGGCTTTAAATAAAAGAAATGAAAATAATATTTTGGTAGTTGATTCTCTTAAGGATTCTAATAAGTGGAAAAATCTTATAAATTTGAAATTTGCGGATTATGAGGAGAAAGAAAGTTTTTTAAAGAGAATAATTTTTGATGACCCAATATTAAAAAATTCAGTGGAATCTATTATTCATATGGGCGCCTGCAGTTCAACAACTGAGTCAAATGCATCTTATTTGATAGAGAATAACTATAAATACACACAGGTTTTGTGTAAATGGTGTATTAAAAATAATAAAAATTTTATTTATGCTTCATCAGCGGCAACTTATGGAGATGGTAGAGAAGGTTTTTTAGATGATATTGAAAAAATAGAAAATTTAAAACCATTAAATATGTATGGATATTCTAAACAATTGTTTGACCTGTGGGCAAAAAGAAATGGTTTATTTGATAAAATAGCAGGTTTAAAATTTTTTAATGTTTTTGGTCCTAATGAGTATCATAAAGGTGAGATGCGTAGCATTATAAATAAATCTTTTAAGCAAATAAATGAAACAGGGAAAATAAAGTTGTTTAAATCATATAGAGCAAATTATAAAGATGGCGAGCAGTTGAGAGATTTTATTTATATTAAAGATGCGGTTGAAATGACTCTTTTTATTTATGAAAAAAATTTAAAGGGATTATATAATATTGGGACTGGCAGGGCAAGAAGTTTTAATGATATTGCTAAGACAATTTTTAAGATTCTAAACAAAAATATTAAAATTGAATATATAGAAATGCCAGAAAATATAAAAGAAAAATATCAGTATTTTACAGAAGCCGATATGAAAAAACTATTTTCAGAAGCAAAATATGAAAGAAAAATTATGTCACTTGAAGAAGGAATAGAAGATTACATAAAAAATTACTTACTGCAAAAAGATATTTATTTGAAATAATTATAAGGAGGTTAAATTTATGGCTTCTTTTATTGAAAAAATTTATGAAAAAGCAAAATCTGATCCCCAAAAAGTGGTCTTACCAGAAGGTGATGACGAAAGAACAGTTGAAGCAGCAGTTGAAGCAACTAAACTGGGAATTGCAAAAATAACATTAATTGGCGATACAAATAAAATAGGAGCAATTGCAAAAGAAAAAAAATTGGATTTATCTGATATAGAATTAATAGATGAAAATAATTTGCCCAATATTCATGAATTTGCAGATGAACTTTATGAATTACGCAAGCACAAAGGCATCACAAAAGAAGAATCTCTGGAAAGAATAAAAGAACCCATTTATTATGCTGCAATGATGGTAAGAAAAAATATCGTTGATTCATTTGTGGCTGGTGACATTTATCCAACAGCAGAAGTTTGCAGGGCAGCAATTAGAGTTGTTGGTTTAAAAAGGGGATGTGCAACACTTTCAAGTTTTTTTGTAATGATACTGCCTGATAAGTCATTTGGGAAAGATGGAATTTTATTTTATGCAGATGGTGGAGTTGTTGTAGACCCTGATGAAAATCAACTTGCAGATATTGCGGTTGCCACTGCTGAAAGTTATAAAATGTTAATTGGAGATGAACCAATAATTGCAATGCTTTCTTTTTCAACGAAAGGAAGCGCAACGCACCCAAAAATAAACAAAGTTATCAATGCGACAAATATAGTTAAAAGGACACATCCCGAATTAATAATTGATGGAGAGATGCAGGTAGATGCAGCCTTAATTCCTAAAATATGTGAAAAAAAAACTCCGGGTTCACCTGTTGCAGGAAAGGCAAATGTGCTAATTTTTCCTGATCTGGATTCCGGGAATATTGCATATAAAATTACAGAACGCCTTGCAAAAGCAGAGGCTTATGGCCCTATTTTACAGGGAACAAAAAAGCCATGCAGTGATTTGTCAAGGGGTTGTAAAGCAAAGGATATATTAAATGTAATAGCTATAAATGTTGTGAGAATTCAGCAGACGTTGAAATAAAAGGTAAAGGTAATGCCAGATGTAATAACAATAGGTGAAATACTTGCTGATTTTGTCACTGAAAAAAATTTTTATTTATTAAAACCAGGTGGTGCCATTTCAAATGTTGCGGTAAATCTCTCACGTCATAATATAAAAACAGGGATAATTTCAAAAATAGGGAATGATTTTATAGGCGATTTTTTAATTAATTTTCTAAAAAAAAATAAAGTGGATGTTTCAGGCATAAAAAAAACAGATGACTACAAAACTGGTTTAGTTTTTGTATTTTTAGATAAAAAAGGGGAAAGGGATTTTTCTTTTTATGGCGCGCCTTCTGCTGATCAGTTTCTGAATATAAAAGATATAAATAAAAAATATATAAAATCATGTAGAATTTTTCATTTTGGTTCAATAGGAATGATCGGTTTTGCATCAAGAAGAGCAACTTTAAAAGCAATAAAAGTAGCAAAGGCATCAGGTAAAATAATTTCCTATGACCCAAATGTCAGATTAAATCTGGCAGAGGGTAATATAGGCAAATTTAAGGCAAATATTAAAAAATATTTTAAATATGCTGATATTATTAAATTGAGTAAAGAAGAGTTGAAGTTTTTATTTAATATGCAAATCAATGATTTAAAACAAAAAAATATTTTTAGGAGTAAAATTGTTTTTATAAGTTGTGGAAAAGATGGTTGTTATGTTAAATATAAAAATTTTTTAAAACATATCCCGGGTTATAAAGTAAAAGTGGTTGATACAACAGGCGCTGGTGATGCTTTTATGGCAGGAGTTTTATATAAAATTTTAGATTTAAATATATTTAAAAAAGGAAATTACAGAAAAAATTTTTATAAAAAAAAGTTTAGAGAAAAAGAACTTATTGAAATTGCAAAATTTGCAAATAAAGCAGGTGCAAAGGCAGTTATGAAAAAAGGAGCAGTATAAGAAAAATAAAAAATGGCAGATGATATTAGGCAATAATAATTT
>DYJU01000057.1 GCA_020722985.1 Candidatus Methylomirabilis sp.
CAAAAATTTATTTATAGACTAATTTTATTCTACCAGTGGCTAAACTGTTACAAAATTTATATATGAACTAATTCTTTTCTATCTGTTGCCAAACATTATAAATAATTAACAAACTAAAATTTTATCAAAAAACTTGACAGTATTTGTTTGCGAATGTATAATTTATAAAAAATGAGAGATTAAATAAATTTAATAACTGGAGGAGTTTTGATGATTAATATAGACACTTTGCTAAGAGTAATGTTTGAAAAAGGTGCGTCTGATTTACACCTTACTGTTGGAGTTCCACCGATGTTAAGAATAGATGGAGAAATGACACCTACAGAATTTGAAAAATTAAGGCCTGATGAATGCCAGAGTATAATTTATAGCATTTTAACAGATGAACAAAAAGAAAAATTTGAAAGAGAAAATGAACTTGATATATCGTTCGGCGTAGAAGGTATAGGCAGGGTAAGGATGAATGTCTATAAACAAAGAGGGGCTGTTGCTGCAGCATTAAGAAATATACCAATGCATATAATGAGTTTTGAGGAATTGGGATTACCTACAGTTATAAATGATATAGCAAAAAGTCCCAAAGGTTTAATACTTGTAACTGGTCCTACCGGCTCAGGTAAATCAACGACTCTTGCTGCAATGATTGATTGGTTAAATTCACATAAAGCAGGGCATATTATAACTATAGAAGATCCAATAGAATATATACATACCCATAAGAATTGCATAGTCAATCAGCGTGAAGTGGGAACCGATACAAAATCTTTTGCAGATGCCTTAAAATATGTTTTAAGAGAAGATCCTGATATTATACTTGTTGGAGAAATGAGGGATTTAGAGACAATCTCTGCAGCGCTTACAATTGCTGAAACAGGACATTTAGTTTTTGCAACACTTCATACACCGGATACTGTTCAGGCAATCAACAGGATTATTGATGTTTTTCCATCTCACCAGCAACAGCAGGTAAGAGCCCAGATATCATTTGTTCTTCAGGCGGTGATTGCCCAACAGCTTTTACCTAAAGCTTATTCTTCGGGCAGGTGCCTTGCTGCAGAAATTTTAATTATTAATCCAGCGGTGAGAAATTTAATAAGAGAAGAAAAAGTTCATCAGATATATTCCATAATGCAGACAGGGACAGAATATGGAATGAGAACAATGAATCAATCGCTTGCTGAACTTTATCAACGTCAACTTGTTACATATAACGAGATATTTGCAAGAACAACAGATCCGAAAGATTTACAAAGACTTGTTACAGCACGTTAAAAAATTTTAAGGGAGTTAATAAATTTTATGCCATTATTTTCATATAAAGCAAAGACCCCTGATGGCAGGGTTATAGATGGACAGATAGAAGCAGAAAATGAAGAATCGTTAATTCATAAATTAAAAATACAGCAATTACAGATAGTTTCTGTAAGCAAACAGGGTGGACTTTCCTATATATTTAAAATGGGACCAAAGGTAAAAGCCGCAGATGTTGCTATTTTTTCCCGTCAGTTTTCAACAATGATAAGTGCTGGTTTACCTGTTTTACAGGCATTAAATATTTTAGTTGACCAGGTAGAAGATAAGGTTTTTAAAGACGTTCTTGCAAAGGTTAGAGATGATATTGGTGGTGGAGCAAATTTATCAGATGCGATGTCTAAATTTCCAAATATTTTTTCTCCACTATACTGCAATATGATAAAAGCAGGAGAATTAAGCGGTGCTTTAGACCAGATATTGGACAGATTGTCTACTTACCTGGAAAAATCAGAAAATTTAAAACAAAAAATAAAAGGTGCAATGTCTTATCCTATAACAGTATCTATCATTGCGGTATTAATAGTCATAATATTAATGGTAAAAGTTGTTCCAACCTTTGCATCTGTGTTTGAGAGTTTTGGAAAAGGTTTACCGCTTCCAACTAAAATTCTTATAGAAATTAGCAATTTTGAACAAAGATGGGCGATTGTTCAAATTATTGGACTTGTTGTTTTAGGATTTTTATTTTCTATGGTAAAAAGAACTGAAAAAGGCGGTTTTATTATTGATACATATTTATTAAAGTTGCCTATCTTTGGTCCGCTTATTAAAAAGACATCTGTTGCAAGATTTGCAAGAACTTTAGGAACACTTTTAAAAAGTGGAGTTCAGATTTTAGATGCATTAGAAACTGTGGCAAGGTCAGCAGGTAATAAAGTTATAGAAAAATCTCTTTTAGAAGTCAGAGCATCAGTCAGAGAAGGACAAAATTTAACAGAACCATTAAAATCAGCTAAAATTTTTCCAAGTATGGTTATTCAAATGGTATCAGTAGGTGAAGAAACAGGTAAATTGGATGATATGCTATTAAGAATGGCTGATTTTTATGATCAGGAAGTTGATGTTGCTGTAGAAGCATTACTTGCTATGCTTGAACCAATGATTATGGCTGTTTTAGCTGTTGTTGTAGGTGGGTTGGTTATTGGTCTTTATCTCCCTATGTTTATGATGGGTTCTTTAGTAGGATAAAATTTTACAAAAAACTTGACATTTTTTGTTTTTTAATGTATAATTAAATTAGATTTTAATAATAGTTCATAATAGTTCAGCCACCAGAAGTCCGCTTATAAAAGTGTGGTTACTAGTAAGGAAAACCTGGCGGTGTCATTGTGAGGAAGCCGAAAGAGGATTGCAAAATAGAAAATAAGGGCGTATGAGCCGAACGAAGCAATCTCGCAGTTGAAAACGGAAGAAAACAAGGAGAGAAGGCAAGCGTAATAAAAGTAAGATTGCTTTGTCGGGCTCAACGAACGGTGGAATAGAAAATAGAAGTTATAGTTTGCCTGACTCGCAATGACAACAAGGCGAAAAATTTATATATTAGCCAAATTTGTTCTACAAGTGGCTAAACTATTACAGATGTTAAATTAAAAAAAGAAAGGAGGTGAAATTATGAAAATATTCAGTAAAGATAGAGGATTTACACTCATAGAGCTGATGATTGTTGTTGCTATTATTGGTATTCTTTCAGCAGTTGCTATCCCGAAATTTTCTGATATGATGGAAAAAGCAAGAGAAGGAACCACAAAAGGAAACATAGGAGCCATAAAATCAGCAATTTCTATTTATTATGGCGATAATAATGGGATATGGCCGAGTGATTTAACCACAACTGCTGGATCTTCATTTCATAACTATTTGGATAAGATACCTCCAGTTAAAGTAAGACACAAGTCAGGAACAGGGCATACAACATTATCAGGAACATTAAATAGAGTTGAATATACAACTGCGGTGCCAGTTTTGAGTAATAATGGAGAGAATGATGGGTGGATATATTATAGTGGCGAAGGCAATGTCTGGGTATATAATTCTCAGACAGATTTATCAGGAACTTGTTACTCGCATTATGGTTATGAATAATTGAACAAAAGCCACCTGCAATTTTTCAATTGTAGGTGGCTTGATTAATATTTATCAATGGAGGGAAAGAATAGAAAAATTTATAGAAATTATATCTGTTTTTATAAGTGGTTTGATTTTTGGTAGTTTTTTTAATGTTTGTATTTATAGAATCCCTAAAAAAATATCAATTTTTTCTCCATCACGTTCCTTTTGTCCACATTGTAAATCAATTATTAAGTGGTATGACAATATACCTGTATTAAGTTATATTTTATTAAAAGGGAGATGCAGAAATTGCAATAAAAAAATTTCAATAAGATATATAATAATAGAATTTATTACAGGATTATTATTTGTTTTACTTTTTTTTAAATTTGGACTTGAAAAAGTTTATTTTTATTATATAATTTTAATAGGATTTATAGTTATTTTTTCGGGTATTGATTTAGAAAAGAGGCTTGTTATAAACAAATTGTTATTAATATTTATTTTTGCAGGTATAATATTTTATATTGTAGATTTTAAAAAAAATGATATTTTAAATGGAATTCTGGGTTTTTCAACAGGAGGAATAGTAATTTATTTGCTGAATTTTTTTAGCAATGGGAAAATAGGAGAAGGTGATATTAAATTTATAGCAGCGGCAGGATTATGGATTGGCGCTTATGATATAATAAATGTCATTTTTTACTCGTTTTTGATAGGTGGTTTTATATCATCAATTTTACTTTTATTAAAAATTAAAAACAGATATGATAAGATTGCATTTATTCCTTTTGTTGCATTGGCATTATTTTTGAAAATAATGATGATGTAATTGTTAATTTAATTTTAAGGAGAAAATTATGTTTGGACTTTTTGAACAAGGTATAGTAGGCCTTGATATTGGGAGTTCAACTATAAAAGTTGTAAAATTAAAAAAAGTAAAAGATTCTTTCGAACTTTTAGGTGCTGAGATTATTAATTTATCTTCAGAATCAATAGATGAAATGGACCCTGACGTAAAACAAACTCTTTATATAAATACTATAAAAAAAATACTTAAACAAAAAAATATTGCCTGCAAAAATGTTATAACTGCTTTACCCGGTGATTCAACAATAATACGTTATATTAAAATGCCTTATATGACCCAGGATGAATTAAAAAATATGATACCATACGATGCTGAACAATACATTCCATTATCAAGGGATCAAATAGTTTTTGATTATCAGATATTAACAGAATTAGAAGAAGAAAACCAGAAAAAATTAGAGGTCCTTTTGGTTGCTGTAAAAAATGAGACAATAAATCAGTTCGTTGATATGCTTAAAACAGCAGGTGTGAATGCGATTGCAGTTGATGTGGATTCTCTCGCCTTGTGTAATGCATATTCTTTAAATCTTAACGAAGAAACAGAAACAGGTGTAAAAGCAGATACCGTTGCTTTGATAAATATGGGAGCAAAACTGACAACAATAACAATTGTAGAAAAAGGTATCCCGCATTTGACCAGGGATATAAATATTGGTGGTCATAATTTTACAAAAGAAATACAGCGAGAATTTAATTTGAGTTATTCCCAGGCAGAAGAGTTAAAAAAACAGCATGCTGTTATTATGGTTGAGAGCGAGGAACTTCTATTGAGTTCTTCACCATCTGCAGATGATGAAAAGGCATCAAGAATTTTTGAAGCAATAACACCAACTTTAAATAAATTATTAAATGATATAAAAAGGTCATTTGATTATTATGAAGGAACAGTAAAAAGAAAATCTGTTCAAAAAATACTCTTAAACGGTGGAAGTTCAAAAATAAAAAATATAGATAGATTTTTATCAGAACGGCTCGGCATCCCTGTTGAAATAAATTATCCATTTAAAAATATTAATATCAATGCGAAAAATTTTGACCTTGATTATTTAAGGGCAAATGCGATTTTTTTTAATGTGGCTTTAGGACTCGCATTACGAAAAGGAGAAAAATAATGCCACATTTAATTGAAATCAATCTATTGCCTGAAAAAGTAAAAAAACAAAAAAAATTGCAGATGGCTTATACTTATTTTATTTTACTGGGTATTGTAATAGTTGCTTTTCTTATAGGAATTGTATGGTTACAGATACAGAAAATAGCTGAAGTTGACAGGGAGATAAAAAAGATAGACGCAGAGTCTGCAACACTACAGGATAAAATTGCAGAAGTAAAAAAATTTAATGAAATGGAAGAAACATATAATAAAAAGAAGGCAATAATGGATAAATTGCTTAAAGAACAATCATACTGGACCAAAGTTCTTGATGATGTTGGGGAACTAATCCCTCCTGATATGTGGTTGAGAAGTTTAAGATATACAAAAAGCAAACAAGAAGGAGATGTGATAGATATATCCGGGTATGCAATGTCAAGGGTGGTCATTGCTGATCTTATAAAAAAATTAGAGGAGAAAAATAATATAATGGACCTTACAACAGCAGAAATAGTAGAAGGAGTAGAAGTTGATAAAATAAAAGCAGTAAGATTTGGCATTTCTTTTGTTTATAAATACGATATGCAATAGAGGAAAAATTTATGGCGCCTAATTTGAACATTAAATTAACAAAACAGCAGCAGCAGAATTTAATAGCAACTATTTTAATTATTGGTGGGTTAGGTTATGCCTACTGGAATTATTTATTAAATCCTTTAAGGACAACTTTTAGCCAGAAAAAACAGACTCTGGAACAAAAAAGAAAAGATTTAAAAGATGCAAGAGATATGGTGCTAAAATATGATTCGTTTTTACAAAAGGCAACAACCATCACTAAAAGAATAGATTTCATAAATAAAAGATTACCGGACACTTTAAATATTTCAGATATTATAAGGGATGTAACTGAAAAAGCAGCAATGTCAAATATAAAAGTTATTTCATTCAGACCTGAACAAAAAGAGAATATAAAAGGGGATTATAAAGAAGTGCAGATTAATGTTGACCTGGTAACAAATTATATAAATTTAGGTAATTTTTTTACAAATATTGGATATATAGAAAGATTGATAACGCCAGTAAATCCAACAATAGATTTTTTAGCCGAAGAGCAAGAAGGAAATAATATAAGAGTTAGTCTGGCATTAAAAGTATATTTATATAAAAAATAGAGGAATATTATTTTATGTTGAAAAAAGAGTTAAAAAAGGATATAATTTTAAAAGGAATTATTATAGTTATAGTTTTACTTAATTCAATATTTGTTTTAGCGGATGACAAAGATATTGAAGAGTTTGCAATTAAACCGTTATATGTTTTTTCAAATAAAGGAAAGAGAGATCCATTCAAACCAAGATATAAAAAAGAAGTTATTCCTGTAATAGATACTATTGATATATCAACCCTGGTTTTGCAGGGTATAACTGAAACAAGACAATCAAAAGCAGCTTTATTTAAAACAGCAAGCGGAAGCGATGTGAGTTACATTTTTATAAATGGTAAAATGTATAGAGAAAATGAAGAGGTGATTTCTGATATCAAAGGTGAAATAAAAAATGATAAAGAAGTTGTTTTAAAGCAGGGAGATAAGGAGATACTTTTTAAGTTATCCGATGACGTAACAGGACCTGATATAAGACCAGGTCAATAAAAAGGAGGCATAATGCATATAATAAAATTTATTTTGACAGTAATAATTAGTATTTTTTTATTTTTTAGTTTTTGTTTTGCACAAGAAGAAGATTTTATCAGTGTGTCTCCGGTAGAAAAAAAAGAAGTTGGGGAAATAATTGAAACAGGTAAAGTTGAAAAAGTTCCTACAAAAGAAATTCAACCTGTGAAGAAAGAAGAAACTCTGGCAAATTTAGAAAAAATAGTAACAACAGAATTAAAAGATAAAATAAAAATTCAAATAATAACATCTAAAAAAGTAGAAAATAAAACAACAGAATTGCCTCCACCGCCTAATAACAGAATTTTAATACAACTATCTAAATGTGCTGTAAAATCCGAAAAAATAAAAGTAAATAAGGGTAATGTTGTAAATATACGTTCAGCACCACATAATTCTACGGCATGGATTGTTGTTGACCTTAAGGCAAAAACAAAATGGAATGTAACTGTTAATAATAACAGAATAATTTTAGATGTTTTAACAGCAGAAGGTGTAAAGCAAAAAGAACCAGAACCGCAGGTTCAAAAAACAACTAACGGAATGATATATAGAGTAGTTGATGTTTCAGGTAAAGATCTAAAAAATAAAACACGTTTAATTATAACTTCAGATGGGCCTGTAAAATACAGAATAAAAAAAGATGACAAAGAAAAAAAGGTTGTTTTGAATTTAACAAATGCAGTTTTAATATTTAATAAAAACAGGGTTGAATTAGATAGCGGCGTAGTAAGTTCAGTAGTAGTTAACGAGGATTCGAAAAATAAGGCAGTAAATGTTGAAATTAATATGAAAGAAAATTCATCCTATGTTGTTGCACGAGATATGAATCAGATTATAGTTGATATTGACAATATTAAAACTTTAGAACAAAAAGCAAAAAAATCACCTGACCTTTATCAAAAGATTTCTTTAAACATTCAAAATGCAAGTTTGCCAAGTATTTTGAGATTACTATCTACCCAGACAGGTTTTGAATTTACAATGGGACCATCAATATCAACTGCACAGCCAGTTACTATAAGAAAAGAAGATGAACCATTTATAAATGTATTGAGAGATATATTAACTCCACAGGGTTTTTATTATGAAATAAGGGGAACTACCATAAAGATAGGAAGCATTGCGGAATTAAAACAAGCAAAACAACTTTTACCCAAAATTACAAAATTTTATACACCTAAAACTATGCAGGTTGCTGATTTTGATAAATTATTAAAAGTTCAGATAAGTAAAGATTCTTTAATTGATGTTGCAGTGGAGACAGATATATCAGAAGGTAAAAACAGATTGATGATTGTTGGGACAGAAGGCGATGTGGATAAAGTTATGGATATGATAGCGAGCATTGATGTTCCGGAGCAGGGTTATTCATCAGAAGATGAAGAAGGTGGCACAGGAATTAAAACCAAAGTATTCAGGATGAAATATATCAGGTTAGAAGCCGGAGATTCAATTGAAAACAATATAGTTCAGTCAATAAATTCAACAATACAGAATTTATTATCCTCAGATGGTAAATATACCTATGATACAAGAACATCAAGTTATATAGTTACCGATAGAATAAAAAATTTGAAAAAGATAGAAAAAGTATTAAAATCACTTGATGTAAAAGTCCCCCAGGTTAACATAGAAGCAAAATTATATGAAATTAACAGGTCAGCATCTAAAAATATGGGTGTTAATTGGACTGCTTTTTCACAAAATAACGAACCCTATATTAAAGGAGATGTTAAAGCAGGATTTTTGCCTGGAGCCGGTAGTTTAAACATAGGAACAATACAGAGCGGTTTTAATATATCGGCATATTTAAATGCTCTGGAAGATAAAAAATTGGCACAATTACTTTCGGCTCCACAAATAACAGTTTCTGAAAATAAACCAGCAGAAATAACAACCAAAAGGTCAACATATTATCAAACGTCAAGTATTGTTACGAGCCAGACAGGACCACCTGTTGTAACAACTTCATACAGTCAGGTGGAGTTACCTATCACATTAAATGTCAGGCCTAAAATTACACCCAATGGTAGGATTGAACTTTATATTAAAATTACAGTGACTCAGTTAATAGGTACAACAGCAAGTTCAACAGCTCCGCCTGAAACTTCTACACAGGAAGCAACCACTTATGTTGACACTGCAAATGATGAAACCATAGTTATAGGTGGGCTTATAAATAACAGGATAGTTGAGACAGAATCAAAAGTCCCGATTTTAGGCGACCTGCCTTTAATTGGTTTATTATTTAAAGGGACTCAGCAGGAAAATCAGACAAATGAAATAGTGGTTTTTTTAACTCCATCAATTGTAGAAGATTAAAAAGTTAAAGATGTTGAGATATCTAACTGCTGGCGAATCCCACGGCAAAGGGTTAAGTGTAATAATTGACGGTCTTCCTTCAAATTTAAAAATCAGTGAAAACGATATTAATTTTTATCTTGCTGAAAGACAAAAGGGTTATGGTAGGGGAGGCAGACAGCAAATAGAAAAAGATAATGCTGAAATTTTATCAGGAATAAGATTTGGAAAAACAACCGGATCCCCTGTTTCAGTTTTTATAAAAAATAAAGATTATGAAAACTGGAAAAGTATAATGTCAATTGAAGAAGGTAAAGCAGAAGAATATAATATTCCAAGACCCGGGCATGCTGATTTAGCAGGTGGAATAAAGTTTAATCAACATGATTTTAGAAATGTTTTAGAAAGAGCCAGTGCGAGGGAAACTGCGGCAAGAGTTGTTGTTGGAGCAATATGTAAAAAATTTCTTTCTGAATTTGATATAGACATTTTAGGATATGTAATTGATATAGGAGGAGTTTTCACTGATATTGATAAAAAGTTGACAATTAATGGTATAAAAAATAAAATAGATATTGTAACAAAAAAGACAGGTGTTGATTTAAGATATCCTGACATTAAAAAAGCAAAACTTATTATTAAAAAGATAGAAAATATAAAAAAAGAAGGAGATACCATAGGTGGCATTATAAAAGTTATATCTTCTAAATTGCCGGTAGGGCTCGGGAGTTATATACAATGGGATAGAAAATTAGATGCAAATATAGCGCGTGCAATTTTAAGCATTCAGGCATTTAAAGGAGTTGAGTTTGGCGCAGGATTTTCATATTCTCAAAATAAAGGAAGCAAAGTTCATGATGAAATTTATTATGCCAGTGGTAATTTTTTTAGAAAAACAAATAACGCTGGCGGTATAGAAGGTGGAATGACAAATGGAGAGCCACTTATTTTAAAAGCAGTTGTTAAACCAATTTCAACAGTTCTGAAAGGACTTTACTCTGTTAATGTAAAAACAAAACAAAAAGTAAAAACAAAATATGAAAGATCGGATTTTTGTGCGGTTCCTTCTGCTTCTTTAATTGCAGAAATGGTAGTTGCGATTGAAATAGCAAATGCAATTTTAGAAAAATTTGGCGGTGATGATTTAGGGTTGATTAAAGAAAATTATAAAAATTATTTAAAATATGTAAAAAATTATTAGTATTTAAAATGAAAAATATAATTTTAATAGGCTTCATGGGGAGCGGTAAAACTGTAATTTCCAGAGAACTTTCAAAAAGATTAAAAATAAAGATACTGGATACTGATATTTTGATAGAAAAAAAAGCAGGGATAAAAATAAAAAATATTTTTAAAAAATTCGGGGAAGAGTATTTCAGAGATTTAGAAGAAAAGATTGTTAAAGATGTTTCCGGGAAAAAAAATTTTATTATTTCTACCGGTGGCGGAATAATCAAAAGACAGGATAATATAAAATATTTAAAGAAAAATGGTATAGTTGTATATCTTAAAAATACATTTGAAACATCTCGTAAGAGACTAAAAGGAAAAAAGGATAGACCGCTTTTTAATGAAAAAAATTTAAAAGCAGCAAGAAAATTATTTTTTCAGAGATTAAAATTATATAAAAATGCAGCAGATATAATTGTAAAGACAGATAATAAAAGCATAAAAGAAGTTGCGGATGAGATAATAAAAAAAATAAAGGGAAAAGGAAAATTAATGTATTAATTATTTCAGAATAAAAAACGTAATTGTTTAATGTGCGTAATGGTTTTAATACCAGGAGTAACTTATAAAAGTTTATATATTTAGTAGAAAATTCCTGAAGATGTAATTTTCAGGAAACCGAAAAAATTAAAAATAAAGGGTATATGAGGCTTAAGGAAGCAATTTCACAGTTGAAAACGGAAGAAGGCAAAACTAAAAGGCAATCGGTGATACTATTACAAAAAGAAATTCCTTCTCCCCAGAGGGGAGAAGGATAGGATGAGGGGGGGTGTTGTTGCTGTTGCTAAACAGCAGGAAATAATAAAGAGCAGGTGCTGGAAAAGA
>DYJU01000006.1:0-34165 GCA_020722985.1 Candidatus Methylomirabilis sp.
CAAAAAACTTGTATTTATTCTACTTTTGAATGTATGATTTTAGGGGCGGTTTGCAGAATAAATGCAAGAAATTATAGAGAGGTAGGAGGAGGTGGTAGGCAAAGATGGAAGATTGAGAACGAAGGATTCAATATGCAAAAAGAAGGGGGATATAACCTGGAACATGGCTATAGTTATGACATTGTAGGAATGAAAAATTTCTATTTGTTAATGCAAATAGCACACAATATAAATCAATTAATGGAAAAAGGGAGTTTGCTAAAAAAACAAATTCAAGAAGTTTTCGGAAGTATTAGAAATATTGCCAGAATACTTTTAGAAGAACTGAGAACCAGGGGTATAACCAAAGAAGAATATGAAATAATAATTTCTGCGTCTTTTTAGATACGATTCAATTCAACTTGGAATTATAAAATATAAGAAGTGTGATTAGGTTTATCCCCCGATAAAGTTTAATATGGCATAATAAAAATAAACAATATTAATATATTAGGAGAACTCTATTTTTTTTTAAAATTTTTCTTTTCTTTTGTAATATTAACTTTTTTAGGCATTATTTAAAACCTTAAAAGGTTTATATTCTGCAGACCTGCTAAAAATTACAAAAACTTGACAAAAAAATTTTTATATGTAATAATTTTAAAAATAAGATTTCATAATATGAAAAGGATTTTTTATGAAAAAACTTTTAATTATAATTAACATAATAGTTTTATTATCAGGAAATATATTTCCAGATATTGGACTTATTGGAACCACATCCAATAATTTTATCAAAATACTTCTACCTGCAAAGCCGGCAAGCATGGGCGAAACTTATGTCGCAATTGCAGATGATATAAATGCCATACAATACAATCCTGCCGGACTTTCTAAAATAATGCTTTCTGAAATTTCTTTATCATATATAAACTGGTTTCAACAAATCAGATATGAAAATATATCATTTAGCATGCCATTTGTTTTTGGAAGTTTATCTCTTGCTATAAATCTTTTACAGATAGAACCTATGGATAAAACAATCACAGATACTTCGTCTATAGGTTATAAAGAACTTTACAAATTTTCACCAATGGGTGTATATGGTATTTTGTCTTATGCGCATGAATTTACAGATAATTTGCATTTAGGCGCAAGTTTAAAAATTATTGATTATGCGATAAATCCTGATGAACCACAGGGCTCTGCTTTTTCTTTTTTATTAGATCTTGGTTTTATTTATGATATGACTTTCTTAGATGGACTATCAGCAGGTATTGTATTTAAAAATTTAGGCCCATCAACACAATTTATTAATGAAAGTTTTATCCAGCCAATAAATATAAAAGGCGGTCTTGGTTATTCAAAAAATATTTTTTCCTTAGAAGGCGATGTGGAATATTTTCTTGACAACGATATAAATTATTATTTAGGTGCATCACTTACATTGTTTGATATATTAAGTTTACGTGGTGGTTATAAAGGAGGAACAATTAATCAATTTACAGCAGGTGCTGGCATTTCTTATAACAGGATTTTTCTTGATTATGCTTTTGTTCCATATAATTATGAAGATTTAGGTTTAACACATAGAATCACTTTAAGTTACCAATTCGGTTCGCCAAATGTGAAAGTTGAGATAACTCCAAAAGTTTTTTCACCAAATAATGATAAATATTATGATTTTGCATTTTTAACTCCACAGATTATGGCAAAAGATAAAGCAACATCTATTAATGTAAAAATTTATAATAAAAATAATCTATTGATACGTCAGATTCCATTTAAAAGTGCAAAAGCAAGATTATTCTGGAATGGTGTAAATAGTATGAATATGATAGTTCCTGATGAAACATATAGAGCAGAGATAGAAGTAAGTTACAGAGGCGGAATTAAATCAACATCAAATTCAGATTATGTGGAGGTTGACAATACGCCACCTATGGTTAATATAGATGCTGAACCAAAACTTGTAAAGCCCGGACAAGCAACGGCTCTATTAGTTCCTGTTTCATTTAAACCAATGGCAACTGATTTGCATGGGATTTCTAAATGGCGTTTAGTTATTACTGAGCAGGCAGGAACTGTTTTTAAAACAATTTCAGGAGATGGGGAACCCGCACCTGTTATTATATGGGATGGCTCAGATAATACAGGGATTAATTATGTAAAAACAGGGACTTTATATGGCTATACATTTTATGCAGCAGATAGCGTTGGCAATTGGGGAAAATCAACAACTAATTATGTAAAGGTATTGTTAAGAGAGATTGTAATAAACCTTGCTGCTGATACTTTATTTGATATAGGCAAAGCAGATGTAAAGATAAGTGTTTATAAAGATATAGAGAAAGTTGCAAATGAAATAAATAAATATAAAAATGTTTCTGTAATAGTTGAAGGACATACGGATAATATCCCGATTTCACGCAGTATATATCGTGATAATATAGAACTTTCTCAGGCGAGGGCAAATGCTGTTGTGAAATTTTTCAATGAACTATTTGGTCTTGATGAAAAAATATTTACTGCAATTGGAAAAGGAGAGACAGAACCAATTGCGTCAAATGACACAGAAGAAGGCAGAAAGAAAAACAGGCGAGTTACAATAAGAATACGTGCAAGCAAATGGGAGTGAATTTTTGTCGATAGCAGGATAAAGTAATTTATAACAATATTATTTAAGGAGGACTTTTAAATGAGGAGAAAACAGGTTTATGATTCAACAGTGCAATCTGTGGAAAGGACGCTTGATATTATAGAAACATTAAGCGAATACAGGACAGGAGTTGGTGTTACAACTTTAAGTAAGGATCTTAAACTTCATAAAAGCACAGTTCATAGATTACTTACAACTTTGATGTTGCGAAAATATGTAGAACAGGACCCTGAAACATCAAAATACCGTCTGGGAATGAAGTTATTTGAACTTGGTAATGCTGTACTTTCAAAATTAGATATAAGGCAGCAGGCAATGCCATATTTAAGGCAATTGTGGAAAACAACAGGAGAAACTATACAACTTGCCATTGTTGATCAATACAATGTCCTTTATATTGATGTTTTAGAAACGTTAGAAAAGGTAGGAGTTAAATCAAATGTAGGTGAAAGAGCCCCTTTATATTGTTCTGCTGCTGGCAAAATATGGCTTGCAAACCTGCCACAGGAAAGGATTGATGATATTTTAAAAAATATAAAATTTGAATCACTTACACCATATACAATTGATAGTATTGATAAATTAAAGGTGGCTATAAATCAGGCGAAAGAGACAGGTTATGGTGTT
The DNA here is from genome assembly GCA_020722985.1 of Candidatus Methylomirabilis sp. Classification (GTDB taxonomy): domain Bacteria; phylum Oederibacteriota; class PGYV01; order PGYV01; family DYJU01; genus DYJU01. Next base: position 3,266 of record DYJU01000006.1, read on the forward strand.
GACAACCAGGAACATTCAATCGACTTGTCGAGCGTTGCTTCTGCCATAAAAAATAGCCGTGGAAGAGTAATTGCCTGTGTTTCTATTGTTGCACCTTCTCTAAGAACAAATATAGAAAAAATAAAGGAATTAGGCGCAAAAGTAAAAGAAACAGCCGAAAGAATATCCCAGAGTATGGGATTTAACAAATAAATAAAAAATTCTTTTTTATTCTATTTTATCGGAGGATAAATCATGTATCTTACAGGAGTCAATATTGGTGGCTTTTTATCGCAATGTAATTTAACAGATGGACACATAAAAAAATTTATAGATGAAAAAGATATAAATTATATTAAAAATTGGAGTTTTAATACAATAAGATTACCTGTTGATTATATGCTTTTTGAAAGCGATGATAAACCATTCTTATATAATGAAAAGAAATTAAAATATTTAGATAGAATAATAGATTTATGTATAGAAAAAGATATTTATATAATTCTTGATCTGCATAAAGCACCGGGACATTCTTTTTCATATAAAGAACGTGATAAAAATGATATATGGAATAAAAAATCAAAAAACAGGAAAAGATTTTTAAATATATGGGATTTTTTATCTGAAAGATATAAAAAGTATAATGAAAAATTGATTTTTGAAATTTTAAATGAACCTGTTGCTGATAAAGATGAAGATTGGAATCAACTTGCAAAAGACGCAGTTGAAATAATAAGAAAAAAAGATCAATCAAGATTTATAATAATAGAATCAAATAAATGGGGACATTGTGATAAATTTTCAAAATTAAAAAAATTTGATGATGACAGAATAATTTATAGTTTTCATTTTTATGATCCAATTATAGTTACCCATCAACTCGCAGAATGGACATCTTTTTATATACATAATATTTACAGACAAAAGGTTAAATACCCGGGGAAACCAGATGGCTTACAAGAAGCAAAAAAGAGATTAGAAGAAAAAGATAAATCATTTTTAATATTTTTTAAAAATCAGGATAAAAACTGGAATAAAAATGAACTTAAAAAAATTTTATATCCGGTTTTGAAATTCAGAGATAAATATAAAGTAAATATTTTTTGCGGCGAATTCGGAGTAAATGCAAAAACAGACCCTGAAACCAGAATAAACTGGACACAGGATATTATAGACATTTTTAAAAAAGATGAAATTTCATGGACATACTGGAATTATAAAAATATGGATTTTGGTTTATGGGATTTTACAGAAAAATATAAAGACAATCCAAATTATAACAAGAAAAGATTAGATGAAAATATTTTGAAAGTTTTACAAGCCGGGATAAAAAAATAAATGCAATTTTTTAAGATTACCCATAAATATAAAAAAGCAAGGGTGGGTGAAATTGAAACAAAACATGGTAAATTCTTAACACCTGTTTTTATGCCGGTTGGAACACAAGCAACAGTAAAAATTATGACGCCGCAGGATTTAAAGGAACTTGGCGTCCCCATAATTTTATCAAATACATATCATCTTTATTTAAGACCCGGTATTGATATAATAGAAAAAGCAGGAGGACTTCATAAATTTATGTCCTGGGATGGACCAATTCTTACAGATAGTGGTGGCTTTCAGGTCTTTTCTATGAGTAAATTACGAGCAATAACTGAAAAGGGAATTAATTTTAAATCTCATTTTGATGGTTCAGAGCATTTTTTTACACCAGAAAAAGCAATAGAAATTCAAAATAAATTGGGTAGTGATATAATTATGAGTCTTGACGAATGTCCTGCTTATTCAGAAGATAAAAAAGAAATAGCAAAATCTCTTGATATTACGTTAAAATGGGCAAAAAGGGGTAGAGAATACCATAAATCAAGTGACCAATTTTTATTCGGGATTATTCAGGGAGGTATTTTTGAAGATTTAAGAGAAAAATCAATAAAGGAACTTATTGATTTAGATTTTTCAGGTTATTCTATAGGTGGAGTTTCTATAGGAGAAGGAAAAGAATTAATTTATAAAATTACAAAATTCTGTACTGAAAGAATGCCAGAAGAAAAACCAAGGTATTTAATGGGGGTAGGAACACCAGAAGATATCTGGGAGACAGTTGAAATGGGAGTTGATATGTTTGATTGTGTTTTTCCAACAAGGATTGCGAGAAATGGAACTGTCTATACAAAATATGGATTATTAAAAATAAGAAACGGTGATTTTAAAGAAGATTTTAAACCCATAGAGGATGATTGTGATTGTTATGCGTGTAAAAATTTTACGCGTGCATATATAAGACATCTTTTTAATGTTCATGAAATTTTAGGTATGCGACTTACCACTTTACACAATATTCATTTTATGATACGATTGATGAAAAAAATAAGAAATGCTATTTTAAATGATAGTTATGAAAAAGAAAAACAGGAGTTTTTTAAAAACTATAAAATTGATATTTAAGGAGGTCGTTTATGATTTTTTACACATTGCTTTTTGCAGCAGATGCTGCCCCTGTTAAACCAGATGCACCATCTATGTTTTCTGCTTTTTTACCTTTGATTTTTATTTTAATTTTATTTTATATTATGTTTATAATTCCACATCAAAAAGAACAGAAAAAAATGCAGGAAATGTTAAAATCTTTAAAAGAAGGTGATAAAGTTTTAACAAGTGGTGGAATAGTAGGCATAATTGCAGGTTTTACTGAAAAAGATGATACGGTTCAGATAAAAGTTGGCGAAAATGTAAAATTAAATATTTTAAGGGCTTATATTATAAAAAAATTTGAAAAAATTCAGTAAAAATGTCTTCAGAATTTAGAAAAGACCTATTATCAGATAAATGGGTAATAATTTTAAATGATGATAACAACTTTATTCCTGATAAGGATTCAAAATTTGATTATAAATCTTTACCTGTTTTAGATGCAAATTGCCCTTTTTGTCCGGGAAATGAAAATAAAACCAAATTTAGCATTTATGAATTAAAAAAAGGAAATAACTGGCAGGTCAGAGTAATTCCTAATAATAAACCATATTTAAAAGTAGAAACAAATTTAAAAAGACATACAAAAGATATTTTTGCGTATATAGATGGCACAGGTGCAAATGAAGTTATTATAGAAACGCCTATTCATAATATTGATTTTGATGAGATGGAAGTAAAAGATATTTCGTTCATTTTACAGGCGTATAAAGAAAGATTTTTAGATTTAAAAAAAGATGAACGGATGGAGCACATTATAATAATTAAAAGCAGGGGAATAAAAGCAGGTAGTTTTATTCCACATTTACATTCTCAACTCGTTGCTTTTCCTGTTATTCCACCTATGATTGACGAAGAACTAAATGAAGCAGAGAATTATTATAAAATAAAAAATAATTGTGTTTATTGTGACATGATAAAATCAGAGATAAAATTAGATGAAAGAGTTATTTTATCAAATGAGCATTTCATCTGTATTTTACCTTATGCTTCACGGGTCAGTTTTGAAATGATGATTTTACCGAGGGAACATAAATCACATTTTTATGATATAAACGAAAAAGAAGTTATGAGTTTAGCATCCATTTTAAAAGAAGCAATTTACAAATTAAATAAAGCAACAGGTTATTCTGCTTATAATATGATTTTGCATACATCTCCTATTAAATTAAGCAAATTAGAATATTATCACTGGCATATAGAGATTTTACCTAAATTAAAGAATTTTTCTGGTTTTGAACAGGCAACTGGTCTTTTTATCAATCCAACAACACCAGAAGAAGCAGCAAACTATTTAAAAGAGTTAAAGTGAAACCTTAAATGAGATAAAAATGGATAAAAAAATATATGCTGTAAGCGAAATAACGACAATTGTTAAAGGTTTACTTGAAGATACAATAGGTAATATATATGTAAAAGGGGAAATTTCAGGACTTAAAATACCAGAATCAGGTCATATTTATTTTAGTTTAAAAGATGAATTTAATCAAATAAAAGTTGCATTATTCAAATATTCTGCAAGAAAACTAAATATTGATTTGAAAGATGGCCAGGAAGTTATTGTTTATGGAAAACTTTCAATATATGGAAAAAAAAGCGAATACCAGATAATTGCAGAAGATATTCAGATGTTAGGTATTGGAGATTTACTTTTAAAGTTTGAAAAATTAAAGAAAAAACTTGCAGAAAAAGGATTATTTGATGAAAATAGAAAAAGGCAGATACCTAAATTCCCTGAGAAAGTAGGCATAATAACAAGTATAACTGGCGCAGCAATAAGAGATATTTTAAAAATATTATCCAGAAGATATACTGATCTGGAAATTTTAATAAAACCAACTTTAGTTCAGGGAGAAGAAGCTCCGGGGCAGATAATAGAAGCAATAAAAATTTTTAATGAATTTGATGATATTGATGTTATTATTATGGCAAGGGGTGGTGGCTCAATTGATGATCTATGGGCATTCAATGATGAAAATCTTGCTTATGCTATTTATGAATCAAGAATCCCGATAATTTCAGCAGTAGGTCATGAGATTGACTGGACCATTGCAGATTTTGTTGCTGATTTACGTGCTCCTACACCATCGGCTGCTGCTGAACTTTTAGTTCCTGATAAAAAAGAATTATTAAAAATATTAGATAAACAGTTGAAAAATATTTATAATTTAGTTATTTCAGTTATAACTAATGCAGGTGAAAAATTAAATTCTTTAATAAAAAGATATGCATTTAAAATACCACAAAAAATTTATGAAGAACAGATACAGAGATTGGATGATGTTATAATAAATATAAATGAAGTTATGGATGAGAGAATTAAAGGATTTGATGAAAAAATAAAAAATTTAAATGAAAAATTAAATATTTTAAATCCTTTAACCATTTTAAAACGTGGATTTTCAATAGTGTATGATGAACAGGGAAAACTTATAAAACAATCAAATCAGGTTGAGGAAGGGAATAATGTAAAAATAAAATTATACAAAGGCAGATTAATTGCTGAGGTAAAAGAAAAAAGTGAATAAAACTTTGCGATTACTAAATAAAATAATTTTTAATTTATGGGGTACTATTTATTATTGAGAATAAAATGTCTTGTAGTATGCCGATTGTTATCTGAAAAAACTTACCAATTAAAAATAAAAAAATAGATTGCTAATTGATAATTTTAATATTAAAATTATCAAAAAATAAGAGGTGAAAAATGAAAAAAGAAAAAAAGAAAAGTTTTGCAGATTATTTAAATGAAATAGAAGAAATAGTAGAAAACTTAGAATCTGGCGAGATTGATATAGATAAAGCAATAGAAGAATATGAAAAAGCAATGGATTTAATAGAGAAATGTAAAAAAATATTAAATGAAAGTAAATTAAAAATAGAAGTTTTGAAAAAGAAAACTGAAAAAGGATGGGAAACAGAACCTTTGAATATAGAGGAAGAGGAAAAAGAGGAAAAAGAAGAGGAGAAAGAGGAAAAAGAGGAAAAAGAAATAGAGGATGAAAATGAGTTTAAATTTTAATAATATAAAAAAAGAAATAACCAATTTACGCAATCTTATAAACAAAGAACTTAATAAATATTTATCACAAAAAAAAGATTATGCCTTCATAATTATTAAAGCAATGCGTTATAGTATCTTTGCGGGCGGTAAAAGGTTAAGACCCCTACTTTCCCTTTTTACCGCAAAATTGCTCAATTTAAGATATGAAAAAGTTTTGCCATTTGCATGCGCTATTGAAATGATTCATACTTACTCTTTAATACATGATGATCTGCCAGCAATGGATAATGATGATTTCAGACGAGGAAAACTAACTTCGCATAAAAAATTTGGGGAAGCCATAGCAATCCTTGCAGGCGATGCTTTATTGAATTATGCATTTGAAATTATGCTGCGATTTTCTTTAAAACAAAAAAATAACCACAAAAAATTTTTAAGAGCAATTTATGAAATTGCAAATGCAGCAGGGATTAAAGGAATGATTTCAGGACAGGTTGTGGATATCATAAGCGAAAACAAAAAAATTTCAAAAAATAAATTGAAATTTTTACATTTACATAAAACCGCAGCACTTATTCGGGCATCGGTTTCATCTATTGCTGAACTTTCTAATTCTACTAATAAAACTAAAAATTTATTAAAGATATTTGGAGAAAAAATTGGGCTTGCATTTCAGATTATGGATGATATTTTAGATGAAACAGGAAATGAAAAACAAATGGGTAAAAAATTAAAAAAAGATAGAGAAAAGGGGAAACTAACTTATCCGGGTATTTATGGACTTTCAAAATCAAAAAAAATAGCATACAATATAATACTTGAAGCAAAAAATATTTTAAGTAAAATAAATGGCAATAAAATAGGACTGCTGTATATTTCAGATTATGTTGTAAACAGAATAACTTAAAATTAAAAGGAGACATAATGATTATTATTGATAAAACGTTGGAATTTATTAATGTTATTATAACGATAGTTACCTGTAAAATATTTTATATAACTTTCTTTACATGGTTTTTAGCCCAAACAATAAAGGTTTTACTTTATCTTTTATTTAAACATAAATTTGATTTCAGATTATTTGTTGGAACAGGAGGAATGCCTTCTTCTCATACTGCGGCAGTTACAGCGGGAACAGTAACAATAGGCATGGCAACCAGCTGGACCTCGCCTGTATTTATGGCAAGTCTTTTGTATTGTATAGTAGTTGTAAGTGATGCTGTTGGAGTTAGAAGAGCTGCAGGCAAGCAGGCAATGGTTTTAAATAAAATAATTGATGAATTAGAACATAGCGAATTTAAAACAGAAAGATTAAAAGAATTTTTAGGGCATACACCGTTTGAAGCATTTGTAGGAATAGTCATAGGAATTTTAGTCCCTGTTTTAATGTATTAATTATGGATTATAAATTGTTAAATAAAATAAACTTACCTGATGATTTAAAGAAACTATCTTATAATGAATTAGATTTACTTGCAGAGGAAATCAGGGATTTAATAATTAAAACAGTATCAAAAACAGGGGGACACCTTGCGTCCTCTTTAGGCGCTGTTGAATCAACAATTGCACTTTATAGAGTTTTTTCTATACCTTATGATAAAGTTGTATGGGATGTCGGACATCAGGCATATTCACATAAAATTTTAACAGGAAGAGCAAAGGAGTTTCATACATTAAGGCAATTAAATGGAATTTCAGGTTTTTTAAAAATAAGCGAAAGTAAATATGATATATTTGGGGCAGGTCATTCATCAACTTCTATATCTGCTGCTATGGGGTTTGCAAAAGCGCGTGATTTAAGAAAAGAAAAAAATTATATTGTTGCAGTGATTGGAGATGCTTCTGTATCAAACGGTCTTGCTTTAGAGGCTATTAATCATATAGGGCAGAATAAAACAGATATTTTGATTTATGTAATTGATAATGAAATGTCAATTTCACCAACTGTTGGAGCATTATCTGAATATTTTAATAAAATACTAACAGGTAATATTTATAACAAAATTCGCGATTTAACAAAATTTATTTTAGATAGGATCCCTAAATTCGGTTATCCTGTTGCAAGCGTAATAAAACATTTAGAAGAAGGTATAAAAGGAATTTTTTCTCCTGGAATTCTTTTTGAAGAATTGGGTTTTAAATTTTATGGTCCAATAAATGGACATAATATAAAATTAATTGAAGAAACATTAAATAAAATTAAAGATATAAAAGGACCTAAAATATTACATGTTTATACAAAAAAGGGTAAAGGTTATCTACCCGCTGAAAAGAATCCCACTTTGTTCCATGGTGTTGGACCTTTTGATTTAGAAACAGGTAATTTATTAAATGATTCTTCAAAAATAACTTATTCGGAAGTTTTTTCAGAAATTCTTTTAAAAGAAGCAAAGAGAAATAAAAAAATAGTTGCGATTGTAGCAGCGATGTTAGAAGGAACCAATTTAAGCAAATTCAAAGAAGAATTTCCTGAAAGATTTTTTGATGTCGGCATTGCAGAGGAACATGCAGTGACTTTTGCAGCAGGACTCGCAACAGAAGGTTTCAAGCCATTTGTTGCTATTTATTCAACATTTATTCAGAGAAGCGTTGACCAGATTATACATGATGTTAGTTTGCAGAAACTTCCTGTTGTATTTTCCTTTGATAGAGCAGGATTGGTTGGTGAAGATGGTGCTACACATCATGGAATTTTTGATATAGTATTTATGAAAATGATACCTGATATGGTTGTTATTGCACCTTCTGATGCTAATGAACTAAAGAGAGCAGTTATAACTGCAGCACGTTATAATAAAGGACCAGTTTCAATAAGATTCCCACGTGGTAAAATTTTTCAATATGGTAAGGAAGATAGATTGATACTGCCATTTAAAATAGGGAAAGCCAGATTACTTAAAAAAGGTAAGGATTTAACCATTATAAATTTAGGACATTTATTACCTTATGTTTCAAAAGCAGTTGCTTCAATTGAAAATTATAAAAATTTAAAAATTGAAATTATTGATGCGAGATTTGCAAAACCAATTGATAAAAATTTAATACTTAATTCTGTTAAAAAAACAAAAAAAGTAATTACAATAGAAGAAGGAATTTTAGAGGGTGGATTTGGACATAGTGTAAATGCTTTACTTAAAAATTCAGGATTAAAAAATTTTTCTATTTTAAATTTAGGAATTCAGAATAAATTTATAGAACATGGAACTATGGAAGAATTAAGAAAACGATGCGGTTTAAATGAAGAAGGAATTAAAGAGGCAATTTTTAAAATATTAAAAACAGGTTAAAATATTATGTTAATAAATTTGCACATTCAAAATTATGCACTATTAAAAGATTTGAAAATAGATTTTGAAAAAGGTTTTAATGTCCTGACAGGAGAAACAGGAGCAGGTAAATCAATTATAATAGGCGCTTTAAATATTGCGTTAGGAGAAAGAATAACATCTGAAAATATAAGAAGCGGAGAGGATAAAGCTACTGTAGAAGTTTTAATTGAGGTAAGTGAAGAAATAAAAAAAATTATCAATTGTATATTAGAAGAAGCAGGTGTAAATCTTATAGAAAGTGTTGAATTATTGATTAAAAGGGAAATAAACAGGAGTGGGAAAGGTAAAATTTTCATAAATAATTCAGCAGCTTCACTTAATGTTTTGCAAAAAATTAGTAAATTCTTAATTGATATCCATGGACAGCATGAGCATCAATCACTTTTAAAAAATGAAATCCATATTGATTTACTTGATGCTTACTCAAAAGTGGATGATTTAAAACAGAGTGTAAAAAACTTATATATAAAATTAATTGATATAAATCAAAAATTAGATGAATTGAAAAAGATTGAAACTGAAAAACAGGAAAAATTAGACATAATAAATTTCAGGATAAATGAGATTGAAACTGCGAAGCTTACTTCTGAAACCGAACTTGATGACCTTATTTTAAAAAGAGAAATTATGATTAACACTGAAAATATAAAACAATCAATTCATAATATTTTAAATTCTTTATCACCTGCTACGTTTGATATAGAAGGGAAAGGGATAATAGATTTTTTTGAAGATGTAAAAGAAAATATAGAAAATATTGCAAAAATAGATTCTGAAAATATGAAAGTTTATTTAACTGAAATAAAAGAATTAGAAATTAAACTGGATGATATGAAAAGTTATTTTGTTCAATATAATGAAAAAATTAATTTTAACAAAGATGAGTTAAATGAAATGGAAAGCAGGATAGAAATAATAGAAAATATGATGAAAAAATATAAAAAAAATTCAATTAAAGAAATTAAAGATTACTTTAATGAATTAAAGCAGGAAAAGGAAAATATTGAATTAAATGATAAAATAATTTTAGAAATAGAGACGGAGAAAAATAAAATATTAAAAGAACTTTCTGAAAAATGCAATAAATTATCAGAAATTCGCCATCAAAAAAGCAAAGAATTATCCCAAAAAATAGAAGAAGAATTAAAAGATTTAGGAATATTGAAAGGCATTTTTATTATTAAAGTCAATGAAAAAGAAGCAGAAGGAGAAGAACTGTCCATAAAAATTGAAAATAAAAAATATAAATTAACTGAAAAAGGTATAAATGAAGTTGAATTTTTAATTTCGTTAAATCCAGGCGAAGAACCAAAACCACTTGTAAAAGTTGCTTCCGGTGGAGAAATTTCCAGAATTATGCTTGCTATAAAAAATATTCTTTCTGATGTTGATAAAATACCAGTTATGGTTTTTGATGAAATTGATACAGGTATAAGTGGGAAAATTGCAAGTGTTGTTGGTAAAAAGATGCATGAGATTTCTCAAAAAAAACAGGTAATATGCATAACTCATCTACCGCAGATAGCAAGTTATGCATCTGTTCATTATTCTGTTGGAAAAGAAATAAAAGGGAATAAAACTGAAACATATATAAAACGGCTTGATAAAAAAGAACGTATTTTTGAAATTGCAAAATTATTAAGCGGTGAAAAAGTAACTGATTCATCTATAAAAGCTGCTCAGGAATTAATTGAAGCAAACCAGTGAATGCAATGAATATCATACTTTTTTTTATTTCAATAATTTTAATTTTAATTTTTTTTAAAACTGTTCCGTCTACAACTTATTTAGGCGATTCGGGAGAAATCATAACTGCTATTTATCGTCTGGGTATACCACATCCACCAGGATATCCTTTACAAACTTTATTAGGAAAATTAGCAACCTTTTTAATACCCTATGGAGACATAGCGTTCCGTGCAAATTTATATCCTGTATTTATTACCTTACTTAATTTTATTTTATTATACAAAATTATATTAAATATTTTAAAAAATTTATTTAAGGATATAGAAAACAAACAATTTACACCTTTAGCAATAATAACATCACTTATTTTTATAACATCAGAAGTTTACTGGTATTCATCCATACAGGCGAAAGGGGGAATATACATATCAACTATTTTTGTTTTTTTATTATGTATATTTTATTTATTGAATTTATATGAATCAAAAAAAGAAAAATATTTTTATCTTATACTTTATTTTTCTGGTTTTTTACCTGCTTTACATCACACAACACTTTTTTTTACGATAGTATTTATTTTTTTGTCATTTTATATTTTGCGTGAAAATTTAAACTTAAATAAAATTTTTTCAGGAATATCATTTTTTGTTTTGTCTTTTTTTAGTTCCTTTTTCTATTTATTTATAAGAAATGGTAAAACAACTTATGCCTGCTGGAGTGATATCGGCAAATTTAATGAAATAATAGATCATATAATGCGAAAAGTATATTTCCAGGCAGAAAATGTTCCGTTTACTTTGCAATCTTTTGTTTTTAAAATAAAAACATTATTAATCCATTATTTAACAAATTATAATATAGCAATTTTATTTTTTATTTCAGGTATTTTTATTTTATATAAATATTCTAAAAAGTTGTTTTATATAATTTTTATGGTATTAATAATAAATTCGGGATTACTTATTTATTTTACTGGAAATACAATTTCATCGCTTTCTGCATTTTTAAATAGATATTTTTATTTATTGCCAGATATTATTTCATTATTTTTTGTTGCAATTGGAATTTGTTTTCTTTATAAAATTTTAATTAAAAAATATGAATTAAATAAAAATTTTGTTATTATTTTATTATCTGCATTACCGCTTTTAAATATATTTATAAATGTTGAAAAAAATAATCTATCAAGATTTTATCTTTCCTATGATAATGCCTTAAATATTTTTAAAACTTTAAAACCGAATGATATTTTATTTACCCGTCTTGATTGCCCAACTTATGATATTTATTATATACAATATTCAAAAAATAAATTCAGAGATTATAAAGTATATGACAGGGAAGGAACAGTTTTAGATAAATCAATTTATAAAGAAATAATAAATACAAAAAAATTTAATTATGAAAATGTTATGAATATTATTTTTAAACTTTACGAAGAAAATAAAGGTAAATTGTTTTCAGCAGATGAATTAGATATTCTTGATAAAAAAATTACTTCATTTCCTTATGGAATTATTTATAAACTCATACCACAGGAAGAAATTGATTTAAACGGAACTTTTTTTATGCCCGTTTATACGATAAGGGATTATTTTAATAATGAAAATTTAGATTTTTTTCATAGGGATATAATAGCGCGTTATTTTTCAAACATGGCTTTTTTTTCTGCTTTTAAAAATGAAGATAAAAGGTTTAATTTTTATATAAATCTGACAGAAAAGATTTCTTATGATAATAACGCAATCATAAAAAGAATTGCTGCAATTTATTTTTTTGCGAAAAAGGATTTAATAACTTCTGTTGAATATTTAGAAAAAGCAATGCAATTAGATAAAACAGATATAAGATCAGTTAATTTGCTGATTTATATTTATACACAGTTAAATGATTATAATAATGTTTTAAAATGGATGCAGGTTTATTATGATTTAGAATGGGATGTTAATAAAAAGAATATAATAAAAAATAAAATAGAAGAAATAAAAAGCAAAATAAAACAAAAACAATAAAAAAGTTGTTATAATTTTGCAAGGGGGAAAATGAAAAAATGTAAAAATTCAATGTAATAGTTCAGCCCCCAGAAGTGAACTTGAAAAAGTGTGGATACTGGTAAGTAAATACATGACCCTGTCATTCTTAGGAAGCCGAAAGAGGAATGTAAAATGGGAAATAAGGGCGGACGAGGCTTAAGGAAGCAATCTTGCAGTTGAAAAACGAAAGAAGACAACACTAAAAGACGATCGGATATAAAAACAAGATTGTTCTGTCAGGCTCATTGAACGGTGTAATAGAAGACTGAAACTATTGTTTGTCTTACTTTACAATGACATAACAAAAAATTTATATATTACCAAATGTTATTCCGCCAGTAATTAAACTATTAAAAAAAATCAAATATTCAACTTTCAAAACTCAAGGTTAAAAAAATAAATGTTTATTGTAAATGAATTATTTTTAATTCATATTTATTAACAATTAATTGCTTTTTAACATAAAAAACTTGACTAAAAAGATTTTATATATTATGTTATTATATAATAATATAATAATAGAGGGTTTAAAAAAAAATTGACAAATTTTTATTATTATTAATAATTTTTATTTTAAACGTTAAAATTTATGCTGTTTATTATTGTTTTGAAAAAGAATGGGGAAATTATGGAACAAATCAAGGACAATTTATATGGCCAACAAAAATAGAAAAAGATTTAAATAATTTTTTATATATTGCGGACAATGGCAATTATAGAATTCAAAAATTTAATAGTGATGGAAATTTTATATTACAATTCGGGAATCATGGAGATTTAAATGGTCAATTTAAATCAATATCAGATTTAACTATTGATTTTTATAACAATATTTATATTTTAGATATAGAAAGAAATGATGTTCAGAAATTTGATTCGGATGGCAATTTTATTTTAAGATGGGGAAATGCTGGGCAGAATAATGGAGAATTTTTATATCCTTTTTCAGTAACAACTGATAATAGTTATATTTATATTTTAGATTTAATTAATTTAAGGATTCAAAAATTTGATTTGCAAGGTAACTTTATTCAAATATGGAACGCTAATGCAAATAATTTTTATTGTTTAAATTTTAATAACCCATTTATATTTATAGGTGGCTCTGGGAAAATATTCAAATATGATCTTAATGGTATTTTTATTAGTTATTTTCAATTAAATGAAACCAGTCAAGGAAATTATTTTAATCCAACGAGAATTAAATTTGACAAAAATGGATATTTATATGCAATAAATAGCGATAACAGAAAAATTGGCAAATATACAAAAGAAGGTTATTTTATAGAAAATTTAGTAACAGCAAATGGTAATTTTTTATTTGGAGATGATATTTGCATTGGAGAAAATGATGAAATTTTTATTGTTAAAAGCGATGAACATAAAATACAGAAATTTAAACCTTGTTATATGTTTTCGCCCACCCCAACTTTTACACCTTTAATTACTCCAGAACAAACATTAACACCAATTATTACATCCACGCCAGATTTAAGGCCTGTAAATTTACAAATACAAAAAGAAATAATAGGTAATGAGTTTAAGATAGGAAACAAAATAGTTTATAAAATTATAATTACAAATAAAGAAAATAATTGTGCGGAAAAATTAAAAATATGGGATACTTTGCCTGATGAACTAAAATTTAATAAAATGATAAATGGAATACAACCTGTTTTAAATGGTAATACAATTATATGGGATTTTACAAATGATAATCTTAAATTGTGCAATAATGAAAGTTTGACTTTTGAATTTGAAACGGAAATTATTAAATTCGCCAGTTCGCCTGTTGGTAATATTGCTTATATTGACTATTGTGACAATTTTTATCAATTTCCAGACAGACATCCTGTTATTTCTTCAAACACTGTTTTTAATCCTTCAATGAATAAAATATTGGTTTATCCCAATCCATTTAATCCTTTTACAGCGAAAAAAAAGTCATTAATTTTTGAAAATACAATCCCCGGAATGATTATTAAAATATATAATATTTCCGGGGAAAATATCGTAGAGTTTAAGTGTGAAAATATAACTACATTTTGGGATGGGAAAAATAGTAAAAATTCATTAATTGCTCAAGGAATTTATTATATTTTAGGGTATTTAAATAATAATGTTTTATTTAAGGAAAAAATTTTGATTCATTATAAATAATAAATTGAACCTTTTATTTTTTTTAGCATAAATTTATATTGTATTGCCTGCAAAAATAATATATAATAATAAATGGTTAATTACTGAAAAAAGTATGTAATAGTTCAGCCACAAAGAGTAATTAAAAGGTTTGTATAATAAAAAAACACATGGCGATGTCATTGCGAGGAAGCCGAAAGATATGTATAGGAAGAAAAATAAGGACGTATGAGGCTTAAGGAAGCAATCTGGCAGTTGAAAACGGAAGAAAATATGCCAAGAAGGCAATCGTGATAAAATCAAGATTGCTTTGCCAGGCTCATTGAACGGTGGAATATAAGACAAATGGCATCGTTCGCCTGACTTTAAAATGACAGAACAAAAAATTTATTCATGAACTAATTTTGTTCTGCCAGTGGCTAAACTATTACAAAAGCATTGAAAAATTATTTTTATGGAGGATTTTATGTATCTTGTCAATGCAGGCGAAATGAAAGAAATTGAAAAAATTACAATTGAAAATTATAAAGTTCCTCCAGAAATTTTAATGGAAAATGCCGGTATAAATGTAGTAATATCTATGCAAAGAGAATTAGGTTCGCTTATTTTTAAACGTATCGCAGTATTTTGTGGCGGAGGGAACAATGGTGGTGATGGATTTGTTATTGCAAGGCATCTTTTAAGTGAGGGGGCTTATGCTGTTATTTTTTTTACGGGCGAAAAAGAAAAACTTTCACAGGAATCTTTAAAAAATTATGAAATGGCAGAAAAATATGGCATACCAATAATCAGTATCAAATCTTTAAATGATATTGAAAAATTTAAACAGGAAATTTTTCTTTCAGATATTATTGTTGATGCTTTAATAGGCACTGGTATTAAACAAAATATAAAAGGATTTTTAGCATCCCTTATTACTTTTATAAATACGACTGGAAAATATATTGTTTCTGTTGATTTACCTTCTGGTGTTGATGCTGATACAGGAGATATTAAAGGCGTTGCAATTTACGCAGATCTTACCATTACTTTTGGGCTACCTAAAATAGGAATAACAATTTTTCCTGGTTTAGAATGCACTGGGAAATTAGTTTACGCTGATATAAATTTCCCGTCAAAACTTTTATCAATGCCGAGGAAGAATGTTTTGGTTACGTCTGAAATAGTTATTCCTTTACTTCCTTTAAGACCTTTAAATGCCAATAAAGGTAATTTTGGTCCAATTTTAATTGTTGGTGGTTCAACCGGTTTAGATGGTGCTGTAACTTTAACAGCAAAAGCAGCATTAAAGGCTGGTGCTGGAATTGTTAATGTTTGTGTCCCGAAAAGTTTATATGATTCTGTAAAAAGCAGGAGTGAAGAAACTATAGTTACTCCGCTTGATGAAAATAATGGATTTTTATCAATGAAAAGTATAGAAAAAATATTAAAATTATCAGAAAAGGCAAAAATCGTGGTAATAGGACCTGGAATAGGAAGGGATAAGGAAACCCAGCAACTTGTAAGAGAATTAATTAGAAAAATTCAAAAGCCCCTTATTATAGATGCTGATGGTTTAAATGCTATTGCAGAAGATAAAAAGTGCTTGAATAATTTACAAAAAGATGTTATACTTACACCACATATTGGAGAAATGTCAAGGCTTGCAGAAAAGAAAATTGAGGATATTATAAAGGATAAAATTTCTATTGTTAAAGATTTTATAAAAAATTATAAAGTAAATGTTCTTTTAAAAGATGGAAGGTCAATGGTGGTAGATACAGATAAAAATGTTTATATAAATACAACAGGTAATTCTGGAATGGCAACACCTGGTAGTGGAGATGTTTTAAGTGGAATAATTGCTTCTTTTATGGCACATAATTTAATTAATGTTCACGCAGCAATTATAGCAAATTATATTCATGGTCTTGCGGGTGATTTATTACTTGAAAACATAAGTGAGGAAGGTATAATAGCATCAGATATAATTGAATATATACCTAGAGCTATAAAAAAATTAAAGAATAATTAAGGAGGCAACTCAAAATGGTGGTTCCAATATTAGTAATATTATTGAGTTTACTTTTTTTTATAATGTGGGGATGGATAATAAATATGTTTATATCAAATTTAATTATAAAAAGAAAAATAAATGAACTTATAAACCAGCCATTAACCGTTGAACAAAAAGAAGAACTTGACAATTTGCAATTAGACCTTGATACAAATGCATATAGAGCAAAAAGAGCAAAAAGAGTTGTTCTGTTTTTTGCTGTAATTTACATTTTAATTGCTCTGCTTCTCATCTGGCTTAATAATAATTTTTCATTATTTACTTATGAAGGTCTTGTGAGTAATCTTAAACTGACAATGTTAATAATCGTTTTATTTTTCACTCCTGCCTATATTGGGTTAGAAGTTATAAGTAATACCGAAGGTGCTTCAAGTGATATTGCTGCCCGCCTGAAATTTACTGAAGAAACAAAATCCGGTGAAGAAGTTGAAGTTTAAGTTTTTATTTTTCTTCATTTTAATATTTTATTATTCATGTGCTACAATTCCAAAAGGGAAAGATATACTTTACTTTGATATACAACCAGATAAAAATATAAAACCTGGAACGATAATTATAGCAACTGTTAAAACAGCAGATAATATAAAAGAAGTTTATGGTTTTGTTGAAGTTCCGGGGTCGCCTAGAATTCCTTTAAAATACAATAAAGAAAAAAAAGAATGGTATTTCAAATATATGATTCCTGTTACTTTTATTTTACCCAAAGGTGAATATATAGCAAAAATAGAAGCAATTTCATCTACAGGGGAAAAAAGTATAGCAGAAAAAAAAGTATCCACCTATTAAAAAGTTTTAACTTCCGGAGGGATTTTAAATATGAAAAAAAATAATAAGAAAAATACAAATTTTATGAAAAATTTGAAAGAACAAAAAACGTCTGATACTGAAAATGTTCAAATAGAAAATATTCCACAAAAAAGTAAAAGGCAAATAATTTTAGATAGAATATTAGTCATATTGGTTGTTTTGCTTGCTTTGCTTCTCTTTTATAAACTTATTGACCATTTTACTGGCTGGGGAAATGCTGAAAAAGTTATAAAAAGAAAAATGGATGTGGCAGATCGACATGCAATTTATAGGCGATTTAATGTTGCTATAAAAATTTATGAAGGTATTTTAAAAAGATGGGGGAATAACCCAAAATATAGTGATTATATAAAACAGGTAAAATTAAATCTTGCTAAAACCTTTAAAGAAGCAAATGAAAATGAAAAAGCAATTCAATATTTCAAAGAACTTCTTGATATCTATAAAGATTCAAGCAAGGATATGTATGCATGGCTTTTAATTGAATTAGGAGAAATTTATAATAATATGTATAACACACAGGATGCATTAAAATGTTATCAAATAATTTTAGATGAATTTAAAAATACTGATTGGGAAGCAGAAGCAGTTTTTGGGATAGCAGAATCTTATAAAATTTTAGGTAAAAACGATCTTGCAGTGAAATATTATTATCAAATAGCAGACAAATATAAAGCAGGTTTTTTAGGTGCTGATGCTCTGACTAATATTGGTCAAATTTATGAAAAACAGGGTAAAGAAAAAGAAGCATTAAAAATATATCAAAGAATATTAAAAGAATTTCCAGAAATTGTTACAGAATATGCCAGATTGAGATATAACTCTTTAAATGAAAAAATGAAAAATAAATGAAAGAATTTGAGTTAATAAATTTTATAAAAAAAAATATTAAAATTAACAATAAAAATATAATAAAGGGGATAGGGGATGATTGTGCAATTTTAAATTATAATAAAACCCATTATTTGCTTTTAACCACGGATTCACTTTTTGAAGATGTCCATTTCAAAAAAAAATTTTTTAATGCTAAGTATATAGGAAAAAAATCTGCTTTAGTCAATATTTCTGATATTCTTGCTATGGGGGGAACTCCTTTTGCAGCACTTGTTAATATTGGTTTTAAAAAAAATGAAAAAATTGAATTTATAAAAGATATTTTAAAAAGTTTAATAGATTGTTTTGAAAGATATAAAATTAAAATAATAGGAGGTGATACAATTTCTGCAAGTAAAATTTTTATATCTATTTCACTTTTAGGAATTGTAAATAAAAAACACATTATGTTGAGAAGCGGAGCAGAAAATGATGATTTAATATTTACAACTGGTAATTTAGGTAATTCTTTTGCTGGTTTTAAATTGTTATATTTTTATAAACACCAAAAATATTTGCCTTATGAAAAAAAATTGATAAGTCAACATCTAACTCCTTATTTAAGATACAAAGAATCACAGTTATTATCAAATTCCGGTTTTGTTACTTCTTGCATGGATATATCTGATGGTTTGATAAGTGATATATCAAGGATAACAGAAGAAAATAAAGTTGGCGCTGAGATTTTTGTTGATGATTTACCTATATCTAATGATGTTAAAAAAGTTGCTGAAAAATTTAATGATAGTTATTATGATTATGCTCTTTATGGCGGTGAGGACTATGAATTACTTTTTACTATAAAAAATAAGGATGAAAAAAATTTTTATAAATTTATTAAAAGACATAATATAAAAGTGTATAAAATTGGTAGAATAATCAAAGAAAAAACAATTTATAAAATTATAAATAATAAAAAAATTAAAGAGGATTTTAAAAAAGTATGGAAGCATTTTTAAAAAAGAAAATGAAAATGATAAAAAAAATTATTTCAAATTCTGAAACCGAAACGATAAAAATAGGTAAGAATATTGCATTGTCTTTTAAAAAAGGGGATATTGTAGGATTTTATGGCAATCTGGGTGCTGGAAAAACCTTACTGATAAAAGGAATACTTTCTTTTTTTAAATTTTCAAAAAAAGAAGTTATCAGTCCTACTTTTTTATTTGTGAAGGAATTCCATAACAAAAAAATAACCATTTATCATTTTGATTTATATAGAAAAGAAAATTATAAAGAACTTTTAGAAAAAGGCTTCAGAGAAAATTATCTTTCAGATGAAAATGCAATAATATTAATAGAATGGGTGGATAAAATAAAAGAAGTTTATAAATTTTTAAATTATGTTATAAAATTAGAACATTTAAGTGAAAAAAAAAGAAAAATAATAATTTATAAAAAAATATAATGAAAAAATTTATAATTGATACCACATTAAAAAATATTGGAATAGGTTTTTTTGATTCTAAAAATACGATTTATGAAAAATATTATAAGATAGATAAGAATTATAATTCAATTTTGATTGATATAATAGACGAAGCATTAAAAAAAAGTAATTTGGAATTAAATGATTTTAATATATTTGCAACAACTTTAGGTCCCGGTTCTTTTACGGGTATTAGGGTTGGACTTACTTTTATAAAAGCGATTGCAAATGTATATAATAAAAAAGTTTATGGAATGTCAACCCTTGATGTTATGAAATCGTCAATAGATAGTAAAGAAAGAATATATCCAGTATTAGATGCTAAAAGAGGAGAAGTTTATACTGTTAATTATAATAAAAACAGTTTATTTTATGAAATTTCGCCTTTAGAAGAATACATCAAAATCATTAAAAAAAATGATGGTATTTCAGTAGTTTTAAAAGATGATTACAATTTAGTTGAAACTTTACAGAAAAATAGTAAAATAAAAGTACTTTTGCTTGAAAAAATTGAATTAAAAGTTATTAATAATAAAATTGAAAAAGAACAAAAGGGATTGCTGAATATTTATGATTTAATGCCTGTTTATATAAGAGAATCTGATGCGGAAATAAACTTAAAAAGGAAAAAATAAATATGGAAAAATCAAAAATGTTTCTTAAAATTACATTGATTACAGGGATTTTTCTTTTTTTGCTTGAAACTGTATCTTTTAGTATTTTTAAAGAAAAATATATGTTATATTTTGGAACATTTTTAATTACAGGAATAGCACCGGAGTTTCTTTTAAAATTATTGTTTATAAATTTTATAATTGCCTTTTTAATAATCGTAATTTTTGATTCTATTTATAAATCATTACCTGGTGGATTTTTACGAAAATCAATTAATTTTGCATTTTTACTATGGGCATTACAGACAATTCCTTTTCTTTTACATTTTTTTATCAGCACCAGATTTGTAAAAGATCTTTTTTTAATAATTTTTTTACAATATTTAATCATAGAAACAATAATCGCATTTATAATTACTGGAATTTATGATGAGTTTTACCTGAAAAATAGAGTTGAAGAAAATAAAATTGAAGGAAAAGTAATAAAGGGAGAAAAAAAAGATGAAACAGGTATTAAAAATATTTCTGATAATTAATTTAATATTTTTAAGTTATAATTTTATTTATTCACAGGAAATTGAAGAGTTCCCAACAGAAGAAATTATTATTGACGAGAAAAGTAAAACTATAAATCAGGAAGAAAAAAAAGAAGAAGAATTTGCTATTCCTCAGAAACGAATTTTTTTACAAATAGGTGCCATTGAAAGTAAAAACGGAAATAAATTCATACTAAGAAAAAAAGCAAGTAAACTGGAATTTTTTGTTGAAGATAATATAACTTCTGTTTTTTTAAAAGAAGTTGCCGGACCACAAAATATTGAGAATAATAATTTACTTATAATAAAAGGACCTAATAACAAAAAAGCAGTTCTTGCCAATGCTGTGTATATTTATAAAAACAAAGATTTATATAATGAGTATATAAACAAAATTGATGAAGAAAGAAATAGCAAATACAAAGAAATTTCAGGCGTTGTTTTAAATTCAAAAGATAAATTTGAAAAGATAGATGAAAATTTGGAACCTGTTTTACTAAATTTGCCTGATAATGAAAAAATCCTTTTATTTTATGACGATGACACATACTGGGTTATGATAAAAAAAATAAATTATTTTGATATAAATGCAGGAGATAGAGTTGTGTTATATTTTGACAAACGTATAAGTTTAAGAATAAAAAATATCCCTTTTAAAATTATAGTAAACAGAATCGCAGTGGGTTATTAATATATAGATGCTAACAGATATTCAAATAAGTAAAAATATAGAAAATATTTTAAATAAAATAAATTCAATAAATAAAAATGCATTACTGGTTGCAATAACAAAATTTGTTCAACCTGAAAAAATTTCAATTGCTTTTAATTCTGGAATTTATCATTTTGGCGAAAGCAGAATTCAGGAAACGCAGGGGAAAATAAATTTTTATGAAAAGATAAAAGATAAAATTAAATTGCATCTTGTTGGTCATTTACAGAGTAACAAAATCAAAAAAGCAATAGATTTTTATGATTATATTCAATCGGTTGATAGTTATGAAATTGCACAGAAAATATCGGTTTATGCAAGAGATAAAAATAAAATTTGTGATATTTTTTTAGAAATAAATATTGGCAGAGAGCAATCAAAATATGGATTTTTAAAGGAAAAGTTAATTTTAGATTTAGATAGGTTTCAAAATCTTGAAAATATTAGAGTAAAAGGACTTATGACTGTTGCTCCATATTTTCAAAATACCGAAGAAACGAGACCTTATTTTAAAGAGATGAAAAATTTATTTGACGAAATAAAAAAAATGAATTTAAAAAATTTTGATTTCCAATATCTTTCTATGGGAATGTCAAATGATTATATTGTTGCACTGGAAGAGGGCTCTAATATGGTAAGAATAGGAACTGCAATTTTTGGACAGAGAAATTAAAATTGGAGGTTGAAAATATGATAAAAGCAGGATTCATAGGAACTGGAAATATGGCTAATGCAATTATAAAAGGGCTTAAAAATTCAAAATTAAAATTCAATATAACAGGATTTGATAAAGATAAAAGGGTTTTAAATGAAGTAAAGAGAAAGTATAAGATTGTCATAAAAAAGTCAAACCTTGAAGTTGTTGACTCGTCAGATGTTATTATTCTTGCTGTAAAACCACAAAATGTAAATGAAGTTTTATTAGAAATTAAAGATAGATTAACAGATGAACACTTAATTATAAGTATTGCTGCAGGAATAACCATAAATCATATTATAAAACAAACAGGGAAGAATATACCGATAGTTAGAGTTATGCCAAACACACCTGCATTAATTGGAGAAGGAGTATGTGCATATTGTAAAAATAAATTTGTTACAAAAAAATATGAAAATTTAGCCAAAAAAATTCTTGATTCTTTTTGTAAAATCGTAATTTATTTATCAGAAAATAAAATAAATACAGTAACTGCATTAAGTGGAAGTGGACCAGCATACTTTTTTTATTTTTTAGAAGCTATGTTAGATGCTTCTTCTTTATTAAAAATTAAAAAAAATATTGCGCTTTTACTTTTAAGCCAGACAATGGTTGGTGCTGGTAAAATGATTTTAGAAGGCAAAGGAACTCCAGAAGAATTAAGAAAAAAAGTTACTTCAAAAGGTGGGACAACAGAAAAAGCAATTAATTTTTTTGAAAAAAATAGAGCCAGAGATATTATAAAAAACGCAATTTTATCAGCAAAAAAAAGAGCAGATGAATTGAATAAAGGAAAATAATTTTATGGAAAATAAATTTTTTATATTAGATAAACAGGGAATAATTATAAATTTAAAAGTAATCCCAAATTCAAGTAAAAATAAAATTGCTGGTATTTTTAATAATTTAATAAAAATAAAAATAAATGCTCCACCTGATAAAGGGAAAGCAAATTATGAATTAATATCTTTTTTAAGTAAAAAATTGGATATTAAAAAGTCAGACATAATAATTTTAAAAGGTGAAAAAAATAAAGAAAAAAAACTCTTGATAAAATTAAATGATATAAATAAAATAGAAAAAAATTTATTTGCTTAAAAGGAGGTTTATAAATGACAGACCTTTTGCAGATGATAAAAGAAGCATCAAATAAAATAAAAGATTTTTCTAATAACTTTAAACCGCAGATAGGTATGATACTTGGAACAGGTTTAGGTGCTTTAGGAAAAGAGATAAATGCAAAAGTAATCATTGATTATAAGGATATACCACATTTTCCTTTATCAACAGTTGAAACACATTCCGGAAAATTGATTTTGGGTGAAATGTCAGGCAAAAATGTTGTAGCAATGTCTGGTAGATTTCATAGATATGAAGGATATTCAATGCAACAGATTACTTTTCCGGTAAGAGTTATGAAAGAATTAGGAATTACATATCTTTTGATATCAAACGCAGCAGGCGGACTAAATCCGCAATTTAAAGCAGGAGAACTTGCAATCATAGAAGATATAATAAATTTTATGGGGGATAATCCCTTGATAGGTAAAAATTATAATGAATTAGGCCCGAGATGGCCTGATATGATTGAACCGATTTCAAGAAAATTAATAAAATATGCAGAAGATGCAGCAAAAGAATTAAATATAAAAATAAATAAAGGAGTTTATATTGGCGTTACTGGACCTAACTTAGAAACCCGTGCAGAATATAGAATGTTTAGAAATTTTGCTGATATGGTTGGAATGTCAACAATCCCGGAAATTATTGTTGGCGTTCATAGTGGCTTGAAAATTTTGGGTGTTTCTGTTATAACTGATGAATGCGACCCAGATCATTTAGAACCAGCTGATATTGTAAAGATAATAAGAAATGCCCAGGAAGCAGAACCTAAATTAACAGCAATTATGAAAAAAGTCATCGAAAAGATTTAAATTTAGATAAGCAGGAGGTAAAATGAAAGATATAGCACCAATTGAATGGAAAAATTTTACTTTGAAAATTTTAGATCAAACACTTTTACCAGAAAAGATAAGTTATATTACCTGTAAAAATTATAAAGAAGTTATAAAAGCAATTAAAGATATGAAATTAAGAGGAGCGCCACTTATTGGAATTGTTGCTGCTTTTGCTATGATAATGGAAATAAAAAATAAAAATTTTAAAAATTATGATAGTTTATATAAAGAATTAAAAAAGATATCTGATGAATTAATAAAAACAAGGCCAACAGCTGTAAATTTAAAATGGGCAATAAATAGAATATTAAAAAATGTTGAAAAAAATAAAGAAAGAAGAATTTCAAGTATTAAAGAATTATTAATTTCAGAAGCTAATAAAATTTACAAAGAAGATCTTGAAAATAATAAATTAATAGGGAAATATGGAGCAGATTTGATAAGAGATAAAGATAGGATTTTAACTCATTGCAATGCTGGTGCTTTAGCAACTGCAGGATATGGAACAGCTTTAGGTATTATCAGGGCAGCAGTTGAACAAAAGAAAAATATAACTGTCTATGTTGATGAAACAAGACCATACCTTCAGGGAGCAAGGTTGACTGCTTTTGAACTCGTTCAGATAAAAATTCCGCATTTTTTAATAACCGATAATATGGCAGGTTATTTTATGAGAAAAGGAGAAATTGATATTGTTATAGTTGGCGCAGATAGAATTACAGCAAACGGTGATGTAGCAAACAAAATAGGGACATACACTCTGGCAGTTCTTGCCCATACTAATAATATACCTTTTTATGTTGCTGCGCCATCATCAACTATAGATTTGAATATTAAATCAGGTGATGATATTCCAATAGAATTCAGAGATGAAGATGAAGTAAAAAAAATAGCAGGGAAAAATATAACAACCAATAAAACAAAAGCTTTATATCCTGCTTTTGATGTAACTCCTTCAAAATATATAAGTGCGATTATTACCGAAAAAGGTATAATTAGAGCGCCATATGATGTAAATTTAGAAAATATTTTTGCAAAAAAGGAGGAAATGATTATTCTATGAATGAAGTATGGGTTGATGATAGATATTGTTTTGCCTGTGGTGAAAAAAATCCTGTTGGAATGAAACTATCTTTTAATATTAACAAAAAAGAAATAACAACAAATTATATTTTCCCAAAAGAATTTCAGGGATATAAAGATATCGTTCATGGTGGAATGATATCTTTACTTTTAGATGAAGTTATGGTAAATTTACCATGGCTGATTTATAAAATTCCTGTTGTCAGCGCTGAAATAAAAGTTAAATTTAAAAAACCATTAAAAGTTGGAGAAAAGATAACTGCAAAAGCGTGGTTTGAAAAAGAGAAAAAAAGAATTT
Source organism: Candidatus Methylomirabilis sp. (assembly GCA_020722985.1). GTDB lineage: Bacteria > Oederibacteriota > PGYV01 > PGYV01 > DYJU01 > DYJU01. The sequence continues at coordinate 28,971 of DYJU01000006.1, forward strand.
TTTATACAAAAGGAGTTGTAATGAGAGAAAAAGATAACGAAATAATTGCGGAAAGCGAGGCCATTTGTGTAAAAATTGATGCAAAGCAGATAATAAATAATTAAATAATTAAAATTTAAAAGGAGGTTTAAATGGGCTGCGGAAAGAAAAGACATCACCAAAAAATGAAAACACATAAGAGAAAAAAACATAGAAGAAAATATAGAAAAAATAAATAAATTTTAGTTTGAAAAATAATAATAGAGATTGTCAGATTTTAAATTTTTTGATAAAGATAATTTTTTCTTTTGGAGGAGGATTTTATGTCAGGACATTCACATTGGGCTACTATAAGAAGGAAAAAAGAAGCGGCAGATTCTAAAAAGGGTCAAATTTTTACAAAATTTATAAGAGAAATTATAGTTGCGGCTAAAGCAGGCGGTGGCGACCCCGAAACAAATGCTAGATTAAGAACAGTAGTAGAAAAAGCAAAAGCAGTTAATATGCCTGTTGATAATATTAAAAAGGCAATAATGAAAGGAACCGGGGAATTGCCAGGTGTTGTATATGAAGAAATTACCTATGAAGGATATGGACCGGGTGGAGTTGCTATGCTTATCAAAGTTACAACAGATAATAAAAATAGATCAGCAGCGGATATACGAACAATATTTTCAAAAAATGGTGGGTCAATGGCATCTTTAGGCTCAACTGCATGGCAGTTTGAACAAAAAGGTTATTTTTCAATTCCTAAAGAAACTATTGATGAAGATACTTTAATGGAAATAGCACTTGATGCTGGCGCTCAGGATATTAAAAATGAAAAGGATGGTTATGATGTAATTACAGAACCTTCTAATTTTGAAAAAGTTAAAAAAGCATTTGATGAAAAAGGCATTAAATATACATCTGCTGAAATTACAATGATACCTAAAAGTTATGTTAAATTGGATGGTAAAGATGCAGAACAGATGCTGAAATTGATGAGTTCCCTTGATGAAAATGATGATGTCCAGAATGTTTATGCTAATTTTGACATTCCTGATGATGTAATGGAAAAAATCAACGCAAATATATAGTTTATATTTTTTTAATGTCAAAATTACCTTATTTTTCTTTAAATGAATATTTTAAACAAAAATATAAAAATCGTATTCAAAAAATCACTATCTCTTTACCATTTACCTGTCCTAATATAGATGGTAGAAAAGGTAAAGGAGGCTGTATATATTGTTTTGATGGTAGTATACCGCCAGGTAATGATAGAAATATACCGATTTCAATTCAGATAAAATTGGGTATTGAAAAAGGTAAAAAAAAATATGGGGAAAATACCAAATTTATTATTTATTATCAAACAAATACAAATACCTATGAAAAAATAGAGAAATTAAAAGAATATTATGATGAAAGTTTAAAATATAATGATGTAGTAGGTATAGATATAGGAACAAGACCGGATTGCATCAATCAAGAAATTTTATCTTTAATTGAAGGGTATACTGAAAAATTAAAAGAAGTATGGGTTGAATACGGGTTGCAATCCAGTAGTGATGAGACATTAAAAAAAATAAATCGCGGGCATAGCGTGCGGGATTTTATTGAAACTGTTGAATTAACTAAAAAGACAAAAATTAAAATAACTGCTCAAATCATAGTCGGTTTTCCATGGGAAAAAAAAGAAGATTATTTAAAAACAGCTAAATTGTGTGCTGATTTAAAAATTAATGGCATAAAAATACATCCACTTTATATTATGCGTAATACAAAATTAGGTAATGAATACTTAAAAGAAAAATTTAAATTATTATCACTTGATGAATATATAAATATACTTGCAGATATTGTTGAGATATTGCCATCAGATATGGTTGTTATTCGTTTTACAGCAGAAGGTGATGAAAAATATCTTTTAGCCCCTGATTATTGCAAACCAGCATATAAACAACAAATTAAAAAAAAACTTATAGAGGAATTAAATAAAAGAGGAACATCGCAGGGAAGTAAATGCAATGTATCATATGACAGATGAAAAAATGTTCAATATTTAAAGATAAAAATAAACGTTTATCATTGTAAAAAAGCGAAATAAAACATTTAAAAAACTTGCCGAATGTTGATTGCCTGATTAAAAAATTAACGATTTCCAATTTGAAAAATAAATTGTAAATTGCAAATCTATACATTTTTATTTTGAATACTGCCATAGTTATAAATAAATTGTTAGGAAAATTTTAAAAGTGAACTATGTTTATGTCGTTATTTTTGACTTTATGAATATCAATAAGTTTTCCATCACACCAGAATCTAATCTCTGAAAGAAAATTATTTAATGGATAAATACGTAATTCAACAATATCATTTGAATATTCTTTAACAAAAAAAAATCTTTTTCCCAATGCCCATTATTTCCTGTAAATACTTTCTTTCAACTTCTTTTTTTAAATACTTCTCTAAAAGTTCCTTTACCTGTTCATCTGTGAATTTTTTGTGTAACTGTGCCATGATGAAAACCTCCTTTTTTGCCTTAATTATAGCCCAAAAGAAGGTGTTCACTTTTAAACTTTAAATCCTTAAAAAACAGTTTACTTTTAATTTTTAAATGACATTTTTCGTTATTTTATTTGATTTTTTTTCATAATTATGCTATATTTTTATTAAATTATAAGGGTGAGGAAAATAAGTTGAGGTTGTAAATGAAAAAAGATAAAAAAATATTATTAATTATAATGATAGTTGTAATAACAGGAATAATAAATTTATTTGCTGACACCTTTACGGAAAATTTTGATAATGCTAATTATAAAGATACGACGCAGACAACGACAAATTGGCCAGCAGTAGTAGATTTAAAGAATGTAACAGTACTGGAAAGGGAGAATAAATTTGCAGAGACCACAGGAGTAATAAACTGGGGTGGTGGGATAACAGCGATAGATTGCAATGCTACACAGGGCAGATGGTTAATAGGAGGGGAAGGGGGAAAGATAAACGAGTATGATGGAAATAATTTTATAAATCACAGCAATGATTTAGGATTTGGGACATCAGATGTGGGGGTTATAAGGTTCAATGGGAGTTACTGGTTAATAGGAAGTGGGACAGCGACGAAATTAAAGAAGTGGGATGGAAGTGTATGGACAGATTTATCATCTAATTTAATAGGTTTTAGTGGAGGGATATTTGGAATAGATTATGATAGCGGGAATGGATATTGGTTAATAGGAGGGGTAGGAGGAGCGATAAATAAATATGATGGAGTGACATGGAGTGATAAAAAGTCAGAGGCAGGATTTGGGACAACCGATATAAGGGCAATAAGGTATAATGGGAGTTACTGGATAGTGGCAGGGTTGGCAGGGAAGATAAAGAGGTATAATGGGTCAGTATGGACAGATTTGACAGCGAATCTTGAGGCGGTATGGGATCCTGGGGCGGGGAATGTATATTATGATATATATGCGGTAGACTGGGATAGTGTAAACAATGTATGGGTGATAGGGGGTGGTTCAGGGAAATTGGCGACGTATAATGGGACGAGTTTTACAGATAAGAGTAGCAGTGTTACGATTTCAACGATATGGAGTATACATTATAATGGGAATTATACATTGATAGGTGGGGTATATGGTAGTCAGACGCGTTTATATACTACATCAGATAATAGCACATATTATTTGCAGAGCAATCCTGGATATTTTAATATAGATCCGATATGGGCAATAAGGAGTAATGGAGGAGGTGCAAGCGGTATAAATTTAATATGTGGCAGGAACGGTCGGATAATGAAGAGGACAGGAGGGGTAAATACACCGACAAATACAGATTTATCAGGGAGTATAAGGGATTTTGGAAAATTAAATATAAATGCAGCAGGATGGAATGGGAGTTACTGGCTGATAGGAGGAGAAAATGGAAGTATAAATAAATATGATGGAGAAGTATTTGTAGATTTAAAATCGGGATTAACAACAGCGGGATGGGTAGTATCAGATAGTATATTGAGTATAGGGTGGAATGGTAGTTATTGGTTTATAGGAGGGGCGAATGGAAGTTTATATGCGTATGATGGGGTATCATTTACCTCAAAGACAAGTGCATTAGGTTTTGGGAGTGATTCGGTGTATGTGATAAAATGGGGAGGGACGAGTGGGAATGAACAATGGGTAATAGGAGGAGGGAGTAGAAAATTAAAGAGGAGTAGTGATGGAAATACATTTACCACAGTAGATATATCAAGTTATTTCGGGGTAACAGATGCTGTGAGGGCAGCAGATTTTGCAGGGACTTTGTATAATGTGTGGTTCATAGGGGGAGATTCGGGTTGTATAATAAAGTATGATGGTGGAAGCACAATAAATGATTTAAAAACAGATTTATATTCAACGTTAGGAGGATATTATCAGGTAAATACGATAAAATGGGACGAAGGGGTAAATAATATAATAAGGGTAGGGTGTAACAGTGCGAAACTGGCAGATTATAATATATTTAATTTTACAGATATGAGTGGGAATTTAATAGGATTCGGGACAGATAATGTAAAGAGTATAAATTATAGTGCAGGGAGCGGTAAATGGTTTATAGGTGGAAGTGGAGGAAAGATAAATAGTGATACAAGTGGGACATTTGTAAATGAGAGCGGGAATTTAATAAATTTTGGGAATATGACAATAAACAGCGTAGTATATAATGGGAATTACTGGATAATAGGAGGGGATTATGCAAAATTAAATCGGTATGGGATGGCGTATAACCAGTCAGGTTGGGCAGTATCAACAGTAATAGATCATTATGGATACAAGTATGAGTGTGCGACATTAACGGCAGTGGATAAGTTAAATGATCAGGGAATAGATTATTACATATCATCAAATAATGGGGTGACATGGATACAAGTAACGCCAGGGGTAGGGGTATGTTTCAGTGGTGGGGATGCAGGAGAAGATTTAAGGTGGAAGGCGTATTTATATACATATGATTTATTTAAGTCGGCATACATAGATAGCATAACCATAGAGTATAGCAGGAATCCAGCGCCGACATATACAATAACGCCGACCCATACAGATTCGCCGACAGAGACAATAACAGAGACAATAACTGAGACATGGACATATTCGCCGACAATGACAATAACAGATACAATAACAGAGACCGCAACAGAGACAGTAACAGAAACAATAACTGAAACAGTAACAGAGACAGTAACAAAG
>DYJU01000006.1:34265-49406 GCA_020722985.1 Candidatus Methylomirabilis sp.
AACAGAGACAGTAACAGAAACAATAACTGAAACAGTAACAGAGACAGTAACAAAGACAATATCAGCGACAATAACGGAGACAGTAACACCAACAGCAACAGGGACAATAACACAGACAATAACAGGGACTGTAACTCCAACTATAACAGCAACAATAACAGAAACAGTAACTGAAACAGTGACTGAAACAATAACACAGACAATAACAGGGACTACAACTTCAACTATAACAGCAACAATAACAGAAACAGTAACTGAAACAATAACGCCTACAATAACTTTTACTATAACATTAACAGTAACTCCTACTATAACATGGACAATAACACCTACTGTTACAAGAACTTCCACACAGACTGTTACTCAAACGATAACACATACTATTACTAGAACTTTTACACAAACGATTACTCGGACCATAACCCATACTGTTACAACAACGAATACACCTACAATTACTCAAACTGTTACTCCAACAATTACTGGGACAAATACGCAAACAGTTACATCAACAATAACTAAAACAATAACACAAACAAATACTCAGACAGTTACATCTACAATAACTCAAACTTTAACGCCAACAATTACACCGACTTTTACACCCACAAAAGCAGTGGATCATTTTGATATAGAAGCACCAGCATCAGTAGAAGCAGGGCAAATTTTTTATATTACTGTTACTGCAAAAACATCTGATAATTTAGTCGTTGAAAATTATTATGGCACAGTGCATTTTACAACAAATGCATCACTATATCAGTTGCCAGAAGATTATACTTATACGGTTTCTGATGCAGGCAGCCATATTTTTCAGGTAACTTTAATGACAGCAGGGCTTATAACAATAAATGTAAATGACACAATAAATGTAAGTATAACCGGACATAAGGATATTATAGTAAATCCTGCAAACGCGGTTTCATTTACCATACTTGCACCATCCACTGTAAATGCTGGTGATACATTTTATATAACAGTAACAGCAAAAGACCAGTACAATAATGTAGTAACAGATTATACAGGAACGGTTCGTTTTACATCATCAGACCCGCAGGCACAATTGCCGCCTGATACTCAATTTAACTTATCAGATGCAGGAGTAAAAATATTATCTGCAATATTAAAGACCAAGGGTATTCAGACGATATCCGCTACGGATATTTTAAATAGTTCAATAACAGGAACAAGTAATGGAATAAATGTTCAAGCAGGTTCAGTTGTAACATTTTTAGTAGTTGCACCGAGTATTGCAAATTCAAATGTATCATTTAATTTTTATGTAACAGCAAAGGATGCATTTAATAATACAATTGATAATTACACAGGGACAGTGACATTTTCATCCACAGATAGTTTAGCCGAGTTGCCGGCAAACTATACATTTTTAACGTCGGATATGGGTAGCAGGATATTTGAAGCGACATTAAAAACTGCTGGTATTCAGACAATAACAGTAAGTCAGGTGGGATCACCTTCAATAAATGGGACGAGCAATGATATAAATGTGGTAGTTCCTGTAACATCATATAACAGACCCATATTACTTACTTCGTATCTAACGCAACAGAATCATTATGAATACTGTTATATTAAAATAGATGATAGGAATTTTACATTTAATTCAAATTATTATTTAGAATATGATGTATATATTCCGGAAATAAGTTCAAATTTTTATTGTTCAACAGAATTTCAGGGTGGTTCTTATCCAGGCGGTTATTCAAACATGCGTGATTTTGGTCAGACAACTCAGAATTATATAAGGGATCAGAATGCAATAAGAATACATCCATCAATGGATATATCAACGTATGCAAAAGGCAACTGGTATCACAGGAAATTTGATGTCAGCATGTTAGCCACAACTGGATATTATAATTATGGGCTTTTGTCTCAGGATACTGGTAATATAGGATATAACGGAGCGCCATCAAATAATCCGGGAACTTTTAATGCATTTTTTGATAATGTTGTATATACAAATGCAAGCGGCACAATAGTATGGGATGTATTTTCAAATACATATACAATGAAAGTAGGAGCATCACCTTATGTAGTGATGAATAATATACCAAATGGTTCGGCAAGTTCTAATGATAGCTGGAAATCTACTACTACATACCCGATTGATAACTATGTATGGGTAATAGATGGCTGGAAAGCATGGGCGAATCCGTCATCAGGGATAGTAGCAGATGGTATTCAAAGTGCGACAATAACAGCGTATGTATGGACGCCACCAATAGGTTCAAATACAAATGTTGCGTATGCATTGATAGATTTTGAATCAGATAGATCAGAAGATATAATAGATCCAATAACAGTGAGTTTAAACTCTTATGCAATAACAGACTTTAATGGTAATGCATACGCGCGGATACGTTCAACAAAAGCAGGACCGGCAAATGTAACTTTGAAATTCGGACATTTTGAAAAGATTGTAACGGTAAATTTTGTAGCAGGATCAGCAGCAAAAGTTGAGATGGACCCGGATTATCTTTCATTACAGACAGGGGTAAATGGAACGTTAAATGTAAAAATAACGGATTTATATGGAAATTTTGTATCAGATGCTCGTGGCATAACATTGACATCAACATCAGGGACAATGCAATTTTCAATAGACAATGGGATAAACTGGTATTCGCAGGTAACATTTACAGGAATAGCGTTAAGAAGTGTGTTGGTAAAGGATTCGGTGGCAAATACAGCAACAGTTACAGCAGCAGCGCCATCATTAACATCTGACACAGCAACGGTATATGTAAATAATGCGCCAGCATTATATATAGAGATACAGCCCATAACAAGCACGACGCAGGCAGGAGAGGCAAGAATAATAACAATACAGGCAAAAGATGAAGGAGGAAATAATGCATTTTCAAATGTTGATGTATTACTAACCTCAGCATCATCAACAATGCAGTTTTCAACGGATTTAACGTACTGGTATGCATCGTTAAATACGGCATTAAATAATGGGACAGCGTATGTGTATTACCGGGACACAAAAGTTGGCACAAATGTAACGATAACAGCAGAAGCAACCGGTATGACAATAACCGGAAAAACCTATGCAACAATTATTCCAAACTCACCTGCTAACCTTACTGCGTGGGCAGATAAATATTCGGTTTCAGCAGGGGAATCAGTTACAATAACCGCGCAGGTAACAGATATATATGGTAATGCAATAGCAGGGAAATGGGTTAGTTTTACAGCGATGGTGCAAACAGGGAAGACACAGGATGCGCAGGTGACGCCGTTGTATGGAGCAACAAATGCAAATGGACAGATAACGACGGTATTTAAGGTAAGTTCGGATGCATCAGGAAGCATGAATTACTGCGTGGTGAATACTGATGGGATTTTGGGAACTACAGTGACAATTTCTGCAGGAGGAGTAGCTACAAGATATGCTTTTTTACCAAGTCCTATATCTTTAGGTGCTGATAAAACAATTATTTTATTTATAAATGCAAAAGATGGTAATGGATACAATACTCCTGCAGGATCAGGCCATGAAAATGTTCATATATATGGCACTAATGAAAATGTATTATTTTCCTATGACAATGGGATAAACTGGTATAAGGATTTAACATTAACAGTAGATTCAAGCGGTCAGGCAACATGCAATGTAAAATGTCATTATACGGGGACGTATTATTTATGGGGTAGAGATTTGAATGCATCGCCGTATTCGCCTGCATACACGACAATGACAGTAACCGAAGGATTATTTTTACGTGTATCACCGACAGTTGAGACATATGCACCTGCAGGGTCAACGATAAGCGTTGAAGCACAGATAGTTGACCAGAATGGGAACACAAGAAATTTCAGCGGAGTAGCAATACATTTTGAGACAGATAATGGTTCAATATATCCAGTAGATACATATACGGATGTAAGCGGAAGAGCATATACAACGCTGTCACTATCACTTTTATCAAACATAGAGCATATAGTAACAGCATCAATGACAAACCCGAGCGATACGTCAAACACAGCAAAAATAATAACGCAGCCGGTTGTTTCATTCGCAGTTGTAGCGCCATCATCAGGATTTATGGGAATACCATTATATATAACAGTAAGGGCAAAGGATAATTTAGGTAATACAGTAGAAAATTATTTAGGTAATATAACATTTGGTTCAACTGATCCACTTGCAAATCTACCGTCAAATTATACATTTATATCAGCAGATAAAGGGATAAAAATATTCAGTGTTACATTCAATACATATGGGAGTCATTATATTTCAGTTACAGATACTGCTGATTCTGCTATAAATGGTGTAAGCAATGTTATATTTATTAATTATCCACCAACACCTACTATTACACAGACGAGTACACCAACAATAACTCCAACAATTACATTAACAGTAACTGAAACAATCACATCAACTATAACACCGACAATTACAGAAACTGCAACTCAGACAATAACTCCAACAATTACTCATACAATAACTGAGACAATTACTCCAACAATAACACGGACAATAACTCAGACGATGACACAAACAATCACCCAGACAATTACACCAACAATTACTCAAACCATAACTCAGACCATAACTCCAACAATGACCAATACAATAACACAAACAATAACTCCAACGACAACACAGACAATAACTCCAACGACAACACAGACAATAACCCCAACGACAACACAGACAATAACTACAACAACAACCCGAACAATAACTCCTACATTTACAAATTCTTTTACTCATACTGTAACTCCTTCTATAACGATAACATGGACAAATTCTGTGACATCAACTATTTCACCAACTCATTCAAATACACCTGAATATACATGGACAGCAACGCCTACAATAACTATAACTCTTACAATTACAAATACACCATCAATTACAAAAACAATAACATCAACAATAACAGAAACAATAACGAAAACAACAACCCAAACAATAACAGAGACAATAACACAAACAATAACAGGCACAACAACATCAACAATAACAGAAACTTTAACCAGCACATTGACATATACAATAACTGAGACATTTACACTTACTCAGACACTGACAGAAACAATAACATACACAATAACGGAAACACATACAATAACTCCAACGATAACGGTAACACTTACATATACGATAACGCGGACAATGACGCCATATTTATCACCAACAATAACATCTACTTTTACTCCAACACCAGAAAAAATTCTTATATATCCTAATCCTTATAATCCAGAAAAAGCAATTTCAGGCACATTAAAGATAGAATTTTTACCAGAGTATTCAAAAATTTATATTTATACAATAAATGGATATACAGTATTTTCTAAAGAAAATTGTTATGGCAGAATAGAATGGAATGGAAAGAATAAAAATGGAGAAGATGTAGCACCAGGCATATATTTTTGTGTCATAATAACAGAAGATGAAAAAATAATAAAAAAATTAATAATAACTAAATAAAAGGTGTAAAAATGAAAAAATTTTTTATTTTAGTTTTATTTTATTTTTTACTTTATTTTTTTACCTATGCTGGTATAGGAACAACGTCAATTGATTTACTGAAAATCCCCGCAGGCATTAAAGCTCAGGGAGTGGGTGGGGCTTATATTGCTGCGTGTAATGATGTTGAATCTATGGATTATAATCCAGCAGGGTTGAAAACAATTGTAGGCAAACAGATACTTTTTATTCATGATTTTTATCTGCAGGATGTCTTTTATGATTCCATTTATTATGGTCAAAATTTAAATGAAACAGATTCATTAGGTATTGTTTTAAAGTATTTAAATTCTGGTAATGTCATTGAACAAAAAGAGAATTCATCAGGATTTTACGATGGAGAAGGGAAAGAGGTATCGGGATTTAATTATCTTTTAGGAATTGGTTATGGGTTTGATTTTGAAAAAATCGTATATAGTGAATTTGCTAAAAATTTGAATTTAGGTATCGCATTAAAAATAAGCGGAGAATCATTAGGAAGTGATTATTCAAATTTTGGGTTTTCGTTAGATATCGGTGGAATTTATGATCTGATAATAAATGAAGAAGATTTTCTTTCAAACCGTGGTGAGTTTTTATGGAATAAAGCAGGTGTTGGTATAATATTTAAAAATTTAGGAACATCTTTTAATGGAAATATTACTCCTATATCTTTTGAAATCGGTTCATACACACAATTTTTAAATTGTTTTACTATAGGAAATAAAATAAGAATAAGCGCTGATTTCGGATATAATCTTTCTGAAAGTTTGTTAATTAAAGGTGGTATAGAATATATACATTTTATAAGTAATCTGATTTTATCATTAAGGGTAGGAGGAAATTTTTCTTTTGAAGAGCGTTTATACAATGGATTTAACGCAGGTGGAGGCATTTTATTTAAAACAGGAGACATTTCATATTCTTTAGATTATGTCTGGCTTTCATTTTCTGAACTCGGCAATAATCATAAAATCGGGCTTTCAATAATTTTTTAAATTTTTGGAGGAATTATGAAAAAAATTAGTTTTCTTTTAATTTTTATATTTTTAATTAATTGTTTTTATGCAGAAACAAATTTTGAAATAAAAGAGTTCAATGGCGGATCTTTGGACCTGTCAATGACTTTTTATACTGATTCATTTTTTGGTTCTCGTGGTGATGCATTGAGAAACGGAGGTGTTGTATCAACTCTTGATTTTCAGCAAAGTTTTACATCATATAATCCTGCCTGCCTTGCATTTCAAAAAAAATCAACATTTTCTATGTCTTTTATACCTTTTGGATTTTTTGGAACTCCTGTTGCAGAAGGACTTCTTGGTAAAAATGTAAACGATGAAATAAAAAACATAATTGATGAAAAGATAGAAGATGCATTTAAAGATATGACAAAAACCGCAGGCGTTGAAACAAAAATTTCATCTTTTAAAGGATATATAAGCCAGGCGCCGAGTATTATGGGATGGGAAGGAATAATTCCTTTTGCCGCGGGTAAAACTGCAATTGGTTTAGCAAGGGAAGAAAAATTCACATTAGAAACAAAAGTATTAATAAATGGTTTAGAGACACTTGTTAATGTTACTGATGACGAAAATCCACTTTTAGATATGGATTTAAGAGCAAAAATTAATGCGGCGTTAAATTTAGAAATAAGAAATGTAGTAACTTCTATTGGTCTTGGAAGACAGATAACTAATGAGTGGGGAATAGGAACTGTTTTAGAAAAATATGATTCAAGATTTTATTTAAATGGCAATGCACTTGCTGATGGTGTTGCCACACTTTCTGGTGTTACCTTAGAATTTAACACAAATGATTCAAATAGTTTAGACCAGAAAGCATATGCGGATTTTAAAGCAGAAGAATGGGGTTTAAGATTAGGAACATCTTATCATTATTTAAAAGATACTTTAGAAACTGCGATTGATTTTTCTATACAACCAGAACTTAAATTAAAGGGAAACGGAGAAGTTATTTATCACACTTTACCTGATACCATAGACACATCTGATTTTACAAAAACAAAAGAAGGCAAAGAATCATTAAAATATGATATTTTTATTAAAATTCCTTCATTTATGAGAATTACTTTCGCGTGGAAACCAGGGATGGTTTTAGCAATTAATTACATCCATTATTTTGACACTTTTTATATAAAATATAGAGATGAAAAAAAAGAAACAAAAATATTTTTAAATATGATGGATTCTTTTCGTATAGGTTTTAATTTTGGTGGATATTTTCAACTGGGTGGTGGTATAACACTTGCAAATGAAGGGATGGAAACAATTGATTATGAAAAGAATGAAACAAAAAAAGAAGTTGTATGGTTTCCAGTTCCAGTATTATCAACAGGGTTTGCATTTCCAGTGGGTGATTATATAAAAACAGAAGTCCTTTTACTTGCATTACCAGCCCCGATATTTAAAACTGCGATAACATTTAATTTTTAAGGAGGAGTTATGTATAAAAATATTATAAAAATAATACTATCTGGTATTTTATTATCTTTTTTTACAACTATATTATTTGCAAGGCCAAGGGTTTTAGAATATCCAAAAGTTTTAGTCACTAATGATGAAATAATACGTGTTAAATGGGATGATGGACTCGGTTCCTCTTTGCCTGTTTCAAATACCTGTAAAATAGTATATGGAATTTCACCTTCAAATTACTATGCTCAAATTTTAGAAGATGTTCCAGGAGGTTATGTAGATTTTATACCAAACGATGAAGGAATGACGGGAGGGGTTTATTATTGCAGAATTTCAAATACTGTAACTGGAGAATTATCACAGGAATTTAAACTCTATATTGAATCTAAAAATGCTCCACAATTTATTTCGCCTGCAAATGGTGAAGTATTAACAGATCTTTCGCCACTTTTAAAATGGCAACCAGTTGCAGGTTCGCCTTTTTATACTGTAATGGTATTTGATACAAAAGCAGAATTTAATATTGGCGAAGGATCTATGACAATAACAGCAAATGTAATATGGGCTTCAACTGTAAATGATACCCAGATAGAATATCCGCAGCCAGATCCATCAGGTTATTATGATAAATTATCAGCACCATCATTGGTTCAGGGGATTACATATTCATGGGTTGTTTTAAATAATTATAGTGGTTCACCTTCTATGATTTCTTCTGCTTTTGCAGGAACTCGTTATTTCACAGTTGATGCGCCTTCTTCATGTTCCTCTTTTAATTTAATAAGTCCACCTGCTGGTGTTACCATAACCAGTTCTGATATTATTCTTTCCTGGACACCATCTACTGGTGCTAATAATTATATGGTAACTGTATTAAAAAAAGAAACCGGTAGTGAAAATGTTTTTGGCAGTGCAACTGTGCCTATATGGAATGTATATACAACAAATACGCAGATTAATATTCCTGCAAACATAGCATTAAATACAAGCGAATATGAATGGTATGTAATTGCGCTTGATTCAACAGGGAAAGGCAGAAAAAGTGAAGTTAATGATTTTTATTATTCAACCACAGTTACACAGGTTGATTTATATGTAAAAGAAATAGTAGATCCAGCAATTTCACCATCAGGATTAACCAGTGTTCCACAGGCAATAATTTATTTTGAAACATTATCAGGTGGTTATGTTAATGTATATCCAATAACAACAGATGATAACGGGCATTTTTATAATCCATATCCTTATGGAGATTATAAAGTTACAATAAGAAAAGAAGGTTTTATACCGGCAACATATTATTTAACTGTTTCTTCCACTTCTATAAATATGGATTTGATCATAACAAGATGCGCATATACTATAAGAGGTTTTGTTTATGACGATATGTCACCCTCCAATCCTGTATCTGGCGCAAATGTTGTTGCAACAGATCCATATTTAGGACAGGGAGTAACTTCTTCCGCAACAACGTTGTCAGATGGCTCATTTGTTCTTTATGTAAATAGCACAGGTATATGGGATATTGATGTCTCAAAATCTGGTTACTCACCTGAAAAAGTAACAATTACAGTTATAGATGAGGAAAATGTATTCAGTTATAACATTATTTTAACTAAAAATAAAAATTTTTTAACTGGTCTGGTTACAAATGAAAATTCACAGGGCATATACGGTGTTTTAGTAAAAGCAACTGAACAGGGTAATACTTCCAATGTTTATTCAGATACTACTAATTCATCTGGCAACTATTCAATGGAATTACCTGATGGGACATGGATTGTGAGTGTTGAAAAAGCAGGATTTGTTCCACCATCTCCTGTTACTGTAAGTTTATCAGGTGGAGAAACAAAGGAAAGAAATTTTGTAATGCAAACTCAGGCAAATCAAATATCAGGAGATATATTCTGTAATGGCGCTCCTTTAAAAGATGTCCTTGTAAGAGCTATACCGCTTTCAGGACCATATTATGAGACCTATACAGACATTTTTGGCCATTATGATTTAAGTGTTGGAACAGGAGATTTTACAGTCAAAGCTATTAAATCGGGCTATACATCAGATGGCGATAAAAATGTTAGTTTTTCAGGTGGTGGAGAGACAAAAACAGGTATAAATTTTGTAATGACTGAAAATGGTTCGTATGTAAAGGGAAAAGTAACAATTGATTTAGCAGGGAATACCCCTCTTTCAGGTGCTTTAGTTACAAATGGAATTGATTATGTTTATACAAATACCTCGGGAGCGTATACATTATCAATGTTATCAGCCACATATACTATTTCTGCCTCTAAATCAGGATATTCTTCAGATGGTGATAAGGTAGTTACAATTGGTCCTGGAGAAACTATTGAAAATATAAATTTTGTTTTATCTCCAGATGCAGCAACAATTATAGGAGATTGTAAAACAACATCTGGCGTTGCAATTGCAGATGCCCTTGTTTATATTTATGAAACAGCAACTTCATTAACAAGAACTACATATTCTAATTCATCTGGTATTTTTTCAATATCTGTTCCTTATGGAACCCATGATATTTTTGCAGCAAAAGAAGGTTTTTTAAATTCAAATTATATCAGATTAACTTTAACACCTGGTGAAACATCATCAGATAATCATTTAATTTTTATACAGGATATCGGATACATAAGTGGAACAGTAAAAGATGAAAATTCAAATAATATAAGTAATGCCGAAATTGTTGTATATAATTCTTCAGGGACAACCAGGACAACGTATACAGATTTAAATGGTAATTATTTAATTTATATAAAAACAGGTGGTTATGAAATTTTTGCAAGAAAAACTGGATATATAGATTCATTACATAAAACAGGAAGTGTTTCGACGTCTGATACAATTTCAAATCCGAAAGTTGAATTTTTAACAATTTCTTCTTCTGCAAAAACAATAGCCGGCTTTGTATATGATATAAATGGATACTCATTAAATGGTGCTTTAGTTAAAGTTTTTGACAGTTCAGATCCGAATCATATTACATTAACTTCTGCAACGACAAATGGGTCAGGTTATTATACTTTAAATATACCAGCAACTGTTACAAATTTTGATATAGTAGCATCAAAATATGGTTATACATCACAAGCAAAAACAAATCAAACATCACTTACACAAAATTTTAATTTAAATGTTAATTATGGCACTTTACAGATTGATATTTCTACATCAGATTCAGGAAATGTAAATGCAATAGTTTCAGCAAATGGTAATACAAAAACTACAGGAAATAATCCTTCTCCACTTTTAGATTTTACAATGCCACTTTTTGCAGGTGTATATACAATTACAATAACACAATCAGGTTATTATGATTTACAACTTACAAATATTAATATAAATCCAGGGCAGATAACTGATGCTGGCTCTGTAACTTTACAAAAAATTTCTACCTTATATTCTGTTTCAGGAAATGTATCTGATGGTGTAACTGGTATTTTAAATGCAACGGTTGAGATACGAACAAATCCCGGGAATGCATTGGTTAATCAAACTTTTACCGATTCATCTGGAAATTACACTTTATTAGATATTCCTGATGGCAACTATAATTTATATGCATTTAAAACTGGTTATGATATTTCATCGCCTCAAAACATAACTGTTTCAGGTAGTAATGTATCAGGAATTAATTTTATTCTTACTCAAAACAATGCATCAATTTATATTTTTGTAAGTGATAGTTCAACTTTACAACCATTAAATAATGTGAATATATCACTTATAGGCACAGGAACCAATACAGGATATTTTGGCTCTGGAATTACTAATATAACAGGCGGAGTTACAATTACTTCAAGACATGCTGGGACATACAATATTTTTCTAACAAAATCTGGGTATAATGATTTTAATTCAAGCGTTACTTTAACAAATGGGAATACATTAAACGTTTCTTATACAATGACTTTAAACTCTTCATTAATAGGTATTCTTACTGGCCAGATTATAGATGATAATTCAAACCCTTTAAATAACATACAGGTTGAGGTATATGATCAATTATTTCCTGATTATGTAAGTTTAACACTTGTTAGTAATTCTTCTGGGTATTATGGAACAACACTTCCTGCTGGTGATTATAGATTAAAGCCAGTAACAACAAATTATATATCTATTCCCGGGCAGGCATTTATTTCTCTTGCTGCTGGAATTACTCAAACAGTTAATTTTACTTTCAATCCAATAATCGGTGGCGGGATAATAATTGATGAACCGCCGGTTATTATTTATAATACAAATATTGGTGGTCCATACAGATTTACTGCTGTATTAAAAGATGCAAATGGACAAATTGTAAATACAACTATTAACTGGAGAGTAGAACCACAAAATGCAGGTGCAATGAGTTCAAATGGAATTTATACGCCCACCACGGATTATTTAGGAGAGGTAGATATAATTGCAGAAGCTTTAAATTATAAATCCACAAAAAGAGTTTCGGTATGGCAAAAAATGACTTCTTTATATCCTTATGTAAAAGTCCGTGACTATGAAGGTTTTTCTTTGGAGATTCCTGATTCATCATCATCTCCTTCTAATGCAATAGATAGAATTACTCTTCTTAAATATGATATTAATCGTGGAAGGGCAATATCTAAAGACAAAAAAGCATCTGGAAAAATTTATAAATTAACAGAAGATTTTTTATTTACAAAATATGTTTTACTTACTTTACCATTACCTGCAAATATAGATAAAAATTCTGCGCAAATCGGTTTATGGAATGAAAATTCTTTAAAATGGGAGGGAATTGGCGGACAAAAAGGAAACTCAGATATTTCTGTTAATGTTATGCATTTTTCAGAATATGCTGTAATTTCAGATTTAAAAACACTTGGAATTGATTATGTAAATTTAACTCCAAATCCTTTTTCTCCTTATCATACAGGATTGAATATTCAATATAATTTAAATTCTTTAGAAGGAGCAGGAGTTGAAGTATCAATAAAAATTTACAATATGGCTGGTAAATTAGTAAGAACTTTAATTAATAAAGAGATAAGACCTGTTGGATATACAAATATTGAAAAATGGGATGGGAAAAATGATAATGGTGATTGGTGTGCTAATGGAAGATATATTTTGCAGATAGAAATAAAAGATACATCAGGGAAAAAACAATTTTTATATCCTGTGGTTCTTATTAAATAAAGGAGGCAAAAATGAAAAAAACGTCATTTATTTTTTTATTTTTATATTTATTTTTAAATATAAAAGCCGAAATAGTAGATCCTGCTGCATTTGTTGATATCGGACTTTCACGACCTTCTGCAATGGCAGGTGCTTTTACTGCTGTTGCTGATGATGTAAATGCAATTTTTTATAACCCTGCTGGTATTTATCAATCAGAATATAAAGATATTACTTTTATGTATACTAAACAAAAAAATTTAATACCTTATAATTATGCAGGTTTTATTTATCCTTTTGATAAATATAGAGGGGCTGGAACTGGTCTTATTATCTCCGGAGATAATTATCTTGACGAAAAAACTATTTTATTTTCATATTGTGAAAATTTTGTGTGGTTACTTAAATTTTTAAGAATTTCAACAGGAATAAATTTAAAATTACATTTTGCTGGATTTGGAAATAATAACGCAGGTTTAGAAGAAAAAGTAACAGGCGGAGCATTTGGATTTGGCACCGATTTAGGTTTTTTATGGGTAATAACTGATAATGTTTCTATTGGAATTTTTTTAAGAGATGCTTTTTCTTATATTAACTGGTCATCAAAATATCTAAACATAGAACATTCATATAATGAAGGCGTTCCATTAACATCATCCATAGGTATCAGTTATAAAATAAAAGAATTTATTTTAAGTTGCGATATTTCTAATTTGAATAAATTAAGAATAGGTTTAGAAAAGACCATTTTTACATATATTGACTTAAGAGCTGGCTATACTCAGACACTTGACATTGAATCATATAAAGAATATACACTTGGAATAGGAATAGGACATTTTGAATTTGGAAATAAAAGAGAATTTTCAAGTTCTCTTGATATTGCTTATTTATTTGAAAGATTGGGAAGCACATTAAAAATACAGACAAATTTTAAATTTAAATAAAAAGGAGAAAAAATGAAAAAAATTTTTACAATTTTTATTTTTAGTTTCGTTTTAGTTTTAAATTCTTTTTCTGCTAAAATTGATGATGATTTAAATGAAGTATTAACTGGTTCTAATTATCTTATAGAGGATTTTAAAACTATTTCAGGATTTTTAACATCTGAAATAGGTAATTTAATCGGTTTTACTTCAACGGCAGGTAATAACACTCCTGCCAATGTTTGTGCATTTCCAGGAATTTCATTTGGTGGAAATGTTGGCGTAACTGTTGCACAATTTAATATAAATGGTTTTAAATCATTATCACTTGATTATATTCCGGTCGAGGAATTAGCAGAAAAAATGCCACCCAATTTAGGTATATTTGTAATTAATCCATATTTAAAAACAGGATTATTTGGTTTACCTTTTTTAAAAGCAGATATTGGTATTAAGTATTTACCATTACAGTTTAATATAAAAGCAACAGATACTTCCCTTGATTATAAGAATTATTTATTTGGTTTTGATTTACGAACTCAATTTTTAGAAGATTCATTATTAAGTCCATTAGGATTGCTTGCCATAATTAGTTTGGATTTTATATCCGGACATTTTATTTTTACAAATACTCAGCAATCAACTGAAAGAGTAAATGTAAATTCTACTGATTATGATTTAATGATAAGCGGAACTAATAAATGGACTATTGACTGGAATATGCGTTCCATAGGTTTAAAACTAATTGCAAATAAATCAATTGCTTTTTTTAGTCCATTTATCGGAACTGGAATAAATTTGAATACAGGTGTTTTAAATGGTAATATTGGAATGGATGCTGAGGTAACTTTAAAGGAAATTCCACCTTTAACTGGAAGTGCAACTGGTAAATCTGGGGTGATAGGGACTGTATCAAAAGAACCAGACAGCATGGATTTTAGATTAATTGCTGGTTTTGAATTAGGATTTTTTCCATATGTAAAATTTAATATTGTTTATGAATGGGGCGGAGAAATTTATTCATTAAATGGTGGATTAAAAATTCAAATACCTTAATTTTTTAGTAATAGTTAAGCCACTAGAAGTGAACTTGTAAAAGTGTGGCTAATAGTTAAGGAAATACTTGGTGTTGTCA
>DYJU01000058.1 GCA_020722985.1 Candidatus Methylomirabilis sp.
ATTATTTTAAAAAATTTTTCTTGAAATATTTTTTAAAATATAATATATTAAACAAAATTTTAAATTTTTAAGGAGGAAGAGATGGCAAATAAAGATGCAAAGGTAAAAGAAAATGTTCCAGGAAAGTATTATGTAGATGATCAGTGTATTGCATGTGGTGTTTGTGAAGGAACAGCACCAGAAAATTTTAAAATGAATGATGATGGTTCACATGCCTATGTTTATAAACAACCAGAAAATGAGACAGAAGAAAAAGCATGCGAAGATGCAAAAAATTCATGCCCTGCGACTTCTATAGGAGATGACGGGAAATAAAAAAATAGTTATAAATAATAGGTAACAAACGCCAGATGTAAAGTAAAGAGTAAAAAACTCAGTTAAATGAAAATGTCCAATATCTAATTTTTAAAATTTAAAGATAAAAACCAATGTTTGCAATTGTTCCCTTCAAAAAATAAATCTATGGGGTAGATAAAATAAAAGATATAATGATGTATTGTAAAAGTTTAGTAATAGTTCAGCCACCAGAAGTGAACTTGAAAAAGTGTGGCTACTAGCAAGGAAACACTTGACGATGTCATTTTTAGGAAGCCGAAAGAGGAATGTAAAATAGGAAATAAGTGTATATGAGGCTGACGAAGCAATCTGGCAGTTGAAAACGGAAGCAGACAAGTTAAGAAGGCATAAGGTATAAAAGCAAGATTGCTTTGTCAGGCTCAATTAACGGGATTATAAGAGGCAGAAGTTATCACTTGCCTGAAATTTAGAAGGTAGAAACGCCCATCCCTGGGCGTCTACACCCGAAGAATAGAAGATAAAGGGACTCATTCGCCTGACTTCGCAATGACAGACAGAACAAAAATTTATTTATAGACTAATTTTATTCTACCAGTGGCTAAACTGTTAAATTATTTCTAATGAAAAATTTAATTCAAGTATAACTTAAAAAAACCGATATTATATTTATAATATATCGGGAGTTGTTTATGCGAAATTTAAGCAAATTTATTTTTTTATTTATAAATATATTGCTTTTATATTCTTTTATATTTTCAATTCCAGGTTCAATGGGAAAAAAATTTTATATTGCCTTTCCTGCTAATTACTATCCTGATGCTGAAAGAAAACTTTATATAACATCAAATATAACTACAAGCGTAAATGTATATATGCCATCGCCAATTTTTAATAATAATTATATTGTAAATGCAGGCGAGGCAACTATAGTTTCACTTCCACAAAACAGCGAACTTAAAGATTCAGATACATTGTCATATACAACGATAAGAGTAACTTCTAACGATGATATAACAGTATATGGTATAAATAAAAGATTGACAGTAACAGATGCATTTTTGGCATTACCTGTTGAATCTCTTGGAACAGAATATATTGTTCAATCTTATACCAGCAGTTTAACTGAAACTCCATCAACAGGTGGAAGTCAATTTGCGGTTGTTGCAACAGAAGATAATACTGAAGTTACAATAACTTTATCAATTGATACAGGTCCTTATTTTGCAGGAGTGCCTTATTCTGTAACTTTGAGCACAGGTCAGGCATATTATTTAAAAGCAACAGGATTACCCGATAATGATTTGTCAGGGACTAAAATTTCATCAAATTACAGGATCGCAGTATTTGGTTCGCACCATTGTGCAAATATTCCTGTAACTGAATTATTTTGCGATTATCTTATAGAACAGATACCGCCAATAACTTCCTGGGGAAAAGAATTTGTGATTGTGCCGCTTGCAGGAAGAACAAACGGTGATACATATAGATTTTTATCATCAGAAAATAATTCTGATATATATCTTGATGGGACAAAATTGGTAACATTAAATAAAGATGAAATATTTGAAGTTATTATTGATGGATCCGCTTATATAACTTCGACAGGTAGAATACTTGTAACTCAGTATGCAAATGGAACAACCTATGATAATCCGATGGGGGATATTGGAGATCCTTTTATGATGATTCTACCGCCTGTTGAACAATACCTGACTTCATATACCATATATTCTCCTGATATAGGCACACCTGTAACACCGACTTCTAATTATCTTAATTTGATTGTGAATAAAATGGATAAAAATAATATAATCGTTGATGCAACGCCTGTTCCATCAGCAATATTTACTGATTTAAGTTTTGGGGATTATTCGGTTGCAAGGGTTTCTGTAAACACAGGAACTCATAATATAGAAGGAACAATGCCGCTTTCGGTTTTAGTTTATGGATTTAATTGGAGGGAATCTTATGGGTATCCTGGTGGGACTGCACTTTTTGATTTTGTAAGCACGCCAACTCCAACAATAACTCAGACAATAACTGCAACAATTACACGAACAATAACTCCAACAAGAACAGCAACAATTACCAGGACACCAACGCAGACAATGACCTATGATAAAACTTTTACTGTTACTGAAACAATAACACCATCAGTCACTTATACAATAACGCGAACTCATACAAAAGAATTTACAAAAACAGTTACATCTACAATAACACCGACCTTTACTGTATCAGTAACTATTACAGATACTTTGACACCAACTATAACGCCGAGTTTTACCCGAACATTAACTCAAACAGTTACACAGACCATAACAATAACTTTTACAGGAACAGGTACTTCTTCAATTACCCCAACACCAACTTTAACTTTAACGGCTACAATAACTTTAACGCCGCCGCAGCCAACAATAACCCCAACCATTACTCCTGCTGAAATAGAATTAGAAATGGAAATAATTGGAAATTTTCCAGACCCTTTTAAAGAAGGAATTTCAATAATTTTCTGGCTCTCAAAAGAAGCGGAGATAAATATAAAAATTTTTACAGTGTCAGGAGAAATTGTTATTAAAAAGGATAAAATTAGATACAACAGGGGAAATAATGAATTTTACTGGGATGGAAAAAATAAAATGAATAAAAAAGTTGCGTCAGGGGTTTTCATATATAAAATTGAAACGTATGATAATGAAAAAGAAGTTATAAGATGGGGGAAATTAGCGTGCGTAAGATAGTTTATATATTTTTATTTTTAATTCTTTTTAATAAAGTTTATGCAATAAATCAGGGAACAGAATTTTTTGTATCTTTCCCACGAAATTTTGATGGTGTGGGAAATAAAATTCTTATGATTACATCAGATTATGATGCATCTGTAACCATAACGACAAGCGCCGGAGTAAATACCTATACTGTTTATGCAAATGGTATATTGACAGTAACTTTACCATCCTATATGGAAGCAATTGGGAATGATTCAATTACAAATACCGGTATTCAAATAACCTCATCTGAACCAATAACTTTATATGGTTTAAATAGAACAACTGAAACAACAGACGGATTTTTAGCATTACCTTATGATGCTTTAGGCACAAATTATGTTATTTTATCTGCAAAGGGCAGGATTGGTTCAGGACAATATGGTTCACAATTCACCGTTCTTGCGGTAGAAGATAATACGCAGGTTACAATAATCCCTTCTATATCTACCGGTTCAAGAATTGCATGGCAACCATATAATATCAATTTAAATCAAAGACAGGTTTATCAACTGATGGATACATCATCAACTCAGGAAGATTTATCAGGAACAATAATCACATCTGATAAACCTGTTGCTGTATTTGCTTCACATAGATGTGCTTATGTGCCTGTAACATATGAAGCATGTGATTATCTTTTAGAGCAAATGCCACCTACGAATTCATGGGGATTAGAGTTTGCAGTTGCAAGATTGGCAGGAAGAGCAATTGGCGATACTTTAAGAATAATTACATTTACGGATAATACCATTGTTCAAATTAACGGAGTTCCTGAATTTGTATTAAATAAATTTCAGGTTGCGGAAAAAGTAATGACTTTGCCTTCATACATAAAATCTAATGCCCCCATTTTAGTAGCCCAGTTTGCAAATGGAAGTGCATTTGATGGACTTACAGGAGATCCATCTATGATACTGATAACGCCTGTTGAACAATTTATTACAAATAGCAGATTGGTAATACCCTGGCCTTCTTATGCTTCTAACTATGTAAGTATAATAACAACTTTATCAGGTGTTGGAAATGTTCAACTTGACAGTATAAACATACCTAATTTTTATTATTCGCAAATTTCAACGAGTAATTATTATTATGCGAGATTAACAATAAGCGCTGCGCCGCATACACTTACCTCTTCATCTAATTTTTGCGCTTATCTTTATGGGTTTTCCAATTTTGAATCATATAGCTATCAGGCTGGATGCGGAACTATAAAATTCACACCCACCATAACCCCTACCATAACAATGACTCATACCATAACAGAAACATTTACAATTACACAGACAATAACGCCAACAAAAACAAAAACAATTACAAATACAATAACCTTTACAAGAACTATGACAGTTACAAAAACAATAACAGCAACAATTACATCTACAAGAACAAAAACAGAAACAATTTCGTCTACGCCAACCCGGACATTAACAAATACAAGTTATTATAGTGAAACAATAACATCAACGATGACTCCATCTACAACTCCATCTAATACCTTTACAAAAACTTTAACTCACACTATAACACAAACTATTTTTTATACAGAAACTTTTACGCCAACAATTACTTTAACACCTTCTTTTACATTAGCCACAACATACACTGCGACATTGACAATAACATCTACTATAACAATGACTTTAACCATAACTATAAGTTTTACCAGAAGTATAACGCCAATAAATACAGAAACATTTACCATAACACCAACATTAACTAAAATTGAAATAACCACACCTACTATTACACCAACAATATCAGTTTTCATTTTAGAGATAGTTAATGTATTTCCAAATCCTTTTAAAGACAAAGCAGAAATTGTTTTTTATATTTCTGAGGACGCAGATGTAGAAATTAAAATATTTACTGTATCCGGGGAAGTTATAATAAGGGATATTACAAAGAAAAAAGCAGGAGTAAATAGTTTCAGATGGGATGGAAAAAATAAACAGGGAAAAAATGTTGCATCTGGGGTTTTTGTATGTAAAATAATTGCTATAAATGAAATAAATAAAAAAATTTCCGCATTTATAAAATTAATATGTATAAGATAAAGGAATGGTTATGATAAAAGAAACTATATTAGCGACAATAACTTTATTTATTGCTGTAGATGGTGTTGGAACTCTGCCAATTTTTATTTCTTTAACAGGGAATTTTAGCAAAAAAGAAAGAGATAAAATCTTAATAAACTCTTTAATAATTGCTTTTTGGGTTGCCTTTATTTTTATTTTTATAGGTAAAGGACTATTTAAAATAATAGGAATTACAATGCAAGATTTTATGATATCGGGCGGAATTTTACTTTTTGCAATATCCTTAATGGAGATTTTTAAAATAAATAAATATGAAAAAAAATATTATGATGATGTTGGTGCTGTGCCTTTGGGGACACCTTTAATAACTGGACCTGCGGTATTAACGACAATTTTATTAATAATTGATCAGTATGGTATTATACCAACAATTATATCTCTTATTATAAATATTTTATTTACTGGTTTTATATTTTATTTTTCAAATTATTTTACAAAATTAATAGGTAAAAATGGAACAAATGCGATTTCAAAAATTATGGCATTACTTTTAGCAGCTATTGCTGTTATGCTGGTAAGAAAAGGAATAATAGGATTTTTTAAATAAGTTTAAAAATATTTTGATTTTAATCTTTTTTTATGTTATTTTTTATAATATGGTGTGAGGGAAAAATAAAAGGTATAAAATGAAAAAATTTATTTTAATTATCTTAATTTTATTTATTTTTAAGGGACAGATTTTTTCTGCCTGGGTTGATGTTGATGGTGTGGGTAAAGAAGCAATTAATATTTACCAAAATAATCAATCTGATTATGTTCCTGAGATAGTATTAGATAGTAATAATTATGCTCATATTGTATGGTTTTCAGAAACAGGATCTGGAAATACTGATATTTTTTATCTTAAATGGAATGGTTCGCAGTGGGTTGATGCAGATGGCACAGGCACAGAGTCAATAAATATTTCAAATACATCCGGAGTATCAAAATATCCAAAAATTCAATTAGATTTATCAGGCAATCCTCATATTGTCTGGCAGGAAGGCAATGATATTTATTATCTTAAATACAATGGAATTGCATGGGTGGATGTGGATGGGACAGGGCAGGAGTCAGCAAATATTTCAAATTCGCCTATGACTGCATCTCATCATCCATCTTTTATTCTTGATAATTCGGGGAAACCACATATAACATGGCATGAAGGAAATGAAGAAGAACCACCACTTGCACAGGTTATCTATGCAACATGGAATGGAAGCACATGGACAGGAGCAGATGGAGGAAGCGTTACTTCTATTGATAATTCTTCTTATTCTTCTTTATGGGTATCAATTGCAGTTGATTCAAATAATTACCCGCATATTGTGTGGGAGGATGGAGAAGAAAATAACAGAGAAATTTATTATTTAAAATGGAATGGAAGTTCATGGGTTGATGTAGATGGAATAGGACAGGAATCAATAAATATTTCAAATACACCCGGGTATTCATCATGGCCATTTATTATAATAGATGCATTTGATAATCCGCATATTGTTTATGAGGATGCATCAGCAGGAAATTTAGAAGTTTATTATCAAAAATGGAATGGTAATTCCTGGGTAGATGTGGATGGAACAGGACTTGAATCAAAAAATGTTTCCAGTTCTTTTACTAATTCTGCTGTGTCTAAAATAAAAATTGATAACTCCGGAGTGCCGCATATTATGTGGCATGAAGGAAATGTAGAAACCTGTGAAGTATATTGCCTGAAATGGAATGGAAGTAACTGGGTTGATGAAGATGGCTATGGAAGGGATGAAATGAGAGTTTCGCGTGATTTTATAAATTCTGAGTGGGGTTCAATGGTTTTAGATAGTTATGGTTGTCCGCATATTGTATGGAGCAATGGAGTTGTTTTGCAGGAACATGATATTTATTATTTAAGATGGTTACCGGGTGGAGCATCGGATACACCAACTGTTACTCCTACTTTTACAATAGATTTAACTAATTCTATTACGCCAATTATAACGCCCACTCCACAGGAACCCTGCTGGGTTGATGCAGATAGGGTAGGGCAGGAATCAAAAATAATTTCACCTGGTAAAAAGCCATCACTTGCTCTTGACTCTGCAGGTAATCCAGGTATTGCATGGGAAAAGGACAGTAGTATTTTTTATCTTAAATGGAATGGTTCGCAATGGGTTGATGCAGATGGTGCGGGGCAGGAAGCAAAAAAAATATCTTATTCAATATTAAATTGCAAAAGTCCTTTTTTATGTTTTGATTCAAATGATATTCCATGCATTGCATTGCCAGGTGGTTTATGGATTGGCTGGCTTAATATTTTTTATTTAAAATGGAATGGTGCATACTGGGCAGACATTGATGGAGACGGAGTTGAATCAATATCAATCAATGCTCCAACAGGTGGTTATCCGCAGGATGTTAAATTATACCTTGATAATTCAAATAATCCACACCTTGGTTGGTCAGATTATCCTCTTAACCTTACATGGACAACAAAAGATATTTTTTATATCAAATGGAATGGTAATACATGGGTTGATGTAGATGGTAGTTTTTATGAATCTGTAACACTCGGAGTAAATACCGATGGCTGGCAGATTAGTCCTGATTTTGTTTTAGATAATTTAAACAGACCTAATATTGTATGGGTTATGGAAAATCCTGATATTATTACACCAGGTTATTCTGCTTTAAGATTTTTAAAATGGAATGGAAGTTCATGGGTTGATATGGATGGCGCTGGAGTAGAATCAATGAATGTATTAGGACCTGGAAGTTATGATATAAGAGACCCTGTTATTCGGCTTGATTCATCAGGCAACCCGCATATTGTCTGGTCAGGGTGGAGTTCTGCAGGTTCTTTTCAACCCAGAATAAATTATTTATACTGGAATGGAAGTTCATGGGTTGATGTGGATGGCGCTGGAGTAGAGTCAATGTCTTTACCTTTTAGTGACGAGGGGTATGGTCCTTCTTTAGCAATTGATCCATCAGATAATTCGCACATAAGTTTTTATTCTTCAACTGGAGTTTATTATATGCGATGGAATGGATATGAATGGGTAGATGCGGATGGAACCGGGTTAGAATCAGTTAAAATAGATAATAATTCTTTTGATAGTTTGTATGGATTTGAAAATAATACATCTTTAGCACTTGATAATCAGGATAGACCATCTGTTTCCTGGTATGATGATTTAGAAGGAATGGATTATATTTATTACTTAAGATATGATTGTTCTATAACAACGCCTACCATAACTCCCACATTTACAATTTCGCCAACTTTTACTATTACTCCATCAATAAGCGAAACTCCAACTTTAACAATTACACCAACAATAACCATAACACCCACACCTTTTCCAGAAGGATTTTTTGTTGTTTATCCAAATCCTTATGACGCGAGAAAATCAAAAGATAAAAAAATAAAATTTTTAAATGTAAAACCAGGTTCATCAATTTTCATCTTTACAATTTCGGGCGAGAATGTTATTGCAATTCTCAGCAAAACCAATAATATTGTTAATTGGGATTTAAAAAATAGATTTGGATATAAAGTATCACCAGGAATATACTATTTTTTTTATATAACTGCTGATAATGAAATAATTGAAAAGGGGAAGATTTTTGTAATAAACAATCAGTAATTAATAGTAACCTTAAATCCGCAATATAAATAAAAAAATAATTGAAAAAGGATGTCCTCACTTATAAAATAATAATAATAAAAAAAATATCCAATTCACCCAATGGGTGAGATTTATTTTTTATTGCCAGATTGCTTCGTTGCTTCGCTTTTCATAATGACCACTATATCCTGTCATTTTAAAGTCAGGCGAATGATAACTTCCGCATTTTATTCCACAGTTAATTCTCGACTGACAAAGCAATCTTGATTTTATACCTGATGCTTTTTTGCCTTGTATTCTTCCGTTTTCAACTACGAGATTGCTTCGTCTAACTCAATTACCCTCATTTTTCCTTCTGCCCACATCCTTCGGTTCCCTAAGAATGAAAGTACTATGTATTTACTTGCTGTTAACCACACTTTTCCAGGGTTGCTTCTGGTGGCTGAATTATTACATTATTTTTATTTAAAATATTGTCTTTTTTGGGACAAAAGATATAAAAATGTCCACGATGGGTCAAAATAAATTAGATAAAATTACAAAATACTTTAATTTTAATGTTAAACTTTGTTCGGGCACATAAATTGCTTAACCAAATATAGAGAGGAAAAAAAGTGATTAATTTAATTGATGAAATTTTTGATAAAAAAATACCCGTAGAAGGTTTAGTCTTATATAAAACCTTAAGCAGAGATGATGAAGTGATGCAGGGATTATTCAGGCAGGCAAAACCTATTTCTATTAATAAAAAAGGTATTGATATTTTAATAAAAGAAAGAGTAGAAGAAAAAACAATCATGCTTACCAAAATTCATATAAAAGGAGAAGAAAGGGAAATAAAAGCAAGTTGTGTTGTCGTTAACTGTGAAAAGTTATTTGATGAAAAAAGTTATAAAGTAGAACTTGAATTTATGATATTAAAACCGATAGATATAAAATTAATTGATAATTATATAACTGATAATTTAGATAAAGTTTTAAAGTTATAAATTCCAGACGTTTGAATTATTACAATCCAACTTTATTTTATAATTTTTTTTATCTTTTTTATTAAAGCATCCGCCATTTTTTTATGACCGGCAACAGTTGGATGCCAGTGACAACCATTTTTTTCATCCTCAGTAAGGGAGGGCATTTCTAAAAATTCAGTTTTTTCTTCTTCTGATATTCCTTTTATAATATCTCTTAATTTATTTTGCTCAAAAGGTGAACATATGCAGAGTATTTTAATATTATTGTCATAATTATTTTTTATCTTATTTATCAATTTTTTATATTCTGATATAAAAATATCTTTATCAGGATTGGGTTCAGTTGAAAAATCATTTGTTCCAAGATTTATTATAACAAGGTCAGGTATCCATTTTTTAAAATCCCATTTTTTAGATGCATCGTTCTGCAGGGTATAATCATAAAAAGATGGCATTGGATCTTTTGATATTTTTTCTTTATCACCATAATTTCTTATTATTCCTTTTCCTGATATGGCTATTATATGCGCTTCTGCTTTTATTTTTCTTGCTGTAATCTGAGCATAAGAAAGATAATTATTTTCTGATTTTCTTAAATCTCCCTCATCACATTGTTTTGAAGTTCCTTCATTGCCATAACCGCAGGTTAAAGAATCTCCGATAAATTCTATTTTATATTTTGGTCTTTTTGGGGCTGGCAATAATTTTTTATCTTTATCAAGGATAAAACCTGAAAATTTTGCTATTCCATATGAACTTTCAGTTCTTTTTGTAATTAAAAGTTCATGTTTTGTATCTTTAAGTTTGGTTGCGAGTTCATAAGTTTTTAATCCTTTTTCTGTTGCAATGATTTTATGTAATTTGCCATCTATAAAAACATTGTAATCGTTTTTTTCATCTTCTAAAATCATTGATATTGATGTTCCTTCAAAAATTGCCTGTATTTCAATTCCAGACCAGTCAAATTTTGGTTTTTTGGAGTTTGAAAAATCAATTCTGCCATAATAATTTATATTCGGATCATCAGATAATATCATATTTTGTCCTCCTTTAACATTTATTAATTGCCTTGAACAGTTGAGAAACATTAAAAACATTAAAAAAATTAAATAAAAATTTTTCATATAACCACTCTCCTTTATGTTTATTATAATTAATCTAATATTAAAGTAAAGTAAAAAAA
>DYJU01000059.1 GCA_020722985.1 Candidatus Methylomirabilis sp.
TAAGAGAGAAAAATAAGGTCATATGAGGCTTAAGGAAGCAATCTCGCAGTTGAAAGAGTAGGAAAACAAGGCAAGCGGTGATAAAAGCAAAATTGGTTGTTTCCCCGTGTGTTTCTTAGAAAGAAGCCCATGGATGGGCGTCTCTACCTTCACTTTTTTAACTGTCCACCATGTCTATCATTATTCCCATTAACAATAAATTTATTAATTGAAAATTTAAAAAAATATTGCTATAATAGCAAAAAAATCAGGAAGAATTATGAAAAAAATATTTTTTTTACTTTGTATAAAAATTTTTATATATGATATTTGTTTTGCAGATATAATTTTTTTAAAAGATGGGACACGAATAGAAGGGGAAATAATAACTGAAGCCCCTGACCAGATAGGCATAAAAACAGAAAAAAAATCTTTTTTTATTTTAAAACAAAACATAGAAAAAATTATAGTGGAAAATAAAAAAAATAAAGAAGAAACAAACTGGGTTGTTATCTGGACAACGTCAGGACTTATAGTTGCGTTTATTTTAATTTTTTTATTGGCAAGAGCAGGAAACACATATTGAAAAAAATTATTTTAATTTTATCAATTTTATTATTTATTTTTTCATTTAATTTTTTTGCGATTGATACACCATTTTTTTATAAAGGTGCAAGACCAGCTGCCTTAGGTGATGCTTTTACTGCTGTTGTTGATGATGAAAATGCAATAAGTTATAATCCAGCCGGGCTTATCAATATAAATGAAAATAAAATTGCCATTGCTGGTAAACTATTTTCTTATAATTTTCTAAATGAAAATTATACCAATAATACTTTAAGTTTTTCATTAGTTTATGCTAAAAGTTTTGGTATTCAAATTTTTTATAATCTTTTAGGAGATAAGATTTTATTAAATCCGAATAAAACATTTCTTTATGAAGGCATAAAAATAATTGGTGCTTTTGCATATGATATAAATGATTATTTATATATTGGTTTAAGTGGTAATGTTACAATTCAAACAGGGAAAGCAGGAGGGGTTGAATTTGATTCTGGATTGATATATAAATTTAATAAATATCTAAGAACCGGTCTTACAATTAAAAATTTTATAAATTCTGGTAATTTCCTTATCCTTGATGATGCTGGAAATGTTGAAATAATTTCATACCCGATTTTTTTAAACTGGGGGATAAGTGCAAATCCATTTGATTTTTTTCTTTTATCTTTTGAAATTAAAAACATTTTTGAAGCGGAAAGTTTTTTTACTGATGATGAAACAGAATGTAAAAAGTCGTTAATTTTTAAAAGAAGTTATCATATCGGTGCTGAGTTTAATTTTTTAGAGAATTATTTTTTTATGATGGGACTTGAAACTATGGAATATATTTATAACTTTGAAAATCTTAATACTTATAAAATGCGTAATTTGGTAAGTTCAGGTATGGGCTATAATTTAAAATTTATAAGGATAAATGCGAGTATAGCAAATGATTTCAGAGAAATTTTTAATACGAAAAATCCATGGCAGATTTATTTATCAATAGCAGGGGATTATTGATCAATTTTTAATATCGCTAAAAATGCTTCCTGTGGAATTTCGAGAGAACCGATTTGTTTCATTCTTTTTTTACCTTCTTTTTGTTTTTCCAAAAGTTTCCTTTTTCTTGTTATATCGCCGCCATAACATTTAGCAAGGACATTTTTTCTTAATGCAGGTATTGTTTCTCTTGCAATAATACTGCCGCCTATTGCTCCCTGTATTGGGACAGCAAAAAGCTGGCGAGGTACAACTTCTTTTAATTTTTCAACAAGTGCTTTTGCTTTTCTGTATGCGAAACTTTTATGCGTTATAAATGAAAGGGAATCAACGCGTTCATGATTAACCAGGATATCCACCTTTTGAAGATCGCCGGGTCTAAAATCAATGATTTCATAATCCATCGTAGCATAACCTCTTGATTGGGATTTTAGTTTATCATAAAAGTCCCAGATTATTTCAGCAAGTGGCATTTCATAAATTAAAATTGCTCTATCCGCAGAAATATATTCTGTTGTAATATAAAGCCCCCTGCGTTC
The DNA here is from genome assembly GCA_020722985.1 of Candidatus Methylomirabilis sp. Taxonomy (GTDB): domain Bacteria; phylum Oederibacteriota; class PGYV01; order PGYV01; family DYJU01; genus DYJU01. The sequence continues at coordinate 2,061 of DYJU01000059.1, forward strand.
CTGACATAGTTGCATTAAATTGCCTACAAAATTTTTTGGGGTAATTATAGAAAGTTTAACATAAGGTTCTTCTATTTTTTCAATTTTAGAAAAATCCGGAAATTTTGAAGGGCTATCACAGAGAATAAATTCATTATTTGTTAAGATAATTTTGTATTCAACATTAGGAGCTGTTGCTATTAAGTTTAATTTATATTCGCGCTCCAGGCGTTCCTGTATTATTTCCATGTGTAAGAGTCCTAAAAATCCACATCTAAAACCAAAACCTAAAGCATCCGATGATTCGGGTTCAAAAAATAAAGATGCATCATTAAGTTTCAATTTTTGAAGCGATTCTTTGAGTTCATTATATTGTTCGGTATTTGTGGGAAATAAACCACAAAAAACCATTGGTTTTACGGTTTTAAAACCTGGCAAAGGATTAATTGTTGGATTTTTTGAATCTGTAATTGTATCTCCTATTTTTACATCGTTTATGCTTTTTATACCAGCAACCAAAAATCCTACAAAACCAGCTTTTAATTCATCTATTTCAATCATTTCAGGTTTAAAAATACCTACCTGACTTATTTCCCATTCAGTATTTGATGACATCATACGTATTTTCATGCCTTTTTTAATAACACCTTCATAAACTCTTACAAATATTATTACTCCTTTATAATAATCAAATTGAGCATCCATAATTAATGCTTTCAAAGGTTTATTTATATCCCCTTTTGGTGGTGGAATCCTTTCAATGATTGCATCTAAAATTTCTTTTATTCCTTTCCCTTCTTTTGCGCTAGATGGAATTGCAGAATCGCCAGGAATTGCAAGTAATTCTTCAATTTGTTTTTTGGTTTTTTCAATATCTGCATTTTTTAAATCTATTTTATTGATAACTGGAATTAAAGTTAAATTTAAGTTTATTGCAATATAAGCATTTGCCATTGTTTGTGCTTCAACCCCCTGAGAAGCATCAACAACTAAAAGAGCGCCTTCTGTAGAACTTAAACTTCTTGAAACTTCGTAAGAAAAATCAACATGTCCAGGGGTATCTATTAAATTTAAAATATATTCTTTATTGTCAAAATTATATTTTAACTGGACTGCTTTTGCTTTTATAGTAATACCCCGTTCGCGTTCTAAATCCATGTTATCCAAAAATTGTTCTTTCATTTTTCTTTTTTCAATTGTATTTGTAAGTTCTAAAATTCTATCAGCAAGGGTTGATTTACCATGGTCTATGTGAGCTATGATACTGAAATTTCTAATATAAGTTAAATATTTATTATCCATATTATTCTACTGTGATATATTTAAAATCAAAATAACGTTGCTGGGTATCTAAATTGCCATATTGTAGTAAAAAAGCAATTAATTGCTTATTGCCTTTTTTAACTTCTTTTTGCATTACTTTTATTTGAAAATTTATAGTTTTAACTTCCGAAGGTGATAAATTAAATTTTTGCGTTAAGTCGCCGAACATTTCAAGATTAATTGCCTGAATAAGTTTTATATAAAATTCATTAGTAATAGGTGAAGTGTTTTTTATATTTATTTCAATTGTAAAAATTTCATCTTTTTTTACTCTGTCCGGGCAATCCCATTTTACTTCAAAAGGAAAATAGTCCTGTTTTTGTCGTAAATAAGTAAAAGAAGCAGCACCGCCGATTGCCCATTCAAGGGCAGAATAAGGACCGCGAGTAGATTTAAATGCTCTTGTCAGATCATGCCAGAAAAGACCTAAAGAAGGATTGACCGGCAATAATTTATCCACGAGATATTTTTGTCTTAAAAAATGTTCCTCTGGTCCTGACGGTTCATAAGTCCTGCCTAATAAATTCCAGTCAACACACTGACCTGCAACTAAAGAAGTTGGAAAATGTTTTAAATAATGTTGCCATGTTTCAATCATATATGGATAGGTTTTTTTATCAATCGAATAAAACATACCGCCGTTTATATCAACGCCAGCGTCAATAAACATAAAAGGATCCTGACCGTGTTCTTTACCCTGTTTCCATGTCAAATTAAAAATCCAGAAGGGTTTGCTTATATTTGATTTTATCTTAATTTCATTTATGATTATTGACATTTTATGTGCACGCCACCATTGCCACATTTCCTCTATAACTGGATTTTTTTCAAGTTCTAATTTATGAGCAAGCCATAACATCTTTTCTTCTTTTGTATATTCCTCCCATTTTGGGGGCAAATCAAGGATCGGCATATCAGAAACAAATTCTTCAACATATTCATATCCACCAAAATCAGTCCGCATATAATCTAATCCTAAAAAATCTATTTCGGGTATTTTATCTAAATATTGTAAAATTTTAATTATATCTTCCTGACGTTTTTGATCATATATTGAAATATAAATGAGTTTTTTTAAGGCATCATTTTCTTTATCATATCCTGTTGTTAATTCATAAGGAGATAGGTCATGTCTATTACCCAGAAGAACATAACCTAAAATATAAGCCCCATATTTTATATTATATTTATGACATTCTGTTGCAAGTGGTTTTATCTGATTTAAAGTTATTTTATCCCATGGAAAATTTTCAGAATCAAAATTATTCCATATCTGTGTCTGGCCTACACAATGCCATAAAGCATTTGCTCCCATAAATTTTGCCCAGAGCAGGTAATTTTCCCAGATTTTAACAGTTCTTCCACTGACGCCTGGCACGCGTTTTATTATACTATCACCAGGTTCTATATCCATTATACAAAATCCTTTTGGTAATATGGGAGGGGTTCTTCCATTAACAATAAATGATGTGTTTCCTGCAAATTTTTTATTGCCGATTTTTAATATTGCAATAACTTTATAAGTTCCTAAATTAGGATTCCAGGGAATAGGCCATTTACCAACCCATTTATCTAATGATGGAATATATCTCATTTCAATTTTATTCAGGTTTCCGATTGTTTTTACAATTTTATTATTGTAATATATTGAAAAGATATAGGATGCTCTTGCTTTTTCAAACTGTTCATTATTATTGCTAAATTGAACAGAAAATTTACTTTTTTGTTTTAATTCGCAGATTACAGTAACAACATCATAACGCCGGTATTGAGGTTTATCAGTTTTTATTGAAAAAATATAAGCATTTGAATGTATAATAATAGATAAAAAAATAATAATAAAATAAACTTTTTTCATAATTCACCTTAATAAAATAATTTGGTAAAATAGATTATATATGCGTAAGAAATAGTGTCAAGTAAAAAAGGATAAATATGATAAAAATAAATGAAATTTTTTATGATATAGAAGGTGAAGGAAAAAATTCCGGGTTTCTAACTTTATTTATCAGGGTTTCAGGTTGTAATTTAAGATGTAAATGGTGTGATACCAAATATGCATATTATAAAGGTAAATATAGAACCTTTAAGTACTTAATAAATAAAATAAAAAATAGTCCTTTTAAACATATAAATATAACAGGTGGCGAACCATTACTATATAAAAAAGAAATAAAAAAATTGATAAAATTAATAAAAAATAAATATATAACAATTGAAACAAATGGTTCTATACCAATAAGAGATATAAAAGTTAATAATATAAGCATGGATTTAAAATTGCCATCTTCAAATGAACATAAAAAAATGCTTTTTGAAAATTTAAAATATTTAAAGGAAAAAGATCAGGTAAAATTAGTTATAGGGTCTAAAAATGATATGATATATGCAAAAAAAATACTAAAAAAATATAAAACAAAAGCCCCGATCATTGTTCAGCCAGTATATAAAAAATTTTCTATTGAAAAGATAAAAAAATTTATTTTAAAAAATAAATTAGAATGGAAATTATCAATACAGTTACATAAATTAAAAAATTATTGAAAAAAAAGAGAATATATGAAAAAAATAATCTTATTTAATATTTTTTTGATTTTATATGCAAATTTTTGTCTTTCTTTTTTTGATTGGGAAGCCTTTAAAACAGAAAAATTTATCCTGTTTTATAAAAATAGGTATGAGAAAAGAGCATTAAAATTATTATCTAAAATTGAATATTTTAGTTCAATTCCTGAAAAAATTGTTGATAATAGAGTTTCCTACCTGCCTCTGGTTTTAGAAGATTATGGAAATTACTCAAATGGTTTTGCAAATCCTGTTTATTACAATATTCATATAATAAACAACGAATCAGGCGATGCTGATTGGTTTACTCTTGCTGGCATCCATGAATACACACATATTTTACATTTAACTAAAGCAAACGGTATACCTGGTTTTTTAACAAATGTGATAGGAAATATTTTATCTCCGCAGATTTTTTCACCATTGTGGATCTATGAAGGTATCACGGTATATTGCGAGTCAGGGATAAATAAATTTATGGGTAGATTAAATGATGGTGGATATGATTCTTATATTACGGCAACGAACCTTGACAATAAATTTCCTTCAATATTAAAAGCAACTTATATCCCATTAGAAGCACCTTTTGGAAATACTCCGTATCTTTTTGGAAGTAAATTTTTTAATTTTTTATCTGAAAAATATGGAGAAGAAAAATTAAAAGAATTTTATAATTCTTATGGTAGTTCATTGCTTTCTTATTTTTCTCCACTTTTTCCATGGCTCGGGATTGACAGGACATTTTTAGAAGTTTATGGAAAATCAACAGAAGATTTATGGCAACTATGGAAAATGGATGAAATAGAAAAAAATTTAAATTATGAACAGCAAGGAGATAAAATAACGGATTTTAATTCCTATGTTTCTTATCCTATAATTCATGATGATAAATTATATTTTACGAAAATTAACTTTATTAAAAATGGTGCTTATTCAGTAAGAGTAAAGCAGGATATAATGGTTATGGATATTGAAAAACAAGAAATAAATTTGTTATTTTCAACATTAACAAACATAAATCATCCATTAAGGCTTTTAAATAATAAAATGTATTATTCGGTGGATGAGATAAAACCAGGTTTTGATAACAGGTCAAACTATTCTTATGGCATTATATCAATAATCATAGAAAGAGATATTAAAACACAGGAAGAAAAAGAAATTTTATCAGATGAAATAAAAACATTTGATTTTTTATACGGAAAATTAATATATGCAAAAGAAAAAAAGAATGATTCTGGATCTGAACTTTTTGAATATGATTTAGAAACAAAGGAAAACAAATTACTTTTAGATTCTGAATACTATATTTTTTTATTAAAATCTTATAATGAAAAACTTTATTGTGTGGCTAAAAAAGATGGAGAAAACAAGGGGATTTATAAAATTGATTTAAAAAACAAAAAATTGGAAATTATTATAGATACACCATATATTGAGGATGAAATTTCAATTGTTGATGATAAGATTTTTTTTCAGTCAAATTATGAAAAGATTTATTCCCTGTATTGTTATGATATAAGAAATAAAAAAATTTTTAGATTAACGGATAATGGTATTGCAGGTTCACCTGCTTATGACAATAAACGAAAAGAGTTATATTTTATCGGGCTTCATAGTCAGGGTTTTGACTTATACAAATTAAAACCAGAATTTAAGGAATTCAATTTTAAAAAAGAAAAACAAAGTAAAGTAATAGTTCCTGATATAAATAAAGAAAAGGTAACAAAGGGAGGTTATGTTGATAATATTTTGACATTATTTCCAAAGATAAGAATTCCATTGGTTTATATGGATTCTAAAAAGCATTTTAATGCTGGATTTTTAATAAATGGGATGGATGCCATAGGTGATTTTAATTATTCATTAACATTTTTATATGATTTTGAAAAATCAATAACTTATCAAGACTTAATGTTCAATTCTTACATATTTGGTCCGCTTATAATGAATCTGTCATATTCAAATTTTAATAATAAAAGATCTGATATGGTAGGTTTGGGAATGGATTATATTTTATACAGGAGTTATAAGCCGGGAATTTCGTATATTTCAGCAGGGATAGCGAATTATTTTTATGACAATTTTACTAAACAAAGGATAATTCCTGGTATAAATACAGTAATTTCATATCCTTCTTTTGATATTAATTTTACTTATAAAATCATTTTTGAAAATGAAAAACTTATTTTAAATGAAAATTCAAAGGAAGGATATTATGGCAGATTAATTTTTTCGTATTTTTTACCAGAGACAAAAATAACATTTTCATCAGATGGTTTTTACGGACTTAATGAAAATATAGATAACGAGATGGAAATAAGAGGTTATAAAGGAAAAATAACAGGAGAAAAAGGAATTTTTTTCACAAATGAAATTTCAAGGAATCTTTTTAAAATAAGAAATGGCTTATGGAATCCGATAAATTTTTATTTTGAGGATTTATCCGGGGTTTTATTTTTTGATTATGCAATGAATGAAAAAGAAAATTATTACACAGGTGGGGTTGAATTACATTCTGAATTAAAACTTTTATTTTTTGTAAATTTAGACTTTGGTATATTTTTTGCAGTAAATAAAGATTATGAAGGAAGTTATGGAATACTTTTAAAATCGCCACAGATAAATTTTTAATATAATATAATTTTTTAATAAGTTTTGAAAAAATTATATAATGGTGTTAAAATTTAATTTGTAAAAAAGTATTTTTATCAGGAGAAAAGAGTGATTAAAAAATTTTTAATAATTTTTTTACTAATTCCAGTTTTTTTGAATGCCGAATATAAAATAGCTGCAAATTATTTATCAATTGATTTTTATCCTGAATATTCAGCAATGGGGGAAAGTCCTGGAGTTGCATTAAGTGGTATTTCTGCTTTTGGTATTAATCCAGCGGCGCTTGCTTTAATAAAAAAATTTGAATTTTCAGCAATGCATAATATATGGATAAACAATATAACAAATGAAAAGATAAGTTTGGGAAAAAGTTTTGATTTTGGAAATGTCGGGATTGAAATTTCCTATATAAACTTTGGCAACCTAAAAAAAATTGATATAGATGAAAATTATCTGCCTGTATTAACAGCAGAAGATACTTTTATGGATTCTTTTATATTCAATTTTTCTTTTGCACAGAAAATAAAAGATTTTTCATTTGGTTTAAAACCCAAATTGATTTATGAAAGGTTGGGCGAAAATATATCTACTTATTTTGCTTTTGATTTTGGCGTTATTTTAGAAAATTTTATTTTTAATAATTTAAATACAGGGTTTAGTTTTCTTAATGTTTCAAAGGAGTTTGATGGTTTTTCTTTGCCTTTAAACTTTAAAGGAGCACTTGCCTATACCATATATGATAAAAAAGATGTTTTGTTAATAATAGGAGCGGGGATTGATTATTTAATTAAAGAAAAAGATATGAAAGCATCATTTGGATTACAATATACACTTTTTAAAAATATTTTTTTAAGGGGTGGTTTTATTTTGGATAAGGATTTTAAATCAAATTTAACAGCTGGCTGCGGAATTAAAAACGAAAATTTTATAATTAATTATTCATACGAGGTTGTTTATGATATAGGTGGAGTAAATAAAATATCAATTAATTTATATACTGATTTAATAAAAGAAAAAGAGGATATAAAAGAAAAAAGTGGAGAAAATATATTTGAAAATTTAATAAAATCCGCAGAGTATTATTATAATGATAAACAATATAGCAAAGCAATAAAATATTTTGAGTATTTAAATTTAATTTACTGGAAAGAACTTGAAGAGATGGATACAAAAAGTAAATCACTTTTTTATCAAAAATTAGGTATATGCTATTATAACACGGGAGAAAAAAGCAGAGCCAGACAATATTTTGAAAGGGCTTTATTTTATGATAAAAATAATGAAATTTTAAAATACTGGGCGGATTTATTAAAATGAGGGAAAATATAATTTTTTTAATTTTTATTTTATTGTTCAGTAGCGGGATTTTTGCACAAACAAATACAATCACCCCCACAAACACAGAAACAATAACAGAAACCAATACAGAGACAATTACTGAAACTATAACAGAAACACCAGTAGAAACACATAGTTTAACATTGACAGGGACAGAGACTATAACAGAGACTGCTACTTTAACAATAACTTCGACAATAACTTATACAATAACACTAACAATAACCGCAACACGATCATTAACAATTACTTTAACTTCAACGTCAACCTTAACTGTAACATTTACCAATACTATCCCTGTTTCTACATGGACACAGAGTATGACTTTTACTCCCAGTCCAACAATCACTCAAACTTTAACGCCTGTATATACAGCAACAATATCAGATTATCATATAAGATATTTTCAGAATATGCTTTACCCCAATCCTGTTAAATATCAGAAAGAACTTTTTATGCTTTATGAGTGTAATGAAAATTCAGATATAATAATAGAAATTTTTAAAATAGATGGCAAAAAGATAAAAGAATATACTTTTGAAGGAAAAAAGGGGAAAGGGAAAATAAAATTTTCAGTTAATGATATTGCTCCTGGAATATATTTATATAGAACTATAATAAAGAATAAAAATAATGAAAATAAAGGAAAAATAGAAAAATTATTGATTTTGAGATAAATAGAAGAGAAATTTAATTGTAAAAAGAAAAATAGGATTAGAAGAGGTGAAATTTCAGATATTTATATAAAACTCTTAAAGGTGTCATTCTTAGGAACTGAAAGGGAAGTGCGGAAATAAGAATAAGGATAATATGGGTTGACCAAGCAATTTTGCAGTTGAAAAGCAGCAAGAAAACAAGGCGAGAAGGCATCAGATAATAAATACAAAATTGCTTTGTCTTGCGGTAATTAGTAGGGACACAATCAATTAATGTAAAAAGGGAGTTTGCTAAAAAAACAAATTCAAGAAGTTTTCGGAAGTATTAGAAA
>DYJU01000060.1 GCA_020722985.1 Candidatus Methylomirabilis sp.
GATATCAATGCCATTTGACCAATTGAAATTATTATGTTAAAATTTATAATTGATGATATATAAAATATAGGAGAGAAGTATTGAAGATTAAAAACCAATTTATAACAAGTTTAACAATTATAATTATTATTATGGGTTTAACAATTGCTTCGTTGTTAGCAAAAGATATAAAAAAGTTTTTATATATTGAAATTGATGAAAAAGCAAAGATTATAATTAATTATCTACAAGGGGTAATCTGGGATCCGCTATTAAAAAAGGACAAACTAAATTTAATTATGTATATTCGGAAAATATCAAAAACTCCCGGTGTTTTATATATAAATATTGTTAGCCATAACGATACTATAATTGCAAGCACATCGCAGGAATTTATTGATAAACAGATGGAAAAGATTTTTTTAGAAATTAAACAGCAAAGAACAATTCATAAGGTCAAAATAAATAAAAAAGAATATTATAGTATTGATTATTATGATGATATTATTGTAAAAAATAAAGAAAAGGATGTATTGATAGGTAAAATTTATCTTGGATTTGACAAGAGGTATATTGATAATAAAATTAATACTATTTACGTGAAAAGTATTACTATAGCAATTTTATCAATTCTTTTTGCAATTTTTATTATTGTTTTATTAACTAACAAGATAATGGAACCATTGCAAAAATTAATTAAAGGGGCGGAGATTTTAGCAGAAGGAAATTTGAGGCATAAAATAAAAGTAAATGTGAAAAATGAATTTCAGATACTTGCCAATAGTTTTAATGAAATGTCAGAAAAATTATTTAATTATTATGAAGGGATTTTAAATGCTTTTATAATTGCAATTGATACAAAAGATAAATATACTCCGATTCATTCAAAAAGAGTTGCAAAGTATGCTGTTAAATTGGCGCAGGAATTAAAATTAACTGACAAACAAATTGAAAATATAAGATTAGCAGGGCTATTAAAAGATGTTGGAAATATCGGAGTTGAAAGAGAAATACTTCAAAAAAAAGAAATATTGACAGCAGATGATATTTTAAAAATTCAGAAACATCCAAAGATAAGCGCGAGAATCTTAGAACATATAGAAGCATTAAAAGATGTTATACCTATAATTTTACAGCATCATGAAAGATATGATGGCAAGGGTTATCCCGAAGGACTAAAAGCCAATGAAATTTTATTAGAAGCAAGAATATTGGCAATTGCCGATGCTTATGATGCCATGGTTACTAAAAGGGAGCATAAGGATGCTCTATCGCAGGATGAAGCAATATATGAATTAAGAAGCAATAAGAATAAACAGTTTGATCCAGAATTAACAGAAGTTTTTATAAGTATAATAAATAAAGAAGGAGGGAAATAAATTTATGGCTGGGGATGAAGCAAAAAAAGACAATGATAAAAAAAAAGAAACTAAAAAAAGAAAAACTAAAATAAAATTAGGATTTAAATTTAGTTTTTTTGTTGGTTTACTATTAACAGCGATACTTGCATTTGTAACAATGTTTATTTATAATCAGGAAAGGGCAGCTTTAGGAAACGAAGTTAAGCAAAGGGGTGTTGCAATTACGAAAAATCTTGCAAATAATGCTGCAGAAGCGCTTATAAATAAAGATGATCTTACACTTTCTTTACTTGCAAAAGAAGCAGTTCAGGAACCGATGATTTCAGAGGAAAGCAAAGATTTATTTGCTGAAATAAAAAAAATTTTTTATGAAGAATTTATAGAAAAAAAGAAAAAGGAAATAATAAAAAATGAAGGGATTATGGAAGCATATATTGTAAAAAATGATGGGACCATAGCATCCTGTCATAATTTAAAATTTATCGGTGAGCGTTATATTTTGCCAGCGGGAATTAAACCAGTTACCAAAAATGAAGATGTTTTAATACAGGAGTATACTAAAAATGGTAGAAAATACTTTGATGTTGCAGTGCCACTTATTACTTCTGTAAGTGGGAAAAATTATATGATAGGTGAAGTGCATCTGACCATATCTCAAAAAATTATTTCAAAAGTTGTTTTGATTGCTGCGATAAAGTTAGTTGCAATTACCCTTGTTTCGCTTATTGCCGGAATTGTATTAACAATTATACTTGTTAATTTTATGATAAAACCTGTAAAATTTTTAATGGGTGGAGTGCAATCAATTATAAACGGTAATTATGATGTACAGATTAAAAAAACGACAAGGGATGAACTCGGCGATTTAACAGAAGCATTTAATGGAATGGCAAAGAGTTTAAAAGAAAAGGAGTTGTTAAAAGGGGCTTTTTCAACATATGTTTCCAGCAGTTTGATGGAAGAGATATTAAAAGACCCTAAAAAACTTTCTTTGCATGGAAAACGAGTAAAAGCAACAATGTTATTTACTGATATTAGAGGATTTACATCAATGTCAGAAAATTTAGAACCTGAACAGGTAGTATCGGTGATCAATGAATACTTAACTCTTCAAACGGATAAAGTTTTTAAGTGGGAAGGGTTACTTGATAAATTTGTTGGAGATTGTGTTATGGCTGTATATGGAGTTCCATTTCCCAAAGATGATGATGCATATAGAGCTATAAGAACTGCAATGGACATAAGAGAAGGAGTAGAAAAATTAAATGCAATCAGAAGAAGAAGAAATCAAATAACAGTAGGAATTGGTATTGGAGTAAATACAGGGGATGTTGTTGCTGGCAATATGGGTTCTCCACAAAAAATGGATTATACAGTAATAGGTGATAATGTAAATTTAGCATCACGGCTTGAAGCTAATGCTCCTGCCGGAAAAATATGGGTAAGTGAAGCAACGTATAACGAAACAAAAGATAAAATTGAATATCAGGAATTGGAGCCAATTATGGTAAAAGGTAAAAAAGAACCCGTTAAAGTTTTTGAACCAATAAAAGTAAAAGAAACAGTATAAAACTGGTAAAAAATGGAACAAAAAAAAGATATAGTAAAAACAATCACTAGACTGGCGGAAGCAGGGGATTGGGTTAATGTGATAAAAGAATATGAAAAATTATTAAAATTAGACCCAAATGATATATCTATATATAATTCTATGGGCGATGCTTATGCAAAATTAGGAGAAGATAGGAAAGCATTTGAATTTTATTTAAAAGTTATGGATGATTATCAGAAAAAAGGAAATCTGACAAAACTTTCTTTTTTGTATAAAAAAATTGCAAAATTAAATCCGAGAAAATTTGATTTAGAAGGGAAAGCCTTACATGAAAAGATATTAAAAGGGGTAGAAGCGCAGGCCATATTTGATAAAGGCGATGTGGATAATGCTTTGCCGGCATTAAAGGAAGCAATAAAGCAGGATAAGACCAATCCGGAGTTGTTTGCTAAATTGGGAGAAGCCTCAGAAAAGAAAACTTTAATAGGCGAAGCTGTTGAGGCATATACAAAGGCAATGAAAATTTATTTAGATAAAGGAAAAGTAGAAGATGCTCTGGTGTTAGCTAAAAAAACATTAAATATTGATAAAACAAATATAGAAGCAACAGCTATTGTAGCAGAAGATTTAATAAGAAAAGGAGATAGGAAAAAAGCTGATGATATGTTTAGAGATATTTTTATTACTCTTGCTGAAAAAAATGCATTTTCTATTGGCAAAGACATCGCCAAAAGAGCAATGGATTTTCTTGTGCCATACGGAAAACAGTTTTATGCTTATTTTCTTTTTAAAGATAATGAGGTGGAAGCCGCAAAGAAAATTCTGGAAGAAAGTTATGAATTAAGTAATGAAGAAAAAGTTTTATTAGCAAAGATTTATTATAAGTTACAGGAATATGCAAAAGCAAAAGATGTGCTATTATCTATTGACCCGGAAATCATTGAAGAGCATGAGGATATACAAGAACAAATAGCAGATATTTTTATAAAATTATATGATTATAAAAGGGCATTGGAATATTATTTAAAGTCAATAAAAATTAATTTGAGAAAAGAATTGTATGATAATGCATTGATTATAGCAAATAAAATTTTAAATATAGATCTTGAAAATATTGAATGTTACGAAATAATGGCTCAAATTTATTTAAAAAAGGGAATGAAAAACAATCTTGTTGATACTTATACAAAACTTGCTGTTATTTATGAAAAAATAGGAGAAAAAGAAAAAGCAGCGGAAACAAGGCAATTACTTCAAAAGTTAAAAATGTTATAGTGACATGAAACCATTTCAATGTGATATGTGTGGTAAAAATGTGAAAATACAGGATGCTATAGTTAGATGGCATTGTGACAAAAGTAATAAAACAATAAATACTTTGCAAATAGTTCATAATAAGTTTCCCTGTAATGAAAAAGGCAAAGATGATTTTTTTAACAGAGAATTGCCTCTTGAATATATTTATAAAAATATTCCTGAATTTATATATTATATTTCTCGTTTTAATATTGAAAAAAAAGAATTAAAAGATTTTATAAATAGGATAGAAAAGGATAGGTCATATATAAGAAGATTTAATATAAATAAAAAAGAAGTAAAAAAAATTATAATAAGACTGGATGGTATTGAAAATTTATGAGTCAAAATATAGAATGTGATAAAATTAGAAAAAAATTAAAAGATTATGCTGCGGATGATATTAAGGACGAATTATTAATAAAAAAAATTGAAGAACATCTGGAAAAATGTATAATATGCAAAAGAGAATTATTATTATGGCAGGATGTTTTAGAAAAACAAAAAATTATAAGAAATATAAATTTAAGTAACGATTTTAAAGATAGAATAAAAAAAAGGATTAAATCTCTGGAAAGTGGACCAGAAGTGCCGCGTGTTGTAAGACAGGTAAATGCAATAAATACATTTTTAACAAGTCCTAAGGGTTGCCTGCTTACACAAATTTTTATAATAACTGCTGGATTTTTATTTGTTATATTATTTTTATATAAAGAGACAAACATTTTATTTATCTTTCTTGTGTTACTAGCAACTGCTTCAATGATGTTTCTTTTATTTAAAAAATAGAATATATCAACAAGGATAATATAAGGTGAAATTAAATAGTAATAGTTCAGCCACTAGAAGTCCACTTGTAAAAGTGTGGCTATTAGAAGGAAACACATGGCGGTGTCATTGCGAGGAAGCCGAAAGAAAAAGACAGAATAGGAAATAAGGGCGTATGAGGCTTAAGGAAGCAATCTGGCAGTTAAAAGAGTAAGAAAACAAGGCGAAAAGGCGATCGGTAATAAAAGCAAGATTGCTTTGTCAGGCTCATTAAACGAGGGAATAGAAGTCAGAAGTTATCATTCGCCTGACTTTTAAATTATTTATAGACTAATTTTATTCTACCAGTGGCTAAACTGTTACATTAAATATAATAATAAATTTTTTTAAAATTTATTTTAAATTTAAATGCTAATTCGGAATATTTATTGCTATATATTTATAGTATTAAAAAACTTTAAATTTTTTTAATTTTTCAATGAATAATTCCCAGTGTTCTTTAAAAGTCCAGTGCCTGCCATTATATGTCGTTTTATTTTTTTTTACTGAATTGAAAAAATCATTTTCTGTTTTGCCTTCAAAAATTGTATAACAGGTTCCGATCCCATTTAAGGAATGCGCATCTGATGCCGCAACTTTGGGAAGATGCCATAAAATCTCATTTAAAACTCTTGCATTTCCCTCAGTGACTTTTGCGGCAATACTTGGACCCATAAGTTCAACAGCATCAAAATAAACATCATCATCTTTATTTTCTAAAATTTTTTTTATTGCTTTTTCTCCTAAACTGGTTGTTAACCAACTTAAAGGGTGGGGGATTATACAAATACCACCCTGTCCATGTATATCTTTTATTGTATCTATAAGTTTTGTATATCTTTTAATCCTTTTTTTTATAAAAAGCCCTATTAAATGTCCACTTAAAGTGCTAACTTCTTCACCAATAATTACATTTATTTCATAATTCTTTTTTAAAGCATATTCTCTCGCAATAATACCGCCTTTTATCTGATCATGGTCAGTAATAGCGATTACATTAAGATCTGTATGATGTTCAACATAATCTACAATTTCAAAAGGAGAGTTAATACCATCTCCAATAGAAGAATGAACATGAAAATCTGCCTTCCCATAAGTTTTCTTCATAAATTCCACATCCTTCTGAACATATACCACTGGTCAGGATATTTTGCTATAACTTCTTCTGCTTCAATAAAAATTTTTTGCGTTAAAATTTGTATATCGTTTTCCTGGTTACCTGTGGGTTCAAAATTAATTGGTTTTCTTAATATTCCTTTAAAGTTATCGTTTGTTCTTATGCAATAACCAAGGGCTAAAGGAACCCCGGTTGCGAGTGCTATTCGTGCAGCGACAGTTGCGACATAAGCTTTCTTTCCAAAAAAATCAACGATTACTCCTTTCTCTTTTTTACTCGCAGGTCTATCAATAAGAACATTTAAAATATGATTGTTTTTAAGACAACTGTAAGCTTCTTTTAAATTTTTATTTGGTAGAATAACATTCATTCCATACATCTGCCTGGTTTCCTGAATATATTTTGAATATCCACCGCCTAAATCATCAACAATCGCATAAACAGGTCTAAAATTGGTAGCAAGCATAATGCCCGCTAAATCCCAATTCGCCATATGAAGAGTTGCAAGAAGAAATCCTTTTCCTTTTTCTAAAGATTGCTTTAAATATTCCTTACCGATAAAATCAGTATCTATTTTATTGATCAATTTGTTTATATATAAAAATTCAACATTTAACATACCATAATATTCAAAATTTTTATTTATAACTTGATTTATCATTTTAGGATCAACATCAGAAAAATTATTTAATCTTTGAAAAATTATTTTATAATTTTCAAAAACATTTTTTCTTTTAGCAGGTAAGATAAAAAAAATAAATTTTGTAATAAATTTTGAAATAAAATAAAGTGGTTTTAAAGGAAACATAGTTATGAAATTTGTGAATATTTTTAAAAAAGCATACATTTATTTTACCTTTGTTTTATAAAGATATTTCTATTTTTATAAATTTCATTATAAAATTTAATGTTGCGTTTTGCAATATTTTCCCATGTAAATCTTTTAGCTTTTATCCTACCACGTCTTCCGAGTTCCTTCATTAAGGCTGGATGTGAAATTAAAAGTTCCAATTTTTCGTAAAGGTCATGAATATCCCTCGGAATTGACAATAAACCATCTTCTAAATTTGCTACAACATCATTATATCCGCTTATATTAAATGCAACAACTGGAAGACCTGCAGCCATTGCTTCAAGTAAAACAATACCAAAACTTTCTCCGAAAAGTGCTGGAGAGCAGAAGATATGAGCAGTTGAATAATATTTTGGCAAATCTGAAATAGAAACAAATCCTTCAAAATGAATATCAGGAATAGAATTTTTACTTACAAAATCAATATATTTTTTAAGTAAAGGTCCTTTACCTACAATTATAAGGCGAATATTTGAGTATTTTTGTTTAAGTAATTTAAAAGCCTGTAAAAGATAAATAAGGCCTTTTCTTTTTTCTATTCTGCCAGTGAATAAAATATTTATTTTGTTATCTGCATATTTTAAGATTTTTGGATTTTTAGGTGAAAATCTATTTATATCCACTCCATTTGGAATTATTTCTATCTCACCTTTAAAATATTTTGTTATACTGCTTTTAGCAGAAGGTGAAACAGCAATTTTGCCATGCAATTTTTCCCACAACGGCATTAAAAAGAATCTGCTTATTTTGTAATATATATTTGATTCAAAATTTGCATGAAATGTACCAAAATTTACAGCTTTTGAGTGTTTTATAATATCGTGAGATAAAAATGGAACAAATGGTTCCTGAATATGAATAATATCAAAATTATATTTATTAAGTATTTCACGGACTTTTTCACCTTTTCTTATTAAAATTATTCTTCCTGTTGAACCATTTATAAGAAAAGGAAATCCTTTTCCTATCCTAATAACATCTTCTTCATCTTTACTTTTCCCTCCGAAATCCCCAGTAATTATTTTTACAAAATGCCCCATTTTTTTATATTCTTTTTTTAGATGATAAACGTATTCCTGAACCCCGCCATAAAGTGGATAATAATAGGGAGTTACTATAGCAATTTTTTTAAATGTCATCATAAAAAATCCTTATAATAAAATTAATTATTCACACCAGATATCCTGTAACATACACCATTGTTCTGGATTTTTTTTAATAGTTTTCTCCATATGCTTTATTAATTCTTTAGTAATAGTTAATATATTTTTATCATTTCGTTCTAATATGTCAAGATTTAAATATTCTTTATCATAAAAAGGATAAAAATATAATGGATTATTTTGATTTCTTAGCATTCCTGCAAACATTATAGGAACTTTTGCTGTTAATGCAAGTTTTGCAGGACCAGAAGGAATAAAAGTTTTTTTACCACATAATTCAAGTTTAAAACCAGTTTTATCAAGATCCCTGTCAATAAGCAAAACCAAAATTTCATCATTTTTTAAAACTTTTAACATAGATTTTATATCATTTGAATCAATAACTTTCATTCCCCATTTTTCGCGTGTTTCCTTAAACCATTTAAATATATCTTTTGACAATTTTTCAACAACTACATTGACTTTGCCAGGAAATAAAAAAGAAAGGTATGCCCCGCCATAATCCCAGTTCCCTATATGTAAACTTGCAATGATGCATCCGCCATATTTTTCAATAAATTTTTTTACAATCTGTGCGCCTTCATCAAATTTTTCTTTATCAGTAAATGATATTAAATTTTCTCTTTTCTGAAAAAGATCAAAATAATAATAGGCATAATTTTTGAAAACCTTTTTTAATAAATCATCAGAAATATTCGTGTCATTAAGTGTATAAGATAAATTTTTTTTTAAATTGTATCTTTTTTTTTTATTTAGATAAAAAAGGATTATCGCGAAAAAATTAAATATAGCATAACCTATATTTCTTGGTATAACTGATAGAATAGCATGTAATAATTTTATTAAAATATACATTAATTATTTATGTTTTGCGGAAAAATCCTTCATATCTGTGCCTTTTATAAAATTCTGGACCATCTCTAATGCAACTGAATCAGTATATTGTTTTGGTGGAGATTTCATAAAATAGGCAGAAGGTCCTTCCAGAGGGCCACCAATTTTCCTATCCAGAGCTATTTTTGCACATCGTATAGCATCTATAACAACTCCTGCGCTATTGGGGGAGTCCCAGACTTCTAATTTTAATTCTAAATTTAAAGGAACTTCACCGAAATTATGACCTTCTATCCTTATATAGCACCATTTTCTATCTTTTAACCATGGGATATAATCGCTTGGTCCTACATGAACGTTTTCTTTATCATTAATTTCATTTGCAAACTGTGAAAGGACAGAATTTGTTTTTGATATTTTTTTGGATTGTAAACGTTCTCTTTCTAACATATTCATAAAATCCATATTTCCGCCAAAATTTATCTGATATGTTCTTAAAATTTTTACACCCCGATCACCAAATAAACGGGTTAAAACTCTATGAACAATAGTTGCTCCGACCTGAGATTTTATATCATCTCCAATAATAGGAACTCTTGCTTTTCTGAATTTTTCCGACCAAATTTTATCTGAACAGATAAAAACCGGGATTGCATTTATAAAGGCAACGCCCGCTCTTAAAGCTTCCCGTGCATAATATCTGGTTGCTATTTCAGAGCCAACGGGTAAATAACTTATTAAGACATCGGCTTTGGTTTTTTTTAGGACATTTGCTACATTTACAGGTATTTTTTTGGATTTTTTTATTACCTGTCTGTAGTATTTGCCGAGACCATCAAAAGTCCTTCCCCTTTGGACTATTACTCCTGTTTTTTTTACTTTTGCAAATTCAATAGTGTTATTTGGAAATGATTCTAAGGCATCTTTAGCATCTTTACCTACCTTATTTGCATCTACATCAAAAGCGGCAACTAATTCTATATCTTTTACTCTATATCCTCCTAAATTTGCATTCATAAGCCCTGGAACAAAAACATCATCGGGGACATTCTTATAATATTCCAGTCCCTGTATCAACGACCATGCACAGTTTCCCAATCCAGCAATTGCTATACGAATTTTGTTGTCCATTCTTTTCCTCCTTAATAATTTAATAATTTGGAATCTTTATAAACTTTTATGATTCTTTGAATAACAGTAATAAACGAAAAAATATTGATTACTACTAATGTTATCAAAAGTTGATTAATAAGCAAGCCAATTATCAAAACAATGATTCTTTCGGGCCTTGTAAAAATTCCTATTTCACAATCAATTTTTAATCCACCTGCTCTCGCCCTTGTATAACTTATCAGAAATGAAAAAAACATTGCAGAATAACTTAAAATTATTCCGTTCTTTTCTGATATCTTTATATAAAAAAGTAAAACGCCTAAATATAAGACACCTTCTGACAATCTATCAACAGTAGAGTCCAAAAAACCGCCAAATTTTGTTTTCATATTCGTTTTACGAGCGAGGATGCCATCCATTATATCAAACAGACTAGCAAGTAATATAATAATAGCTGCTGCATTGAAATTATCAATATATATATAATAAGAAGCGATTAAATTAATAAAAAAACCTGAAACAGTTAATAAATTTGGCGTTATCTTTAAAAAATTTAAAAGAGCAACAATTGGTTCAAGCAATTTTTCACTTAAACTTTTCAAACTACTTCTTATCTGCGTTAGACTAATTTTAAACAAAAAAACTCCTTATATTAAAATTTTAATTTTAATTTTAATTAAATGCAGTTGTTATTTATAACACTATTTTTTTTTGTTGTCAAATATTTTTTTAAATC
>DYJU01000061.1 GCA_020722985.1 Candidatus Methylomirabilis sp.
AAAATCAGAAATGATTGAACTGGCGTTAATAAAGGGTTTTTTGGAACTATTGTAAATAAAATGCAATATTTGGGATTTAAAAAAAATATATATTTATTGTAAGTATAAGTTATTTTTAAGAAAATATGCATATTTTCTTAAAAATATAAATTTTTATTGACTAAAATACTTATATATGCTATATTTTTAAGAATTTTAAAGGAGGGCTTTATGAAGAAAATTAAAGTATGTATGGTTCTTTTTTTTCTGTTGTTTTTTTGCAGTATTTATGCAGATTTCAGGGACGATGAAAAGCCAGTATGGGGGATGATGAATGATACTGCTTATACACTATCAAGTGGCGAATGGAATATTGATTTATGGGGTCCAATTTCATATGGTATTTTTGATCAATTACAGATAGGAACTATATTCTGGATATGGTTTGCGCAGATGCCAAATGTTAATTTAAAATTAAATATTATTCCAGAAACTGATTTAATGCCTGCTTTTTCTATAAGTGGGAGTTTTTCACAGTTTTCTTTTTCAACAAACTCATCAGATAATAATAGTAATAGTAATGTAACTATAAGATGGTATAATATTGGTGGTTATACAACGAAAAAGTTAACAGAAAGTTTTTATTTATCAGGAGCGTATATATACAATGGAATTGATGCATCAACGTCTATTTCTTCTTCAGATAATGCGATTTTAAATTATACAGGAACAGCAAATTCATCTAAAATTCTATTAGATGCTATAATACAGCAGGGCAAAATAACCAGATTTTTTATTGAAGGAGTCATAAATTTACTTCAAAAAGTAGAATATGATGCAGGTGGTGGAATAGAATGGGCAATAGGTGATATTTTCAGGTTAAAAATTGGAATTTATACACTTGTAAGAGAAAATTTATTTTATTTACCATTCATTGATTTGCATTGGAGATTCAAATAAAATAAAATTAAAAAAAGGAGGAATAAAATGACAAAAAGCGAATTTGTAGAAAAATTAGCGACTACGTCAAGTGTTGAAAAAAAAGATGTGAAAAAAGTACTTGAAGCATTTACAGAAGTTGTTGTGAGTACTTTGAAAAGTGAGAAGAAGGTTAAATTACCAGGGCTTGGGGTATTTGCAGTAAAAGATAGGCCAGCAAGAACAGGAAGAAACCCTATGACCGGTGAGCAGATACAGATTCCAGCAAAAAAAGTGGTAAAATTTAGAGTTGCAAAAGATTTAAAAAAAGCGGTGTTATAATTTAAAAAATTATAATAAAAAAGCCATAGTTTATTTATATAAACTATGGCTTTTTATTGAAATAGCATTCAGTAAACCCCAAACTTTTATTTGGGGATGAATGAATGCTAATATAAATCAAAGTTTTATCTACTTTACCGTAATAGTTCAGCCACCAGAAGTGAACTTGGAAAAGTTTAACTATCAGTAGGTAAATATATGGCATTGTCATTCTTAGGAAGCCGAAAGAGGAGGGCAGAAGGGAAAATAAGGGTATATGAGGCTTAAGGAAGCAATCTGGCAGTTAAAAACGCGAGAAGCCAAGTAGAGAAAACAATCGAATAAAATCAAGATTGCTTTGTCAGGCTCATTAAATGAAGGAATAGGAGTCATAAATTATCATTCGCCTGCCTTTAAAATGACAGAACAAGAAATTTATTTATGGACTAATTTTGTTCTACCGGCGGCCAAACTATTACACTTTACCAAGAGGGTTCCGATGGAGGTTACTCCCTTGGTCAATCAATGAAGTTGATTGAATTTTTTGTGGAAACCACCGACTTTCGTCGGTTGGGGGCCCACTTTTTAAAGACATTTATTTATTGATTTTTTTGTATGATTATCTTAAAATTTAAGAAATGATTAATAATAAAAAAATAAACAATAAAATAAAGGGATATTTATTAAAAAAGATTTTTATAATAATTGGATTTTTATTATCATTAAATATTTATGTGGGTGCATTTACCAGTGATGATATTTTAAAAGCGCCTGGTGTAAGAGCTGTGGGTATGGGTGGTGCTTTTTGCGCGGTTTCTGATGATTTTTCTTCTTTTTTCTGGAATCCAGGAGGAATTATTCTTTCTGAAAGAACGAATATAAATTTGTTTTATGATTTTATATTTAAGGGACAGCAATTAAATTATGGTGGAAATTATACACATATATTACCTGACAATATGGCAATCGCAATTAGTTTCCTTCACAATACTTATTCGCAATCAACCTTTGAAAATAATTCTCTGGTTTTAAGTTATTCCACATATCTTGATGAGAAAAAATTAATTTCAGGTGGTGTGAATTTAAAATTTATTAATAATTATTTCCGTGGTTATGAAATAAACGGAAACGCTACAGGTATTGATATGGGTTTTTTGTATTTCCCTGAAATTTTAGAAAAGAAAATAAGGTTTGGTTTACTTATTCAGGATATTGATACAACAATATCATGGAATAATAATGTAAAAGAAAAAATACCAATACTTTTTAAAATCGGTTCTGTATTAAAACCTGATGATAGTTTTAATGTTGCGTTAGACATTGATATTATTAATTATGGAAGCAAAAAGAATGATAAAAGAGCATTGCATTTTGGTATAGAAAAATGGTTTTTGAGTAAAGTTATAGGTAATTTTGGATTTAGAACAGGTATAAACTTAAAAGAAGCAACCTCTCCGTTTTATAAATTAACTTTTGGGTTTTCTTATGGCAGAGAAAATTTTATTTTTAATTATGTTTATATACCCGATTTTGATTATTTGAATGAAACACATAAAATAGATTTTTCATATTTATTAGGAGAAAAAGTAAAAGCAGTATATAAAGAAGAACTAATAGAAGCAAAAGTAAAGCCAGAAGAATTAGAAGCGGTTTTAAAAATAATTGCGGATAAATTCAAAAGGACAGAGATTTCTTTTTCATCTAAATATTTTTCACCGAATAAAGACGGAATAAATGATAGAATATCATTTATAATAAGAAATTATCCTGTTGATATAAAAAACACAAAATGGATTTTTAAAATACTTGATAAAAATAAAAAAGTTATAAAAGAAGAAAGCAGGATAGAACTCCCTAAAGCAGAAATTATCTGGGATGGCAGATTGCCTGACGGCGGAGTTGCAAAAGATGGAGATTATGAAGTTTTATTTTCAGTTTATTATAATGATAAAGAAATTTATAAAACAGTGAAAGTGATTACAGTTGATTTAACTCCACCTGTATTTGACCAGAAAATTTTTCCTAAAATTTTTGCACCTGTTGAAAATAGTAATATAAAAAACCTGCGAATTTTAATAACTTCAAAATATAGAGATATTGATGCATGGATATTACTTATTAAAGATGAAGCGGGGCATATTGTGAGAAAATTTTCAGGAAGTGGATTTCCAGATAAACTTATCTGGGATGGCAAAGACGCTCTTGATAATACTATAAAGGATGGTAAATATCGTATAAATTTAACTATGCGTGATTTTGCCGGAAATGAATATAATTTAAGTGAGTTATTTACTGTTGATACTTATATAACATTTATAAAAGTTGATTTGAGGAACAGAATATTTAAAATAGGCAAAAACAGTGTGAATTTTTTGTTTGATTTTAGAGAACCGGAGAAAATAAAAAAATTTGATTTAGAAATTTTAGATGAAAAAAAGAATATTATTAAAAGTTTTAGAAATAAAGGCGCTGGGGTAAAAGTAATTAAATGGGATGGTTCAGATGAAAGAAATGAATATCAGAGAGAAGGTAGTTTTTATAGATATAATTTACTTGTTACACAAAAAAATGAAATTGTTGTAAAAAAGGAAGGAGTTTTTCAATCGGCTTTCCCTGAATTTACAGAAGTTGGTTTGCAATTAACTCTTGCTGCCATTGATTTTTCCGATAAAAGTAAAGAAATACAGGTTGATGAATACACGTATTTAAATCAGGGAGCAGAGGCATTAAAAAAATATGCAAAAAATTATTTACTTTTTATTAAAGGATATGCAACTGATTTTGAAGGGAATTCGGATAAAAATTTAGAACTTTCCCAACAAAGAGTATTGGCAGTAAAGTATTATATGGTAAAATATGAAGATATACCAGAGGAAAATATTTATATAAATGCTTATGGGGATGGCAAATATTTTGATTCAATATCAAAGGAAGAGATAGCAAAAAGCGGAAGGCGTGTAGAATTAGAATTGATAACAAAATAAAAAGGTGATTGATTTTAAAAATTAAAATAATATAATTAAAAAAAATAAAAAATGGTGAAAAATAAATGATGAATGAAGAAGAAAAGAAATTAAGCGTTAAACTTGCTTTTACATATTATCAGAACAAGGAATATAAAAAGGCGATAAATTTATACAGAAGATTATATGAAGAAGATAAAAATGATTTTAATATATTAAATATGCTTGGCGATGCTTGTTTAAAGGATAACCAGCCCAAACAGGCAATAGAAGCTTATATTGGCGCATTAACTATTTTTGAACAAAAAGAAATGTATGATAAGATGGTGCGTCTTATTAAAAAACTTATTAAAATTTATCCGGATGAATCGAGGTTAAAAAATAAATTAAAATTAGCGCTTCGTTCACTTATCCATACTGCGGAAAATAAGGCAATTCAGCATGAATATGGAGAAGCAAAAGATATATATGAAAATATAAAAGAATTTGATAGCGAAGAGTTTCCGATAATAGAAAAATTAAAACAGGTAAAAGAAGAAGAAAATATATATCAACAGAGAACAAAAAAAATTGAAGAAACAAAAAAAGAAACAGTTTCAGGAAATGAAGATTTAATAGCAAAATTTGACAAAATGGCTCAGAATTATATAAAAAATGGCGATTATGATGGTGCTGTTGAAACGTATATCACTGCATTAAAACTTGCCCCATCAAATAATGACTTACGACAAAAATTACATAACGTTTATTTTATGATAGCTCAGCAAAGCATGGGACAGCAGGTTGGACAGCAGGTGTGGGAAAAAATTGATAAATCTTCTGTTGATAGACTGGCAGAAGCAAAAAGAAAAGCTTTAGAAGAAAGACAGATGCAGATAATAAAAGAAGAAGAAGAAAGAGCAAAAAGACTTTTAGAAGAAGAAAAAAAAATACAGCAGGAATTGGAACAAAAGGAGGCAGAAATTATTCGGACAGCTGCTGTTGAATTAAAGCAAAAACTTGAAGAAGCCCAGAGAAAAGAAAAATTAAAAAAAGAAGAAATTCAAAGAATAATGAAAGAGCAGGAAGAAAAAAAACGAGAATTACTGGAAAGAGCGAAAAAGGAAGCGATAGAAAAATGGAAAAAGCAAAGAGAAACTTTTCAGCAGCAAAGAGGAGAACCTATTGAAGAAGATAAAAGCAAAATATTTGATACTCTTAAAAAATCATATGAAATTCCAAAACTCGGAACAGAAGATGATTTACTTAACAAAAAGGAAAATTTGCAGGATAAAAAAATGCCAGAAATAGAAGTTAATAATGATAATTTGGATTCCATAATTACAACAGTATATATCTATATTAACCAGGGACAGATAAAAGAAGCACTTCATATTTATAATAAGATATATGAAAAGTTTCCTGATAATCCAGAAGTAAAGCATATTTTAGAAGAGATAACAAAAAGGCAAAAATTATAATATATTCTTTTTAATTCATGGAAAAATTTAAATTAAAAGCAGGGTTTAGACCAGCCGGAGACCAACCAGAAGCAATAAAAAAGTTATCAGATGGCATAAAGAAGCAAAAAAAATTTCAAACCCTTCTTGGAGTTACAGGTTCGGGTAAGACCTTTACTATGGCTGCGGTTATAGAAAAAGTAAATAAACCAACTCTTGTTATTTCGCATAACAAGACGCTTGCTGCTCAACTTTATATGGAATTTAAAGAATTTTTCCCTGAAAATGCAGTTGAGTATTTCGTTTCATATTATGATTATTATCAGCCAGAAGCATATATACCGCAGAGAGATATGTATATTGAAAAAGATGCTTCAATAAATGATGAACTGGATAGAATGCGGATGGCTGCAACTCATAAATTATTAACCCGCAGGGATGTTATTATTGTTGCAAGTGTTTCATGTATTTATGGAATAGGTTCACCCGAAAATTATAAAAAAATGGTTTTATATTTAGAAGAAGGTATGAAAATTTCCCCACGAGAAATTTCTGTAAAACTTATTGATATGCAATATCAAAGGAATGAATTTGAATTTTATCAGGGAATATTCAGGATAAAAGGAGATATAATAGAAATATTTCCGGCGTATTCAACATCCGCTTTAAGAATTGATATGAATGGTAATAGTATAGAAAAAATTTTTGAAATAGATCCTGTTGAAAAAAAAGAATTAAACAAATTTAAAAGAATAATGGTTTATCCAGGAACCCATTATGTGATGCCACCTGAAACAATTGAAGGAGTAATAGAAGAAATAAAAAAAGAATTAGAAGAAAGATTAAAATTTTTTAAAGATAAACCGGTTGAATATGAGAGGTTAAAAACCAGAACTGAATATGATATTGAGATGCTTTCAGAGATGGGGTACTGTAAAGGTATAGAAAATTATTCGCGAATAATAGGAGGTAGGCAACCAGGACAACCGCCATTTACACTCCTTGATTATTTTTCTGAAGACTTTTTAATGTTTATTGATGAGTCGCATGTTTCAATACCGCAGTTACATAGTATGCATGCAGGAGATTATTCAAGAAAGAAAAATTTAGTAGATTATGGTTTTAGATTGCCGTGCGCTTATGATAACAGGCCCCTTACTTTTGAAGAATTTGAAAAAAAGATAAATCGGGTTATTTTTGTTTCTGCCACACCAGCAGAGTATGAAATTAAAATGAGTGGTAAAGAAAATATTGTAGAACAGATAGTGAGACCAACAGGTCTTGTTGATCCGGAAGTAATAATACGTCCTGTAAAAAATCAGATTGATGAGTTGATGCAAGAAATATTAAAAAGGGAAGAAAAAAAAGAAAGGGTTCTGGTTACAACGCTGACAAAAAAAATGGCAGAAAGTTTAACTGCTTTTCTTTTAGAAAAAGGGATAAAGGCAAAATATCTTCATTCTGATATTGATACTTTAGATAGGGTAAAAATAATAAGAGAATTGCGACAGGGTAGATTTACAGCACTCATTGGTATTAATTTATTAAGAGAAGGGCTTGATATACCCGAGGTATCACTTGTTGCTATTTTAGACGCTGATAAAGAAGGCTTTTTAAGATCAGATACTTCTTTAATTCAGACAATAGGAAGAGCATCAAGAAACATAAAAGGAAAAGTTATTTTATTTGCTGATAAAATAACAGATTCAATGAAAAAAGCAATTTCTGAAACAGAAAGAAGAAGAAAAAAGCAAATGGAGTATAACAAAAAAAATAATATTGTGCCGAAAACTATAACAAAAAAGATAAGGGACATAGATGCAAGTATTTATGAGATGGATTATTTTACTGTCCCACTTTTAGAAGAAGAGTTAGAAATAAAGTATAAAGATAAAAGTGATTTAATAAAAAAATTAGAGGAAGAAATGTTTAAGGAAGCTAAAAATTTAAATTTTGAAAAGGCGGCGCTTTTAAGAGATAAAATAGAAGATATACGCGCAGGAGTAAATTTTAAGAAAAAGAAAAAGGGATATAATTTAAAGATATAAAATTTAAGATTTATTATTAAAATGTTCATACTTTGTCAGATGCGGGATATAGATTGTCGGAAGATGGGATGCAAATTATTTCCATAATAGTTCAGCCACCAGAAGTCCACTTATAAAAGTGTGTCTATTGGTAAGGAATCACTTGGCGGTGTCATTCTTAGGAAACTGAAAGAGGTATGCAAAATGGAAAATAAGTACGTATGAACCGAAGGAAGCAATCTTGCAGTTAAAAAACGGAAGAAGACAAGATTAAAAGGCAATTGGTAATAAAATTAAGATTTTTTTTCTATTGCAAATTGAAGTAAAAATTCAATATGCCGTTAGCCAACGAATTGTATCATATATTGTTTAATAGCGGGTGGGAGGATATGATAAAGGGAGAAGTCAAGAATGTTAGGAAACAAATGGTTTTCAGTTTCACATGACGGCACATGCGGATGCTACTAAAAAAATGGGGAAACTCCAAAACTTTTAATATATTGACATAAGGAATAAAAAGTTGTAAAATAAAAAAAAAAATAAGGAAGGTGTCTAATGCAGGATGATATAACAAAATTGCGGCAGACATTGTTGAAAGTTGATTTTTTTTACTCTTTACATTTTGATGAACTTGATTTGCTTATTAAAGCATTAAGAAAAAGAAAAGTAGCACCTGGAACAGTTATAATAAAGCAGGGAGATGTTGGAGATGCTTTTTATTTAATAAGTTATGGCAAAGTTTCTGTTCATATTAAAAAAGGACTTATTAGTCAAAAAAAAGTCGCAGAATTGACTGATGGTAGTTTTTTTGGAGAGATGGCTCTTGTAACTGATGAACCAAGAACTGCAACAGTTATAGCAGAAGAACCAACAGAATTATTTGTTTTATATAAATCTGATTTTAAAAAAATTCTGCTTAAAAATCCAAAAATTTCGGTGGTTATTAGCCAGGAACTTCAGAAAAGAAAACTTCAAAATAGATAGTTTATTTTTTTTAAAAATTAATCGGAAAGATGTTTCATAATAAAAAATAAAAAATATAATATATGGAAGGGAGTGAATTTGATGTCAGAAATAAAAGTAGAAGTAAAACCAGGGGAAGCGATAAATTATGTTTTAGAGGGTATTGATGGAGAAGTGAAAGAAACAGTTTTAACAGCAATTGAATTTTTTTCGAAAGAAAAGTCAGACAGTGGAAATAAAATAGATGATGTTGTAAAAGTAAATAAATTAAGAAATGCATATAATACCCTGGTAACTACTTTAATAAATACACGGTTGAATAATTTAAATAAATACCAGCGATTATTTTTAACAACTGGAGCTATTGCAGACATTGTTAATATAAATGGTAAAGAGATTAAACTTTTAGATAGTTATGTTTATACAAAACTCTTTGAGACATTTGAAAATAGGCCAGAATCACCATTTAAAGATTTTATTTTTTCCACCCTTGATAAAATGAAAGCAATCGCAGAAGGCAAAATACCATTGATTGATACTTCCGGTAAAAAAAGAAGAACGGCTGAAGAAAAAATTGACCCTAAAAAATTAAGGGCGAGTTTAGAGTGGAAGAAAAACGACAGTTTAAAAGCAGGTGCTAATTTAATAAGAACGATAGGTAATTATATAGACCAGCTTTCTGGAATGGATACTGTTAAACTGAAAAGTTTAAAAGCAAATTTTGAAGCAATAAAAAAATATTTTGATTTACTTCAGAAAGGTAAAAAAATATCAGGCGAAGAATTTAAATTAAGAAAAGCATTGGAAGAAAGGATTGAAATGATATCAAGGGCACTTGCGGATTTTACGAAACTTTATGCGGAAATTTTTACAAGGGCAAACGAAGGATTAATTGAAATAAAGGGAAAAATAGATGATGTGAGACAGAAAGAAGCAGAACTTGAAAAGGTTGAAACAATGGTAGCAGAAGAAGAATCAAGGGTTGTTGATTCTTATAAAGAAGAACATTTAGATTTAATCAAGCGGGATATATCAATAATTAATAGTTTTATAGTGAATGCTGCAGAAAAGTCGCCCAACAGGGTTCCATTTTCAGGAGCGAGAATTCTTTTAGATTCACAATTGCAGGATATTGAGAAAGCAAATGAAAGTTATTTTTGCACCATAGAAAATGTTCTTAAAGCACTTGAAAAAATTGCATCAATTCATATCAATGCATTTCCAAAAGATAGTGACGGTTTATATGTCATCCCACCTATAATAATTGAACCTATAAGAAATTATGTTGATTTTTTAGAAGACAGATTCGTAATGGGTTTTGTAAGTGGCGAACCTGCCAAAAAAGGAGCAAATGTTTCATTTACATCTGTTGATGTGCAGATTATGAAGGCAGTAGGACTTTATCTTGCGAAAGATCCAATTTATAATTACCGTGGGGAAATTAATGAAGGAACCTTTATGGGAGATTATACAGGAAAAATAGAAAAAAAGGCGCAGGTCAAATGGACAGGAGAAGATAAAAAATTCAACCTTGCAATTACTTCTGAACTTGTTGATGCTGCTTCCCGCGAAGATGCAGTCCAGGATTATATCGATTTTGTATTTAATGTTGTAAATGGATTAGGTCCACCACCAAAAATGAGTAAAAGAAAGGTATGTGTCTTATTAAGATACGCAACTATTTATAGTATAGAAAATAATGTAAAATTACTTTTACAATATGTTGCTCAGACAGAACCAACGGAAGTAAGAGATACAATAGTAAAATATTATAACAGAAATTATGAACAGGCAAAAGAAGTGGTGAGGAAAATAGTAAGAGAAGACGCTCAGGTTCAAAGGACTCTGGGTAACAATCCTGAATATGTCGTTGCAAAAATATTTGTATAATTTTGTGATTAAAATGATGTTTAATGCTCAAAGTTTAAGGTAATTATTCAGATAACAAGGAGATACTCGTAAAAGTTCAGTTATTGGTAGGAAATTCTTGAAGGTGTCATTTTTAGAAAACTGAAAGAGGAATTAAGAAGGGGGAATAAGGGGAATATGAGGATTAAGGAAGCAATCTTATTGTTGAAAACGAAAGAAGACAACACTAAAAGGCAATCGGATATAAAAGCAAGATTGTTTTATCAGGCTCAAATAATTGTGGAATAAAATGCATAAGTTATCGTTCGCCTGACTT
>DYJU01000062.1 GCA_020722985.1 Candidatus Methylomirabilis sp.
TCACAGCCTGAAATGTCTCTCCTCCTGAAGCAGTCTGGGAAAAATCTACTGTAAGAAATAATGTATCCATATTTGCTTGTTCATAAGGAGCAATATTAAGATTTGTAAATATCCATTTATTAGTAATAGGCGCTATTAAAACGCCAGCCAATGTTTCATCACCTGTAAAAGGTAAGCCATCACCATTATCTTTAAACAGTTTTAACTTTGCAATTGATGATGTTTGTGCTGTGCCAATATTAGAAACTATAACAGTATGAACATTATTTGTTTGTAGGTCATGCATAATAAAATTAGCTGCAAGCGCATTTGTCATTGGATAAATAGAATTAGTTGCAGGCGCATCAAGATTTTTCACTGGGTATGGTGGATAAACAATTTTTAAACTTATGCCATTTGTTATACTATTATTGTTTTGGGCATTACTTATACAACTCACATATCCTGGCATAATAGCAGATTTAAAAGAACAACCATAATTGGTTGTTGTATTCGTTATATCCACAGTAATGATTAAATTAGTGCCAGAAGCAATATTAAGAGAAGTAAAATCCCATTTTCCAGCAGAATATGTGCCATCCATAATAAAGGAATCTCCTGTATCATAAGTATAATCACCATTAACATCATAATAGAGTTTAACCTTCTCTATATCAACTCCATTCTGCATAGTTCCAAGATTAGTAACGCTGATATTTGTAATTGAATGTCCATCAACATCAATACATTTAAAAGAAAGAACAGGATTATTTTTAGTCCCCCTATAAGCATAATTACTATTTACATTAACATTTTTAATTGGACCAACAGCATGATAGAAATCAAATCCATCTACTTCAAGGTAATCTCCCGCTACACCTGCCGAAGCTCTTCCACAAAATTTTACTCCAACAACATAATGGCCAAAAGTTAAATTGGAAACAAGTGTCCTATAACGCATTGTAAAGTAATCATTCACATTAGTAAAAAAGCTTACACTATTTACAGGAGTAATTGTAACATTTGTTATTTTTTCATTTAAACTTTGTGGCGTATCTATTGTTGATAAATAAACATCATTCGTTCCATAATTACTAGATATGTCTGTTAATAATCTCACCCCAGTTCCATAGAATTCGATCGTTGCAACATTACCAATAGCCGCTGCTCCTCCTCCGCTGCCGATTGAATAGCCCCCATAATACGGATAATTTGGTAGGATTTCACTATATTGGTACCAAGCATCATAATTAGTAAAAAAAGTAACTGCACCGTTTGTCTGATCTATAAGTGCGGAATATGAAATTTTCGATAATGAGAGAAAAACTAATATTAAAAAAAATATCCGCTTGAGCATAATACCCACCTCCGTTTTAAAGAATTAAGAAGGCAAACAAATTCTTTAGATAAACTAAAATGTTATACATTAATATTAATATACTTTAAGATATTCCAAAAGTCAAGTTTAATGTAAACATTTTTTTTAAAAAAAAGTGTTTTTCAGCCATTAATATTGACTTTTATTATTTATTACTATATATTTGATTATAATTAAAATATAGTTTAATCTTTTAATATCATGCTCATGATAATATTTTAAAAATTATGGATATTATTTTTATCAAACCTTATTTTACTCTGTATCAAATGTATGGACCTTTCGCTGCTATTAATAATAGACATCCCAATTTTGGCATTTGTTCACTTGCTTCATATTGTAGAAAACATAATATCTCGACAAGAATATTTGATTTATCAATCCAAAAATTTAGAATATCATCTCTCATTAAAGAAATTAAATCATTAAAGACTAAAGTCATAGGATTTACAGCTACAACTCCAGAAATAAATTCTGCGGCTATAATCGCCCATAAATTAAAAAAGCATATAACATTTACTTCTGTTATTGGAGGGCCACATATTTCAGCACTACCTAAAAAAACGATGGAACTGTATAAACAGTTTGATATTGGTGTAATCGGAGAAGGGGAACAAACAATAGTAGATCTCATCAACACCATAAAATCGGGAGATGACTTAAAAAATATAAGAGGAATTATATATAGAAAAAATGAGGAATTAGTTCAAACAGAAAACAGGGAACTTATCAAAGATTTATCTATACTTCCTTTTCCTGCTTTTGATTTATTACCTGGATTTCCATTCAAATATCATCCAGGCATTAATTCTTATCTTAAATTACCCGCTATTCCTTTTTTAAGTTCACGGGGTTGTCCATTTAACTGTATTTTTTGTGACAAGACAATTTTTGGGAATAAATATAGAGAATTTACTGTGGAATATATGGTTGATTTTATAACTTCTATGCAAAAAAAATTCGGTATAAAAGAAATCGAGTTTATGGATGACATTTTTACTCTTTCTAAAAAAGATTAGAAAACTTTTGTGAAACTTTACTTATGAAAAATATTAATATATCTTGGAGCTGCCAGTCAAGAATAGATACTATTGATTTTCCATTGCTAAAACTAATGAAAAAAGCAGGATGTTGGAGAATTGGATACGGAATAGAAAGTGGTTCAGATAAAATATTAAAAGTCTTAAATAAAGGGATTACTACTGATGTAATTAAGAATACTTTAAGTATGACTAAAAAAGTAGGATTAAGGATTTGGGGATATTTTATGGTAGCAAATATTTTAGAAACTAAAGTTACATTGCAAGAAAGTTATAAATTTTTACTTAATAACTCAATTGACGACTTTCATATAACATATTTTACACCTTTTCATGGAAGCCCGGCATATATTGATATACACAAATATGGCAGATTTAAAGAAAATTGGAATAAAATGACCACTATGAATTTAGTTTTTATTCCCAATACAGTAAAAAAAAGAATTATTAAAAAATATGTGCGATTAATGTATTTTCGTTTTTATTTTAGAAAAAAAACTATAATATCAAATTTAAAGATTATAGGCCAGATGAATTTTATACATTTTTTAGATCGTAGCATAAGGGCATTATTATCTGTATTCCTAAAAATATTATATGGCTAAATAATAATATACTATGAAAGTATTATTAATATATCCCCCTAATTTTAACTTGATACCACACAACTGGCCTGAATTATTTGAGAAAATTGAATCATTTTATCCACCATTAGGATTACTCTATATTGCGTCTTATATCAAACAGAACACATCTCATAAGATAAAGATTTTAGATGCTCAAGTTGAAAAACTTTCGTATAATGATATTAAAAACAAAATAAAAAAATATAAGCCGGATGTTGTGGGTATTTACACCTCGACATTTATGCTAATAGATGCATTATTGGTTGCAAGAACTGTAAAAAGTGTAGATAAAAATATTCATATAACGATAGGGGGACCTCATCCGACATTATATCCATACGAAACTGTAAATTTACAATTTGTTGACTCCGCTGTTATGGGCGAAGGAGAACTTACTTTTTTAGAATTATTAGAAAAACTTGATAAAAATAAACCATTAAAAGGTATATCTGGCGTTGTATTTAAAGAAAATGGGCAGACAATCATTAATCCCATACGTCCATTTATTGAAAATATTGACATACTTCCTTTCCCTGACAGAACACTTGTCCCATATAAAGATTATTTCTGTTTCCTTAGTGACGAAAAATATACCACAACAATGCTTACAAGTAGAGGATGTCCCTATAAATGCACCTTTTGTTATAGAAGTATGGGAAATAAATATAGAAAAAGGTCTGTTACAAATATAATTAAAGAAATTGAAGAAATCAAAAAATTGGGTATAAATGATATATTTTTTATAGATGACACATTTACTGTGGATAAAAACCGAATAATAGATTTATGTGATGAAATTATACGTAAAAAATTAAATATAAAATGGGAAGTCAGAGGAAGAGTAGACAATGTAAATTATTCTCTGTTAAAAAAGATGAAAGAAGCAGGCTGTACACGAATTGGCTATGGTATAGAAACAGGGAACCAAAAAACTTTAAATATATTAAAAAAAGGAACAACTATTGAACAGGTAAAAAAAATCATACGAGACACAAAAGAAGCAGGGATACTTACATACGGAGATTTTATGTTAGGGTCCCCATGCGAAACGAAAGATGATATACTAAATACGATCAGATTTGCAAAAAAACTAAAACTGGATTTTGCTCAATTTACAATTACGACACCGTATCCTGGCACGGAATTATTTCAAATGGGAATAAAAAAGGGAATTATAAATAGTGAGAAATGGCTTAACTTTGCAAAAAGACCAACTAAAAATTTTTCACCTGATTACTGGACAGAATATCTATCAAAACATCAACTTATAAAACTTTTAAACTATGCTTACAAGACTTTTTATTTGAGACCCTCTTATATATTATACAGAATAAAAAAAATACGGTCTTTAAGAGAATTAATAAGACAAATAAAAACTGCTTTACGGGTGGTAAAATTAGATAATGAACGTTTGTAAAATATGTAATTCTGATAATATAAAAACATTATATAGAATCAATTCTATTACTGTACTAAAATGTAAAACGTGCGGTTTTATATTTCAAAAAATATCATCCAAAAAATGGAATAGAAAAAAAATAAAATCTATCTACAATTGTTATACAAAAAGATTAGAATATACTTATTTAAAATACAGACAGGAATATGAAAAAATTTCCCAAAAAAAATTACATATTATTAAACGATATAAAAAAAATGGGAAGTTGTTAGATATTGGATGCGGCTGGGGATATTTTTTAAATCTTGCACGAAAAAACGGATTTAAAGTTGAAGGAATAGATATTTCAAAGTATGCTGTTAACTATGCAAGAAAACATTTTAACATAAAAATAAAAAACAGCTCAATACTGGAGACATCATATAAAAAAGAAACATTTGATGTGGTTACATCTTGGGATTTTATAGAACATATAGATAATCCACAAAAATTTATTTCAATAGTGTTTAAAATATTAAAAGAAAACGGTATTTTTTGTTTAGAAACACCAAATGTAAATGGATTGCTTTTTAAACTTGCTCATATTATATATTTTTTAAGTTTTGATAAAATAGATTTTGCAATCAAGGAGCTGTTTTACCCACTTCATTTGATATATTTTTCTACTAAAACCATTAAAAATTTATTAAATACTGGTGGGTTTACAATAAAAAAACTTTATAAAAAATCAAGCAATTTAAATATAATTTTTTCGGAGGATTCTGATAAAAAATATACTCATTCAAAATTAATAAAAAACATTATAAAAATTTTATCTCTATTTTCAGATATGATTGGAATGGGAAATAAATTAGTAGTATATGCTATAAAAGATAGAAAAGAATTGAACTTAAAAAACCAGAAAAGTATGTTTAAAAAAAAATATAATGAAATATTAAACTTGTATAAAAAACAATCATTACAAATTAAACTCTATTTTGGAATAAGATCTATAGGATTTTCCTGCCTTTCTTTAATAGAAAAGTATATACCTAAACAAGGAAAAATTGTTGATTTGGGCTGTGGGTATGGATTTGTTGACAATCTGTTTTATCAGCTTTCTCCAGGAAGAAAAATTTATGCCTACGATTTAATTGAAAACCGCTTAACAATAGGAAAACTTATTGATAAAGAAAAAAAAATCAAGTTTATAAAAGCGAACATATTAAATTTCAAACAAGCAAAATGTGATGCTATATTTATGATAGATGTATTTTGTTATCTTAACAATGATAAAAAATCAAATTTGTTAAAAAAATG
This sequence comes from Candidatus Methylomirabilis sp., assembly GCA_020722985.1. Taxonomy (GTDB): domain Bacteria; phylum Oederibacteriota; class PGYV01; order PGYV01; family DYJU01; genus DYJU01. The sequence goes on from DYJU01000062.1 coordinate 5,722, forward strand.
TTATAATTCCTTAAACTCAACTGGCATATTAATAATTAACGATTTTTCCACGAAGCCTAAAATAAAATATTTATTACTTGTGGTCCAGGAATTTTTAATAAATAACATTCGTTTTTTTTTAGGTGAAAAAATGTGGGAAAAAATATACAAACAAAAACTTTTTATTTTAAATGAGAAAAAATTAGCTGATTTAGCAAAAAAAAATAATTTTAGCTTAGTAACAAAAATAGACTGTAGCAATATACTTCATCCACATGTATTGTATATTTTTAAAAAAAATTAATATTTTTTAACTTTAAAAATAACGAAATTATTGTCGTAATAAATTTGTTTAAAAACATCTTTGTTTTTTCTAAAATCTTTTTCATTTGTTTCTTCTATATAAAGTAAAATATATTTTACTTTATATTTAGCAAGTGCTCTTTTTATTTCTTCAATATTGGTACTGTTTAACACCGTTTTAATTACTTTTTCTCTTAAATTTTGATCTTTTACGATTGCAGAAACGTGTCCTACGTAAGTTACCGCTACATAATTATTGCAAAAAGCAGGAACTATTAAACTTAATTCTTTATTTGCCAGTATTACAGATAGGGGAGAAATATTTTTGCTCATATAACTTAATACGGGATTAATCTTAAAACCATAGATAGGATATTCGGGTCTAATGACTGCATTTTGACTATCAAATGTAATAGGATATGGCTCGTGAGATAATCTCCATACAAGATTTCTATTGAATATTGGAAATAGAAATATAAAAAATAAAAAACTAAATAATACCATTTCTGAATTTTTGGGTTTCATATAATTATCCATTTTTTGCAATATTTTTAATAAGAAAAAAGCGTAAATAAAAACAACCGGGCTAATTTGCGTAAATTCATTAAGTATCTGAAGAGGAATAATATATTTTAAAAAAAATAGCAATATAGGATTGAGCACAACAAAAGGTACAGTTATCATATTTGAAAATATAAATACTGCAGAATCATCTTTTTTCAAATATTTTAATAATAAGGGGAATAACACCAAAAACGCAAAAATATAACTTATTCGTGGATAAAATTTATATATTTTTTTAACAGGAAATTCTGGTTCCACAAGATAATGAGGAGCAAAAAGCCTTGCAGGATTAAGATAAAATAAATTTTTTGAAAGTATAACTTTATCCTCTGCTCTCAAAATTTTATAAAAATAATTATTAAATTTTATAGTTGGCAAACGATACAAAATGTGGGGTAATAGAAGAATAAAAGTTATAATTAAAATAAATAAAATTAATTTTGCATCTTCTTTATTGCTTTTCAATAAAAATATGCCAACTGCAAAAGAACCTAAACTTATGCTAAAAATAAGAATTCCAACAGGATGTAGAAAGAACATCGTAAAACCTATTAGACTAGCAAATATCATATATCTTGGTTTTCTATATTTAAGATACAAAAAAGATAGATTCAAAGATGCCGGAAAAAATATAAAGTAATTTAATACTTGAGGGAAATTGGATGTTCTCATTGGCCACATCCCCTCACTTATCCCATAAATTAGTATAAAAACTATAGCGGATAACCATCCTCCTTTTGTTGAATTAAATATTGTTTTTCCTGCGCTATATATAGATAAAATCATAAGGGGTGCTAAAAAAATAGGTAAAATTAACCAAACTTTAATTAAATCTTCTTTTGTCATGTAAATAACGTTAGAAATTAATAAAAACCAGGGGTTATTAAAATACGTCACATCAAATTGAGATTCTTTATAAAAGGCAGCATAATTATATATTTTAGAAGAACCTGCTATCTTTCTTATTATTCCTAAAAACCCCAAAGCATCTCCATGAAGAGCAGCCCCGTAATATGCAAGAAATAAAATAATGCATCCCGTCAACAAAAAAGTTAATATTGCAAAAATCGAAAATTTATCTTTTTTAAATAATTTTTTTCTATTTTTTGGCGAACAGAACAATAATAAAATAATACTTACAAATGAGGTTGATATAACCAAACAAAAAACTAATTTATGAGAAAAATGAAATATATAGGCAGATAAGCTGTATAAATTAAATATTATAATACTGAAGATAAATATCAGAGGAATCCATGATAAAGATGAGATATTTTCATCTTTTCTAAAAAACAACAATTTTAAAATTAATCCAGGCAAAAACAAATATATTAAAAAAAATGTACCTATTTTAATCATTATATCTCAACCATTTAAAAAAGTGAATCTAATTTTGTGAAATAATATTATATAAATACTCAGCAATTAATTTATGTCCTTTTTCATTAGGATGCCAAAAATCAATTGTCTTATCGTGTAAAAAATATCCTCCTTTCTTTTTTAATTCATATTTTAAATAAGGAAGTCTTACATCAAGATATGGCAAGTTGCACTTCACCGCAACTTGTTTTAATAAATATTGATATTCCAATGTCCCCATTAAATTGAATAGACTTTCGTTAATGTAATATTTATTAAAATATTTTAAGTATTCATTTAAATATTCACTCGTTATGAAATATTGATTATATATTTTATATTTATATTTTTCAATATAATTAAGAATTTTTTTAGATAACAAACTATAGTTATTATATTCAGAATATATATATAGCATTATCAATTTTTTATAATCAAGTAATTTCAATTTAATTCCTCCTATTTCACTTTTTGTCATCTCTTTTATTTTGTAAAAAAATATTCTTTCTTGTTCTATATTACTTCTGGAATAGATATATAAACTTGGCATTGGTAGAATAATGCATTTTGCTTTCATTCGGTTTGCTATGTTAATACTTTCATATAAATTATTAACATATTCTTTTTTACATACTACTGGCGTAGTATGTAAATAATCATATTTATCCCTATTAAAATAATACAAACTCCCTATTTTTATTCTCCAAAAAAACTCTTTTAAAAGACGCAAAATTTTGAAACGTCGTATTATATTATTTTCAGTAAAACAATAAATTTTAGAAAAGTGCGTTCCTGAAAATGGTTTAAAGGTTCCTATTTCAGACCAATTTAATATATTGTACTGATCATTTACCCCACAGGAAATTATTATATAATCTGGTTTATATTTAATAATCTTTTCTGTAATTAACTTTTTAATTTGAAAACTGGTGGCACCAATTATGGCAGCGTTTATAACTTCCCATTTATATTCACCCATTTTTTTATTTAATAATTTTTCTAATATTGCAGAATATGTATTTGTATCCGTTATATTATATCCAAATGTGGCTGAATCTCCCAAACAAAATATTCTTTTTGTATTTGAACTCTTCCATACATTTATTTTTCGAAAATTTCTAAATCCTTCTTTATCAGTAATATATTTTTTATCTTTCCAAACAACCATAAAATTTTCTTTGTGTTTAAAAAGCAAAGATGGATCTTTTTTTATTATTAATTGTTCTATTCGTTGATTTCTATAAAGACATAACCTCAAAATAATAATTTCCATTAATAGAACAAACATGAAAAAAAAGAAAATTACATTCTTATATTTCATCTAAATATCCTTAAAAAATATTTCCCAAGCCATTTGGTCCTAAAATAGTATGACACAAATGCATACTCCTTTAATTTCAATAAAACATCATGATTAATATTAGAAAAAACAGGTGTAAAGCTATCAAACTCCTTAATATTTTTAGGAATTCTATTCCCATAAGTTTTTTTAAAAAATGGAGTTCCAGGGTATGGTGTGAAGATAGTAAATTGAACACCTAAGCTATTGATACTTTTTGCAATTCTGATTGTTTCCTTTACATCTTTTACAGAACTATTAGGCAATCCTATAATATAAAACAAAGTTAATGATATTTTTTTCTTATTACAAAACGAGACCACTTTTTCAATCTCATTAATGGTTGTATTATTATTTCTAAAATTTTTTATTAAAGTAGCATCATTAAAGGACTCAATTCCACATTCAATTGACTTTAACCCGGCATCTGCCATATAATTTATTAAATATTCATCTAAACTATCAATTCGAGTTTCTATACCCCATTCAATAGAATTTTTATTTTTGCTAATTTCCTTTGCAATATTTAACGCCCGTTCTCGTCTCAAAGTAAATATAGGGTCCCGAAATACTAAGCCTCTTATATTATATCTATCAACCAAGTATTTGATTTCATCACTAACATTTTTAACACTCCGTAAACGCAAGGCTGTTCCCTGTGATACCGGATATGGGCAATAAAATTTGCAGGGATATGGACACCCCCTACTAGAAAGAATAGGTAAAAATGGCTTCGCTTTTATTACAGTCCAATAATTATATTTGCTAATATCAAAGACATTCCAATTGGGAAATGGTAATTTATCTAAATTTTCAACGGGGTTGCTGAATAATATTTTTTCTTTTATTTGTTTTGTTCTCGCAATCTCACTTATGCTGCTTTCCGGTTCACCAACGATTACTGCATCAGCAAAATCTTTAACCTTATTGTAAAAAACTTTTAAAAATGGTCCCCATAAAATTATTTTAGCATTATATTGTTCTTTAGCAAGTTTAGCAATTCTCAATTCATTTTCAAAATCAACGATGGTAATTGGTATAACATAAAAATCAGATTGAGGATAATTTTCTCCACAATTTGTGCAAACTGTCCAACCAAATTCTAAAAATATACTAGCAATATAACCAGAAATTACAATTGGAATCTTAATCTTCCATTTCATCCTTTCAATAATCTTTGAAAACAAACTTGTTCCAACGGAAAATTTTGTTCCAAATCCACCGGCAGTATCCTTATTAATTCCCTTTAAATGGTCAAAATTCACTATACATACTTTCATTGGATATAAACGTCCTTCAATAATAATCTATACTTATAACAAGACTCAAATTATACTTATCTTGATTAATAAAACATATACCCTACATTTTAATTCGTAAATATAATAGCAACCATAACGTATATATACCGTC
>DYJU01000063.1 GCA_020722985.1 Candidatus Methylomirabilis sp.
GACATTTACAATGACAAATACATCTACGGCAACACCAACAGGAACGTGGTATACAAATACACCAACACTTACAATTACACCGACTCCGTTACCTGTGGCAAAAATTTTATTAACAAGAAATCTGGTAAATTTATCAAAATCAGAGAAAGTGATTATCAATATTCCTGAAAAATATTTTGGACTGGATGGTAAAATCTGGATATATACAAGGAACGGAAGATTGGTAAAGGAGATGTCCATTAAGTTAGATTATAAAATTGAGTGGGATGGGACAAATTCTTCCGGACATAAAGTTGGTTCAGGAATATATATAATAAGAATAAAAGCACAGGATATAAAAGAGATACTAAAAGTTGTAATTATTAAGTAAAAAAATTTATTGTTATAAATTTATATTTTAAAAGTAAATTTTAAAAATATGAAATACAGGAGGAGAAGATGAAAAGAATATTTATAATTTTTGCTGTAACTTTGTTAATGATAATGAATTTAATGGCAATAGGAGAAAGTGGAGGTTCTATATTCAATTTTAATGCAGGAGCAAGAGCGGCTTCAATGGCAGGTGTCTTTATTGCCAAAGCAGATGATGTTAATACTATATTTTATAATCCAGCAGGAATGGTAAATATAGGGAGTTATGAACTGGGGTTTACTTATGATAAAAACATAGCGGATATAAGAAATGCGATTGTGACATTTGTTGCGCCTATACAGGAAATAGGTTCAATAGGTATAGGGATAATACATAGTACTATACAAAGAGATATCAATAATTCAATAGAAGGTGAAGCAATAAAGGTTTATGACCTGGCAGGGATATTAGGATATAGTTATGCAATTACAAAAGAATTATTGATAGGAGGCAATATTAAATATTTAAATAGTCAATTGGGAGAATATTCATCATGGGCAATGGGTATTGATATAGGTGTATTGTATTATTTAAATAAAAACATAAGTTTAGGATTAGTTGGACAGAATATCGGGACAGGAATAAAATTTGATAGCGAGGAAACGAAATTACCGATAAAAGCAGGATTAGGAGCAAATTATGAAGCAATCAATATTGAAGGACATACGGTTACCATAGGTAGTGATATAAGATATAATTTCGTAGATAATTATATGGAAACAGGGATAGGGGTGGAATATTTATATAATGAGATGTTTGGGATAAGGCTGGGATATATGCTGGAGGCAAATAGTTTAAATGGATTGACTGCGGGTGCTGGAGTTAAATCTGTTGTGGATGATATGGTGTTAAGATTTGATTATGCATTTTTACCGAAGTTATGGCAGGAAGGAGATTTTGATTCCTCGCATATGATCTCCTTTTCTGTAGCATTTTAAAAAATAAGTATGGTTTTATAAATAATAGTTTATACACGAGGGGCAAATTCATATAATATGTAATACTTTTTTGGTTCTGCAATCATTTGCAATGGGTAATAGTTCAGCCCGCAGGGGTCCATTTGTAAAAGTGTGGCTATTAGTAAGGAAACACCTGGTAGTGTCATTCTTAGAAAACCAAAAGAGGAGGGCAGAGGGGAAAATAAAAGTATATGAGGCTTAAGGAAGCAATCTGGCAGTTAAAAGCGGAAGAAAACAAGTAGAGAAGGCGATCGGCGATAAAAGCAAGATTGCTTTATCAGGCTCATTGAACGGTGGAATAGAAGACAAAGGGCATTATTCGCCTGACTTTAAAATAACAACAGAAAAAATTTATTGATCAATTTTGTTCTTCCAGTGGCTAAACTATTACCATTATTTATAATTTCTTAAAGTATATACCATGTCTCTCATAATTTCTATAACAAATATTTTTTAAACTTTATTTTATATATTTCTTATTGTATAATAAATCAACTTAATTATAAAAGGAGGCTTATATTGGGTAGTGTAAAAGATGTAAAAATTTTAAAAGAACCAACTGATTTAAAAGAAGGTGAAGGAGAGTTCATTTTTTCAAATAGATATTCTGTTTTTGATTGGGGAGAAATGCCAGATCATATAGATAACAAAGGCACTGCATTATGTTTGCTTTCATCTTATTTTTTTGATTTATTAGAAAAAAAAGGAATAAAGACCCATTTTATAGGACTTGTAGAAGATAACCAGATTAAAAAATTTAATGAAATAAATAATCCTGTTAATATTATGCGAGTTAAAATGGTTAATGTTATAAGGCCTGTATATAATAAGGAAAATAATACTTATGATTATTCTGTTTATCATGAAGGTATGATAAATTATTTAGTTCCTCTTGAAATAATATACAGAAATAAACTACCAGAAGGGTCAAGCGTATTTAAAAGATTAAAAAGCGGCTCTATCACTTTTAAGGACTTAGGGCTGGACCATGAGCCTGTGCCAGGTGAGACACTTGCAAAACCAATTTTAGATGTATCAACAAAATTAGAACATGTTGATAGATATTTATCCTGGGAAGAAGCAAAAAAAATATCAGGACTTGATGATAAAAATTTTACTCTTTTAAAAAATTTAATATTGCAAATAAATGATTTAATAACAAAAGAATGTTTAAAAGCAGGAATAGAAAATATTGATGGTAAATTTGAATTTGCTGTGGATGGTAAAGGTAATTTAATGCTTGTTGATGTTTTAGGTACTCCTGATGAATGCAGGTTTTTATATGATGGTTTTCATATAAGTAAAGAATTTGCACGCAGATGGTATAGAAAAACACAATGGTTTTCAGAAGTAGAAGAAGCAAAGAAAAAATATGGTAATAACTGGAAAGAAAAAGTAAAATCAAAACCAGAAAAGTTACCTTCAGATATAAAAAATTTGATTTCTCAGATGTATATGTCTGTTACAAATGCAATTACAGGCAGAAAATTTTTTAAAACTGATGATTTAAAAAATATAATTTTAAAATTAAAGCAATATGACAAATAAGATACCAGAAAATGTATTAAGTTATAGGAAAAGAGTAATTGAAAAAATTAAACCTTATTTTGTTGGCGAGACAATGTTGGATGCTGGCTGTGGGGATGGAAGCGATTCATTTTTACTTGCGGAATATTTTAAAAAGATAGAATCTTTTGATATAATTGAACATGCAAACTGGAAAAATTATATTTCAGATAACCTTAATTTTTCTGTGGGGGATGCAATGAATTTAAAATATGATGATAATTCTTTTGATACTATTATAGAAAAAGATATGCTTCATCACGCTCAGGATCCTGAAATTGCTTTAAAAGAACTTTGCAGAGTTACAAAAAAAAGAGTAATCATAATAGAAGCAAACAGGTTTAACCCTATTTTTTATTTACATCTTACTTTGATGGAAGGACACAACCATTTTTCCCAAAATAATTTTAAAAAATTACTATTATCAACAGGATTACCTTTTGAGATAAAAAACTTTTCAGCGAGGGTATGTCCTGTTAACAATAAATTTTTGATAGAAACTGTAAACTTTTTATCTGATGTATTTGAAAAAATAAAACCACTATATTTTTTTATAGAATATAATTTGGGAATAATTACTAAAAAATGATTGAAAAATTAGAAAAGATTTTTAATTTGCTTCAAAAAAATTCTGTTTTTTTTATATCTGACCCTTCTGATATTTTTTATTTAACTAAATTTACAGGAACATTTGCGAAAATATTAATAACAAATAAAAAAGCATACTTTATTACTGACAAAAGATATGAAGGTGAAATCAAAAATTTAAATGATAATTTTGAAATAATTATCACAAAAAATTTTAAAAAAGATTTAAATTTTTTAATTAAAAATTATAAAAAAATTTTATTAAGTAAAAAAACTCTTTTATCAGAATATCTTTTACTTAAAAATAAAAAAATTTTTTTTAACGAAATTTTAAATGAATTAAGAATGATAAAATCAAAAGAAGAGATAGAAAAAATAAAAAAGGCAATTGAAATTGCCGAAAAGGGTTTTTTACATATTTTAAAATATATAAAAGAAAACATAACAGAAAAGGATATCGCTTTAGAATTTGAATATTTTATAAAAAAGAATGAAGCAGATGGATTGTCTTTTGATTCTATAATTGCATTTGGCAGTAATTCGGCTGTGCCGCATCATAGGACAGATGATACAAAACTTAAAAAAAATACTTTAATACTTATAGATGCTGGTGTTAAATATAAAGCGTATTGTTCGGACTTGACAAGAGTTGTTGGCTTCGGTATAATGGGTTCTTACTTTGCAGAGGTAAAAAAATATTATGAAATTTTAAGAAATGCGAGAAATTTTTCTCTTAAATTTTATAAAAATGGCGAATTTGCCCAAAAGCCCGACAGAAAAGCACGTATATTTTTAAAAAAATATAATTTAGATAATGTTTTTTTACACTCTCTGGGTCATGGAATAGGTATAGATATCCATGAACCGCCATTTATAAATAGTAGAGAAAAGATAAAATTTAATAATGGAATGGTTTTAACCTGCGAACCAGGAATCTATTTTGACCAAAAATTCGGTTTAAGATTAGAAGACGATTATTTAATTAATAATGAAAAACCTGAAAAACTATCTAAATTAGATGAAAATTTGATTATTTTATAATTTTTAAGGAGGAATAAAGCAATGATAAGTGCAATGGATTTCAGACCAGGAGTTACTTTCCTGATGGATAATCTTATTTATGAAGTTGTGCAGTTTCAGCATGTGCAGCGTCCGCGTCTTGCACCACTTGTTAGAGCAAAAATAAGAAATATCAAAGTAGGAACAGTTGTTGAAAGAACTTTCAGTCCTGATGATAAATTTCAGGAAGTTAATTTAGAGTTAAAAGAATTACATTATTCATATAAGACAGGTAATACTTTTGTTTTTGTTGATTCAGAGACATATGAACAATTTGAGTTTGAAGAAGAAAAATTAGGCGATAGTAAACAGTTTTTAAAAGAAGATATAGCAGTAAATATGTTATTGTATAATAGTGAAATAATCGGAATTAAATTGCCTCTAAAGGTTGATTTGAAAGTTGTTCAGGCGCCACCAGGTATAAAAGGTGACTCGGCCGGTGGAGTTACAAAACCTGTAACCTTAGAAACAGGGGCTATTGTTAATGCTCCTTTATTTATAAAAGAAGGTGATATGATAAGAGTTGACACAAGAACTGGTGAATATGTGGAGCGTGTGCGCGAATAAAATTTCATTATGAGGTGGTGATAAAAAATGGGGAGAAAAGAAGAAGTGGAAAAAAGTAAAACTCAAAAAATAGATCTAGAACTTGTAAAACAGGCAATTAAACTTATGGATGAAAACAGTCTTGCAGAGTTTATTTATGAAGTAAAAGATTTAAAAATTGGGCTTAAAAAAGCAACTGCATCATCTTTTGTTCAACCGCAAATATCAAATATACCAAACCAGCCAGCAACGACAGGGACATCAAACCCTTTAACTGCTGAAGCAAAAAAAGAAGTAAAAGAGAATTTTTATACTGTAAAATCTCCGATGGTTGGAACTTTTTACAGGGCGCCATCCCCTGATTCCCCGCCTTTTATAAATATAGGTGATGCTGTTGAGCCCGGAAAAACATTATGCATAATAGAAGCGATGAAAATAATGAATGAGATAAAATCAGAAGTAAAAGGTGTAGTAAAAGAAATTTTAGTTGAAAATGCACAGGCAGTTGAATTTAACCAGCCAATAATTGTAATTGAAAAAAAATAAATTTAATGAAAGGCAAATAAAATAGATGTTTAAAAGAATTTTAATTGCAAATAGGGGAGAAATTGCTTTAAGGATTATAAGAGCCTGCAAAGAATTAGGAATTGAAACAGTTGCTATTTTTTCAGAAGCGGATGAAAATTCCTTACATGTTCGTTATGCAGATCATTCTATTTGTGTTGGACCACCTGCTCCTAAGGATAGTTACCTTAATATACCTGCTATAATTTCAGCAGCAGAGGTAACTGATGCAGAAGCGATTCATCCAGGTTATGGATTTTTGGCAGAAAATGCGCATTTTGCGGAAATATGCGAGCAGTGTAATATTAAATTTATTGGACCTTCACCTTATGCTATAAGAATGATGGGCGATAAAGCAAAAGCAATAGAGACGGCCATTTCACGCGGGGTCCCAACAGTTCCTGGAAGTAAAAGAATACTAAAAGATGAAAACGATGCTGTAGAATTTGCCAAAAAAATTGGGTATCCGGTTATTTTAAAAGCAACAGCAGGCGGTGGCGGTAGAGGGATGAGAATTGCGCATACTGAACTTTCTTTAAAAAATTCTTTTAAAACAGCAAGACAGGAAGCCCAGACAGCTTTTGGCGATCCTTCGCTTTACCTTGAAAAATATGTGGAAGAACCGCGACATATTGAAATACAGATAATGGCTGATTCTTACGGGAATTATGTTGCTTTAGGAGAAAGGGATTGCACGATACAAAGGCGACATCAGAAATTATTAGAAGAATCGCCGTCTCCCATGCTTAATGAAAAATTAAGACATGAGATGAGTTCAATGGCAATAAGAATTGCAAAAGCAGCAAAATATGAAGGCGCAGGGACAATAGAGTTTATAATGGATAAAAACAGGAATTATTATTTTATGGAAATGAATACAAGGATTCAGGTGGAACATCCTGTAACAGAAGAAGTTACAGGTTTTGATTTATTAAAAGAGCAGATATCGGTTGCAGCAGGTGAAAAACTTAGCATACCAGGTAATAAAGATATAAGATTACGCGGACATGCAATAGAATGTAGAATAAATGCAGAAGACCCTGATAATAATTTTGTTCCATCGCCAGGTCTTATAACTGAATACAATGTCCCGGGTGGACATGGAATAAGAGTTGATACACATGTTTATAAGGGCTATAAAATACCGCCATATTATGATTCAATGGTTGCTAAAATAATCGCTCATGGAAAAGACAGAAATGAAGCAATAAAAAAAATGAAAAGGGCACTTGATGAATTTGTCATAGAAGGCATCAAAACAACTATACCTTTACATAAAAAAATACTTGATAATGAGAACTTTTTGAATAATAATTATTCTACGAGTTTTATAGAAAAAATGGATAAATAAAAGAGGTGTAAAATGCCTGATGAAAAAACAGATATAGGGAATATAAAAATATCCGATGAAGCAATAGCAAGTATTGCATCCATTGCAGCAAAACAGGTAGATGGAGTAATTGATATGGATGGCGGACCTGTTACAAGCTTTGCCGAAACTCTTGGCGTTAAAAATGCAACCAAAGGAATTAAGGTTGAAATAAATAAAGAAAATGTTTCAATAGAAATTAATCTGATTGTTGCATTTGGAAAAGACATATCAGACATTGCCACCCAGGTTCAGGAGGAAATTAAAGAAGCAATAGAGAACATGACAGGTCTTACAGTTGAAAAGATAAACGTAAATATAAACAGAGTTAAATTACCATAAAATTTTTTAAGGAGGAACAGATGCGTATTTTTAATACAATAATAATTATAATAAACACTTTATTATTTCTTATTGCAGGTGCTATCGGTATCTCTCTTTTTTTCTGTCCGGATATTGTAGGGCAGATAGGCAGTGAAATAAAAAAATTTGTAGAAGGATCATATATAACAGTAAAAATCACAATACTTATTTTTAGTTTATTTTTAATTCTGGTTGCCTTGATGACCATCATTGGCAACATAGAAAAAAGAAGAGTTGAGCGTAATGTGATGCTGGAATCTCCCATGGGAGATATTATGGTTTCTTTATCTGCAATTGAAGATTTTTCGAAAATAGTTAAAAATCAGGTTGCAGGTGTAAAAGATATTAAAGGTAAAGTTTATTCAAAAAAAAATGGACTTAAAGTTATAGCAAGAGTAACTTTATATTCAGATAGGGCTGTTTCTGATATGACGCAGGAAGTGCAGGAAGCAATAATAAAATATATACAATATACACTTGGCATAGCCGCTGAGATAAAACCTACCATCATAGTAAGCAAGGTTGTTTATAGAGAAGAAAAAGGTGAAAAAAATGAATGAAATTCTAAAATTTATTTTTTTAAACATAGGTAAAGTTGTTGGAGTGATTATAGGTTTATTTATTGCTTTTTTCTTATTGACTTTCGGATTGTTTAAAACTCTATTTATTGCTGCCTTTATTATTTTAGGATATATTTTAGGAAAATGGCACGACGAAGGTATATCATTAAGGAAAATAGTAAGAGAATTTTTAAATGCTTTAAAAATAGAAAAATGACAAAAGATTTTGATAAATTTTTTTTACGTATTTTAGATGCTAATACAAACAGATTAAAAGAAGGTTTAAGGGTAATAGAAGATATAGCAAGATTTGTAAAAGAAGACAAAAAAATTATGGGAGAAATAAAAAAAGCAAGGCATGATATTGATTTTTATATTAAATCAATCTCGCCAGATTATAAAAAGCAGATAAATTTCAGGGAAAGTAAAAGAGATATAGGAAAAAAAAAATATACCGAAAGTGAATTTAAGAGAAAAAATTTACAGGAAATTTTGGTGTCTAATTTTAAAAGGGTTCAGGAAGCCTTACGTGTTTTAGAAGAAATTTCAAAAGTTAAAGACATTAAAGTTGCGGTAAAATTTAAACAGTTAAGATTTAAAATATACAGCATGGAAAAATTTTTATATTTAAATCATAATCAACTGATTTATTGCAATCCTTCAATAAAAAAGTATAATATAAGAAAAAAATCAAGGAGTAAATAAATGACACAATTAGAAGCAGCTAAAAAAGGGATAATAACAGATGAGATGAAAATTGCGGCAAAGGATGAAAATTTATCTGTAAAAGAAATTGTAGAATTAATAGCAAAGGGAGAAGTTATAATAACAAAAAATATAAAAAGAAATAACATAAAAACAGTCGCAATAGGTAATAAAACAAGAACAAAAATAAATGCAAATATAGGGACATCCGAAGATATATGCGATATAAACCTTGAGTTGCAGAAATTAAAAATCTGTATTGATTATGGCGCTGATACGGTTATGGATTTATCAACAGGCGGAAATTTAAAGGAAATAAGAAAAACTATTTTAAAAAATTCAAGTGTCCCTTTGGGAACCGTGCCAATTTATGAAATTATGGTAAATATGGCAAAGGCAAGATTCCCAATTGAAAAATTAACTGCTGATGAGATTTTCAATACAATAAAAGAACATGCAGAACAGGGAGTTGATTTTGTAACTGTTCATTGCGGTGTTAATAAAAAATCAGTGGAAGCCTTAACTGCCCAGGGAAGGACGTTAGATGTTGTGAGCAGGGGAGGCTCTTTTTTATCTTCCTATATACTAAAAACAAATAATGAAAATCCTTTGTATAAAGATTTTGACAGGTTGTTGGAAATAGCTTATGAGTATGACCTTACTTTATCACTCGGTGACGGATTAAGACCTGGTTGCATAGCGGATGCAACTGATAAACCGCAGATACAGGAATTAATTACGCTTGGTGAACTTGCAAAAAGAGCGTATGAAAAAAATGTTCAGGTTATGATAGAAGGACCCGGGCATATTCCTTTAAATCAGATTGAGACAAATATTAAATTGCAGAAAAAGTTATGTAACAATGCACCATTTTATGTTTTAGGTCCTATCGTTACTGATATAGCGCCTGGCTATGACCATATAACATCAGCAATTGGTGGTGCGCTTGCTGCATATTATGGCGCTGATTTTTTATGTTATGTAACACCTGCAGAGCATCTCAAATTACCTGATTTAGAAGAAGTAAAAGAAGGTGTAATAGCTGCAAAAATTGCAGCGCATGCTGCGGATATTGCAAAAGGAATACCTTATGCTCAGGACAGAGATAATGAAATGGCAAGGGCAAGAAAGAATCTTAACTGGGAAAGGCAGATAGAACTTGCAATTGACAGAAAAAAAGCAAAAACTATGAGAGAAAAAGCATCTCCTTCTGTTCAAGACGTATGCACAATGTGCGGAGAATTTTGTGCAATAAGGGAATTAAAAGATATTATAAAAAAGTAAAATAAATTTTTATTTTTATGATGCGTGATAAACTTAAGTAATAGTTTGTCTACCAGGAGTTAATTTGTAAAAGTTTAAATTTAGATAGAAAACTTTTGAAAATATCGTTTTCGGGAAGCCGAAAGATTTGTATAGGTAGAAAGACAAGAATGATATAAGGCATAACGAAGCAATCTTGTGGTTGAAAAGTGAAATAAGACAAGACTAAAAAGCATCAGGTAATAAAAGCAAGATTAGTTGTTCTCCAATGTGTTTCTTAGAAAGACGCCCATGGATGGGCGTTTCTACCTTAACTTCTTTAAGTGTCCGCCATGTCTTTTATCCTTATTCCCATAACCAAAATTTATTTTATTTGACAGAAAGAAAAAATGTGCTATATTAAATATGTAAAAAGGCATATTTTCTGCTGATTATTCTACAGAATAACAAAATAAGTTGAAAACATAAGAAAAATTTTATATAACAAATGTTCGTAATAGTTCAGCCACCAGAAGTGAACTTGGAAAAGTGTGGCTACTGGTAAGTAAATACTTGACCTTGTCATTGCGAGGAAGCCGAAAGAAAA
>DYJU01000064.1 GCA_020722985.1 Candidatus Methylomirabilis sp.
ACAATATTATACATTAACCCAATTAACTTTTAATTGACACAAATTTAAAATTTTGCTATTATTAAAATGGATTTTTTATTTTATAGAGTATTAAATAATAAAGAAAGGGGTTTATTTGATGAGAAAATTTATATATTTTATAATAAGTTTTATGATAGCAACCTTAATTTCAGGTTGTTTGGGCGGAAAAGAAGAAGAAGAAATGAAAATTGAATTAAATATCAGCAGCAGTCAGGATCTTGCCGAACTTGAAAATTTACAGAACCTTGTAAAAGAACAGCGAAAGCAACTACAGGAACTTGAAAAACAATTAAAAATGGCTGAAAAAACCAAGGATAAAACAAAAATTTCAACAACTAAAATAAAACAACTAAAAGAACAGATAAAAGAACAAAAAAGTGCAATTGTTAAAGCTTCAAAGAAAGTAACAGAAGTAAAAGCAGAAAAAGGTAAGTATGTTTGGAATATGTTCAGAGGAGTTGCCAGTCATAATTTTTATATAGGTTTTAATATATTACCACCGCTTGATTTTAAATGGAAATTCAGAGCGGGCGGATTTTCAGCATCTCCAATTATGGATGAAAAAAATATTTATATCGGTTCTGTTGACAATAATTTTTATGCACTTGATAAAAATTCAGGACAGGTTGCGTGGAAAATTCCTGTTCAGGGGGTGGTTTCTTCTACTGCTGCTTTATATGGCGGCATTTTATATTTTGGAACAGAAACCGGATCAATTTTTGCTATTACTACATCCGGGAAAAAAGTATGGGAAAAAAAGTTAGGAGATGCTATTCAATTTTCTTCTCCTGCAATTTTTTCCGGATTAGTTTATATAGGTTCTATGGATGGTCATTTATATGCTTTAAATAGAAAAAATGGGGAATTGGTCTGGGAATTTAAAACTCAGGCTGGAATTGCATCATCACCAACAATTGCAAATGGAATGATTTATATAGGTTCCCTTGATGCAACAATGTATGCATTAGATGTTGATAGTGGACAGATGATATGGCAGTTTCAGGCAGGCAATAGAATTTTTTCAACCTCTGCCGAAGATAGCGGAACACTGGTTTTTGGTTCTGATGACAAAAAATTATATGCACTGGATTCAATGAATGGTTCTTTAAAATGGGTATTTCCAGCAGATGGTATTATTTCATCCACGCCTGTTATAAAAAGTAATGTAATTTATTTTGGTTCAAATGATAAAAATATTTATGCGTTAAATCTTTCTAATGGCAAATTACTATGGAAAGTTAAATGTGAAGGCAAAGTTTTATCAGCCCCTTTCATTGTTAATAATATACTTTATTGTGCAGCAGGAAAACAGATTGTTGCAGTAGATATAGTTTCTGGTGAATTAAAATGGTCACAGAGTTATGATTACCAGATAAAAACATCTTTTATTGGAGAAGATGGCGTAATATTTTTTGGTGATGGAGAATCATCTTTTTATGCTATGGAATCTGTTGCAAAATGATTCTTTTGATTTAATTAAAAAGCATATTTTATAAAATTAAAATATTTATTTTATATTTTGTGGAGAAAAATTTTATGGCTACAAGGAGAAAAATAAAATTTAGTTTAAAATATAAAATAGCAATACTTATTTTTTTACTTATCATTATTACAATGTCAATTGTTTTTATTTATTCAATAAATACCAATATTGATGCTCAGCGCAGGGAGATTAAAAAAAGTGCAAAGCAGGTTTCTGATACTTTAAGTGCATTAAGATTGGTCACCTCTTTTAAATCAAAAGATGTTAACTGGACAATATATGAAAAATATATGGAAATATTGAACCGTCTTGATAATAACATTTTATTAATGGCAATAAAAGATGAAACAGGTGAAATAAAAGCAAGTTCTTTAAATATTGAAATTCTTAAAAAAGATTTTAAACATATAAAATTAGAAGAAGACCAAAAAAAACTTGTAAAAAAATTAGTAGAGCAAAAGATTCCCCATGTTTTAAGAATAAAAGCAGATTTAAAAATAAAAGGAGAACAATTATCACAAATAATAATTAAATTTTCTAAAAAAAATTATGAAAAAAAAATGTTTATAACAACATTGAATATGATAATTTTAACTATGATTTTACTTATAATAGGATTTTTTAGTTCCTGGTATCTGGCAAAATTTATTACAAATAATTTTAATATAATTGCAGCAGGGATGAGAAAGGTTGCCGAGGGTAATTTAGATGTATCAGTTACAGTTAAATCCAATGATGAAGTAGGAGTTTTAGCAGATGATTTTAACAGAATGATTGTTGAGTTAAAAGAAAAGGTGAGAATAAAAGATGCTTTTGATACTGTTGCAGAAGGTTTAAAGGAAATGGATGATCTTAAAAAAGCATATAAAATTTTAACCTATCAGGAAATGACAGACAAAATTACAAAGGGTTATACACCTTCTCTAAAAGGGGAAGAATTTAAAACTATTTTTGTGTTTATTGATACTTCATCATTTTCGCAATTTTCATTTAATTTGTTAAGTGAAGAAATGAAAGAATTGATAGAAAAATTTACAGAAAAAATTTCCTTAACCGCTCTTGAATATCAAGGCGCTGTGTTAAAAATAACTGATAACTATATTCTTTTGAGTTTTGGCTATCCTTTTATTCATCAGGATGATATGAAAAGAGCGTTAATTTCTACAATTGAAATAAGAAAAGAACTTGTTCAGGCAGTAAAATCAAAATTAACATTGGGTTATAAAATAGAGGATTTTTATGTTAATTTTATTTTGGTAAATGGTGTTATCATAAAAAAATTTATTGAGAAAAGAACAATGTCGTTATATAATTCTATAATTGATTATTTGAATTTTGCATCAAAATACGGTGCAAAAAAACAATATTCTACAGATGTTTATACAATAAAGGAAATTGTGGATGGAACACAAAATTTAGCAAATTATGAAAAGATAGATGTGGTTACATTATCCGATGGAGCATCTACTGAACTTTTTAAACTTAAAGGAGTTAAATTTTAAAAATAAAAATGACAAAAAAATTAAACTATTATGAACTTTTAGAAATTTATCCTGCGGCAACTCAGGAAGAAATTGAAAATGCTTTCCGCCTGGCACTTTATAAATACCACCCCGACCATAATCCGGACAAGCCAGAATGGGCACATGAAAGAACAGCAGAAGTTGTAGAAGCATATAAAATACTATCAGACCCCATAAAGCGTAAGATTTATAATTTCCAGATTCTTGCGCCATTAAAAGAAACCATTGAAGAACATAAATTTTCAATTTTTCAGATAGGCGAAAAGAAAAAATTTGAAGATGCTTTAAAAGATTTTAAAGAAGGCGTAGAATTATATACCACCAATAAAGCAAATTCTCTGTTGAAATTTCAGCAATCTTATGCTACATATAAATTACATGAATCTATATATAATATGGGAGTTATTTACGCAAGTGCAAATAAATTGCAGGAAGCCTTACATGCATTTAAAGAAGCAGAAAGAATAGCTCCAGAAAATAATCATTATAAACGCGTGGTTGAAAGATTTCAGGAATTAATGCGAGATATAGACAGAGCTAGAAAAACTGGATATTAAATTTATTTTTATTTATAAGGAGTTTTTGTGTCAAAAATAATTGGTATTGATTTAGGAACAACAAATTCCTGTGTTGGTATTATAGAAGAAGGTAAATTATTTATTATCCCAAATGATGAAAATTTTAGGACAACGCCTTCTGTTGTTGCTTTTACAAAGGATAATACAATTTTAGTGGGCAACCAGGCAAAAAGACTGCAGATAATGAATCCTGAAAATACAATTTTTTCCATAAAACGTTTTATGGGGAGAAAATTTAATGATAAAACTGTTGAAAATGATATTAAACTTGTTCCTTATAAACTTGTTCCAGCGGATAATGGAGACGTTAGAATAGCAGTTGCAGAAAAAATTTTTTCACCACCAGAATTATCAGCAATGATATTGATGAAATTAAAAAAAGATGCAGAAGCATATTTGAATGAAAAAGTAGAAAAAGCAGTAATCACTGTTCCTGCATATTTTAACGATTCGCAAAGACAGGCAACAAAAGATGCGGGCAAAATAGCAGGTTTAGAAGTTGTTCGGATAATAAATGAACCAACAGCAGCTGCACTTGCAAGCGGATTTGATAGTAAAACAAGAATGCGTATCGTGATTTATGATTTAGGCGGAGGAACATTTGATGTATCAATATTAGAACTCGGGCAGGGCATATTCCAGGTAAAATCAACAAGTGGCGATACACATTTAGGTGGTGATGATTTTGACCAGGCAATCATTGATTTTCTTGTTTCTGAATTTTATAAAACAGAAGGAATAGATTTAAGAAAAGACAGAGTTGCTTTACAGCGTCTTAAAGATGCTGCGGAAAAGGCAAAAATAAATTTATCAACGCTTGATTCTGTAGAAATTACATTGCCTTTTATTGCCGTATCAAAAGAAGGTGCAAAACATTTAAAAGCAATTTTAACAAGGGAAAAGTTAGAGCAGTTAACAAAACATTTAGCTGAGGCAACAGCTGAACCATGTGAAAAAGCATTAATTTATGCAGAGTTAAGGCCGCAGGATATTGATGAAGTTGTTCTTGTAGGTGGACAGACAAAAATGCCGCTTATAAGAGAAACTGTAAAAAGAATATTTAAAAAAGAACCCTATTTAGGAGTTAATCCTGATGAAGCGGTTGCAGCAGGTGCTGCCTATCAGGCATCGGTTTTAAAAGGCGATATCAGAGATATTTTACTTTTAGATGTTACTGCCTTTTCACTCGGTATAAAAACAGAAGGTGGCCTTTTTTCAAAAATCATAGAAAAAAATTCATCAATACCAATAAGAAAAAGTGAAATATACACAACGACAAAAGATAATCAATCATTTGTTCGTATAGAAGTATATCAAGGTGAAAAACCTATGGCTGCTGATAATAAAATGATAGGAACTTTTGATTTAGTTGGTATTCCTTCTGCAAAAAAAGGTGTCCCTAAAATTGAAGTTATGTTTGATATAGATGCTAATGGTATTATAAAAGTTTCAGCAAAAGATTTAACAACTCAAAAAGAACAGGCAATTAAAATTACACCTGATAGTGGTTTATCTGGAAGCGAAATAGAAAAAATGTCAACAGAGATGGGTTCAGATTTTGCAAAAAGAATTTTAAAAGGTCAAAAAGAGAATGCAAAACAGGAATACCAGCAGGTTTCCTCTATTGATGATTCTAAAGAAGGAACAATTGGTGAAACAGAAACGCAAGAAAAAAAGAAAAAATCAATTTTTGATATTTTTAAAAAGAAAGAGGATTAAAAAATGGTAGATAAACCTAAAAATATGTTAATAGGTGAAATGTTATTAGAAGAAGGTATCATAACAAAAGAGCAATTAAAAGATGCCCTGGAAGAACAAAAGAAAACAGGAGAGAAAATAGGCCAGATTTTAATAAGGATGGGGTATATATCAAAAGAAATATTATGGACATTTTTAGGTTATCAGATGGGAGTTCCTTATGTTAATTTAGAAGAAATACACGAAATAAGGCAGGATGTTTTAAAATTGCTCCCCGAACAGTTGATGAGAAATGAAAAATTAATTCCAATTACCAGGCAGGGCAGGGTAATTACCGTTGCTATGTCTGACCCTTTAAATTTTCTTGTTGTTGATGATTTAAAAGCAACCACAAGAAGTGAAATAGATGTGAGATTGGCGCCAGCAGAGGATATAAAAAAACTTTTAGATAAATATTTTGGTTTTAAAGAAGAAGACACCGGGGAAATTGCAAAAGCAAAAGTAGATGAACTGGATGATATTTTAAGTGCTCCAATAGGTCCTTCTCAAAAACCTAAAAGAGATGATTCTGAAATAAAAATAGTTAGAACGCCATTTGCTTATGATGTCGCAAATCAAGGCAAAGTAAAAGATAAAGATATATCAGAACCACCTTTACAAAAGGAACCTTTACAAAAGGAACCTTTACAGAGAGAGCCATTGCATAGTCAATCTTATGAACCGCCTAAAGTTTCAAACAAAGAACCTGTTTCCGTTATTGAACAAAATGTTAATAATGAAACTGATACACAGTCGATGATGGGCGATACGCCAGTTAATACTTTTTTAACCGCTCTTTTATCAGAATCTTATGAATCTTCTACAACGGATTTACATATAGAACCTTTTGCAGACAGATGTCGTATAAGGAAACGTATGGATGGAGTTTTATACGAAGTTGAATCACCGCCACGAACTTTATATAATGGAATTGTAAATAAAATAAAAGAACTTGCGCAGTTAAATATCAATGAAAAAAATGTTCCGCAGGAAAGCAAGTTTAAAATAAGAGTTTTAGGTAAAGAGATAAACCTTTCTGTAAATACTTTTCCTACGATTTTTGGTGAAAGAATAGTTTTAAAAATAATAAAATCAGATAATGTAATAATAAATTTAGAAGAGTTAGGTTTAGAAGAAAATGAACTGGAAATTTATAAAAAAACTATAAAGATGCCGCATGGTTTAATTCTTATATCCGGACCTACCAATAGCGGTAAAACAACGACGCTTTATTCTACTTTATCAGCTTTAAACCAGCCTCATGTAAATATTTTTTCTATTGATGATGCGACTTCAAACTATATCGTTCCAGGTATTAATCAGACAAAAGTAAATAGGAAAAATAATGCAAAAGTATTAAATTATTTGATGGAACAGGATTGCGATATAGTTGCTGTTGGAGATATACCGGATAAAGAAACAGCCGAGACTATTTTTGATATGATAGCCAGCGGACATCTTGTAATATCTAAGATTAGAGCTGGCGATATATTTCAGGCACTTCAGACAATAATAAATTTTGGAGTAGAACCATATCTTGTATATTCAAATACTCTTTTGGTTTTAAATCAGAGATTATTACGAAAAATATGCTTAAGATGCAAAGAATCTTTTGAAGCAACAAATGATATTCTTAAAATATTAGGCGGGATTACTGATAGAAAGATTGCACTATATAAAGGCAGGGGTTGCGATGAATGTTCGGGCACTGGATATAAAGGGCGAATTGCTGTGTTTGAATTACTTTTGCTTGATGAAAATATCAGAGAAATGTTTTTAAATAAAGAACAACCAAAGAAAATAAAAGAAGAGAATTTAAAATTGCATAATTTAAAAACTTTAAAAGAAGCAGCACTTTTGAAAGTCATTCAAGGAATTACAACGGTTGATGAGTATATAAAGATTACGTAAAGGTGAAATAATGAAAAAATTAAATTTTATTTTAATTATTTTTTTATTTACTAATAATTTATTTTCCGGAAATTTGATAGATTTTGTTGTTACTATAGGCGGGGCATCATATCAGGCAGGAGTAACAATAACAGGGGTAAATATAACTGCTATGGATCATGAAAGTTCTGGTGATGGCCCTGTAAAAATGGATTATACAGGATATGTAACTTTAACAGCGTCTGTTGGGTATTGTAAAGTTACAGCAACTGGAACAAACATAACAGGGAATTTTGTTAATGGGCAATGGAATGGCAGTATTGTTCTTTATGGTGCTGCTGATCCAGTAACATTAACAGTATCAGATATTTCAGGCGCAACTGGCATTGCTTATAAAACAATTTATCCTGGCACTTACTCTAAACTTCTTTATATTATTCGGGGAATGCAACATACTCCCGGAACTTTTTCAGGATATTCAGGAGAGCCAGAACCAAATTATCTCAAAACATATCTTCCTTTTTCGGTAACTGTTTTAGCATGTGATGCTTATTACAACAAAGTTACTCTTTTCCCCGGAGTTTCTTCCACTTCTGTTAGATTAAATTCTTTTTCCATTCCAAATAGCGTAACTCCTACATATAAGGATTTAAGGGATTCAGATGCTTTGGGCGAATACATTTTTGATATGACAATAATGCCATCGCCTGATGAAACTAAAAATTATACTATTATGGTAGAAGATATTATAAATACATGGGTAGCTAATTTTACAAAACCACTTTATTTTATCAGTCAAAATGAATATTATATGTGGGCAGAAATAAATGGACTTTCTTATCCACTTACACAGACCGCTTATGTTATAGCAGGAGTTCCTTTTGATGTGACAATTAAAGTTAGTCATTCATTTGGTGGACCACCTGTAGGCGGTTTTAATGAAGCTGTATCAATAAAGGCAATAAAAGTTCCAGGTGGGGAAAACGCAAATCCAGTTTATTCAGGACTTATATCATTGACAGATGGTATAGGATATGTTTCTATCTCATATACAACAAGGGAACAAATAAAAATATTACCCGTGTATGATAATTTATATCAGAGTTTATATTATGTTACTAAAGTTGCATCTAATTTAATTGATGTTGGCGCATCTTCTCCAAATTCATTTTCTTTAACATCAGATAAAGATAAATTAAGAAAGGGAGAAAAGGCAAATATTTCTGTAGAGGTTAAAGATATTTATTCAAATCCAGTTTCAGCAACTGCAGTTGATTTTATAATAAAACAGGGTGGTGGTAGTTTATCAGCAGAAAGTGTTTATACAGATTATTATGGTTTAGCGACAGTTATTTTTACAGCTCCAGATGAAAATTTAGAAAATATTATTAGTGCATCTGTTACTATAAATGCATCAGTTCAAACAAAGGAAATAAAAATAATTTCATCAAAAACAACAACAGATAAAAAAATTGTAAAGAATTATCCAAATCCTTTTATAGCTGGAAAAGAAATGACGCAGATAGAATATTATCTGGAAAAAGATAGCGATGTGGAATTAAAAATATATAATATTTATGGAAAAGTTTTATGGACAAAAAAAATAAATAAAGGAAGCGATGGAGGAAGAGAAGGCGGAAATACGATTTATTGGGATGGTAAATCTGATAATGGATATATAGTTGGTTCTGGGCTTTATATTTTAAAAATTAAAGTTAAAAATTCTGATGAAACATATATCATAGAAAGAAAAATAGCAATTAAAAAATAATTTTTTATTAATAAAAGATATGAGGGGTTATAGAATTGGTTAATGATAGATTTTTTTTAAATAAAAAATATATCGCATTTGTCAGTAGTAATATAGGTTCAATTTTTGTGTCAAATGTTATCCGCGGAGTTGAGCATAAAATAAAAGAAATTAAAAATTGTCAGTATATTCTCAATCATTTTCACGCTGGTATAAGGGAAAATGATATTGATTCAATTGTTTTAGATGTTATCAAAGATACTAAAATAAATGGAATTATCATATTGAGTATTTTGCCAGGAGAAAAATCATTTAAAGCAATTTTAAATAAAAAAATTCCAACAGTAATTATAGAAAGAAATATAAAAAAATTTCATTCAATAAGGATTGATAATTTTAAAAGTGGTTATGAGGTTGGGAAAAAATTAGTTTTGAAAAAAATAAAAAAAATAGGGGTTATTATTGATCCTCAGACAAATATAAAAGGGATGCCAACTTTTGAACGTTTTTCAGGATTTAAAAAAGCATTACAGGAAAATGATATAATTATAAATAAAAAAAATATTGTTAGTGTTAATATTCATACTTTAGAAGAGGGACGACTGGCATTTGAAAAAATAGGAAAAAAAATAAACAAGATAGATGCTATTTTTAGTATTGCTGGCGATACGGTGGCCGTTGGTTTTATGTTAGAAGCAAAAGCAAATGGAATTAAAATACCAGATGATTTTATGATTATAGGTTTTGATGATATAGAAATGGCAAGTGCTGTAGAACCAAAACTTACAACAGTAAGGCAACCTATTTTAAAGATGGGTAGTTTAGCCATTGAAATGCTTGATGATTCAATAAATGGAAAATTAAAGAAACCTAAAAATATTATTCTTAACTCACAATTTATTTTAAGGGAAACATTTTATTAACTATTCCGCGTTTTATCGTAATAGTTCAGCCATCAGGAGTAACTTATAAAAGTTTAGATATTAAAAGAAAACACTTAACGCGTTATTTTCAAGAAACCAAAAGAAAAAAGTATGAAATAAAGTAAGGATAATATAAGTTGAACGAAGCAATCAGACAGTTGAAAAACGAAAAGCAGACAAGGCGAAAAGGCATCCGGTAATAAAAGCAAGATTGCTTTGTCAGACTCAATTGACTGTGATATAGAAAATAAAAGGATTCGTTCGCCTGACTTCGCAATGACAAAGCATAGTGGTCATTGTGAGAAACGAAGCGACGAAGCAAATTGGTTGTTAAGAATAAAGATAAAAAGATAGAAACGATGAAAAGTTTGGCTATTTATAAAAACTTTTGAAGGTGTCTTTGCGAGGAAGCCGAAAGGTAATAGTTCAGCCACCAGAAGTGAACTTGTAAAAGTGTTGCTACTAGTAAGGAAAAACCTAACACTGTCATTCTTAGGAAGTCGAAGGAGGAATATAGAAGGAAAAATAAAGGGTATATGGGGCTTAAGGAATCAATCTGGCAGTTGAAA
>DYJU01000065.1 GCA_020722985.1 Candidatus Methylomirabilis sp.
GAAAAAAATCCTGAGTTACCTAAAGACATTTGCATGCTACCGCCGATTATTCTTGTCAAAATGATTAATAAGGAGTATATGAATACTGTACACCATGTGTCTCATAATCCCTAAACATATCCTCTGCATTCCAGCCTTTTTAATGAATCAATTACTTTTTCCTTTGATAAATTATCACTGAAAAAACCGATTATTCCACACGCATTTATTACCTCATAAGTTTATTTTTTATTTAAAATATTACAAATAATATCAGAAATTTTAGTAAAATCAATAATAGAAACCTGTTCTGCTCTGATATTTAATGGCAATTTCATATCGGTTAAAATATTTTTAACTTCTTCTTTTGATATATTTAAACCTTCACTTAAATTATTAATTAACATTTTCCTTCTTTGAGAAAATGCAATTTTTATAATTCTAAAAAATAATTCTTTATCTTTTACTTTATATTTTTCATCAGCTGGTTTTAATCTTATAAAGGCAGAATCAACCTCAGGAACAGGATAAAATGCTTTTCTATCTATTTTAAAAAGTATTTCAGAATCACAATAAAACTGAACAAAAACACTTAAATTTCCAAAATCTTTTGACCCCTCTTTTGCAACTATACGTTTTGCAACCTCTTTCTGGACTGTCAAATATGCTTCATTAATTATTTCCCTATTTTCAATTATTTTTTCTATTATTGGTCCTGTTATATAATAAGGTATATTACCAACAATTAAAATTTTTCCTTTAAAATTTTCTTTTTTATACAAATCCTTAAAATTGATCTTCAAAAAATCATTATGAATTATTACTAAATTTCCTGTATTTTTTATCTTTTCTTTTAATTTATTAATTGCTTCTTTATCTATTTCAACGGCAATTACTTTTTCTACTCTATTTACGAGTTCTTTTGTAAGTATCCCCGAACCAGGACCTATTTCTAATATAATATCATTTTTTTGCGGATTAATTTCAGATACCATTCTTGATATCTTTACTGTATCATGTAAAAAATGTTGTCCTAAAAATTTTTTGTATTTCATCTACTTTTATTTTTAACCATTTCAAACGCAACTTTTATTGCAGTAAAAAAAGAATTTTCATCTGCAATACCCAAACCAGCAATATCATAAGCAGTCCCATGATCTGGTGAAGTCCTTACAACAGGTAATCCTAAAGTCACATTAACGCCAGTATTAAAAGATAAGAGTTTCAAAGGTATTAAACCCTGATCGTGATACATACAAATTGCAGCATCAAATTTCTTTTCATAAACAATTTTATTAAAAATAGTATCTGCCGGGAATGGTCCCTCACAATTTATGCCATATTTTTTTGCTTTTCTTATAGCGGGTATTATATACTTTTTTTCTTCGTCACCAAAAGCGCCTTTTTCAGAGGCGTGTGGGTTCAATCCTAAAACAGCAATTTCAGGATTTTTTTTCATAAAGTATTTTTTTAAAGATATATCTGTTAAATAAATTATATCAAATATTTTATTTTTATTTAAAATAAAAGAAACATCCTTTAATGCAGTATGGATGGTAACCAGCACAACTTTTAATTTATCACTCATCAACATCATGGCATATTTTTTAACTCCAAAAAATTTAGCAAGTATTTCTGTATGTCCTGGAAAAGTAAATCCAGCAAGATGTAAGGAATGTTTATTTATTGGTGCAGTAACTATGGCATCAATTTTTTTTTGCTTTGCCAGTTCAATTGCTTTTTTTATATATTGAAAAGAAGCATATCCGCATTTACCAGAACTTTCTCCTATCTTATAATCACCATTTTTTAAAATCTTTAAATCCAAAAGATTTATTAGAAATTTTTCTTTTTTAATTTTCAAATGGTCATCAATAATTCTTATCCCTATTTTTTTGCTTATTTTTCTCTGTGCAGAAAGCATTGGCATTAAATCACCAATAACAAAAATTTCTCCAAATTTATATATCTCTTTTTTTAAAAAATTTTTTACAATTATTTCAGGACCTATGCCTGCTGCGTCCCCCATGGTTATAGCAATTCTTTTCATATTACGCTTTTATAATTTTAATAATATCTTCTTTTTTAATTCTCATCTGAGTCCCATCTCTCATATTTTTTAAGGAAAATTTTTGATCTTTCATTTCTTCTTCTCCTATTATTAAAGCAAATTTTGCATTTACCTTATTTGCCTGACGCATCTGAGATTTAAAACTGCTATCTTCAAACGACATAACTGCTTTTATCCCGGAATCCCTTAAATTATTAAGAAGTAAAAAACTTTCTTTTTTAAAATTATTATCATAAACAATAAAAACATCGGTTTTGTCATAATCTAATCTAAAATTTTCTGCTTTTAAAACTTCGCATATTCTTTCTATCCCCATAGCAAAACCTATCGCCGGAGTCTTTTTACCACCTAATTCTTCAACTAAATTATCATATCGGCCACCTGCAAGAATTGTATTTTGCTGTGGACCAAGTTTATCGGTTGTAAATTCAAAAACAAATCCAGTATAATAATCCAGGCCTCTTACTAAATTTATATTTTCTTTAAATTTAATATTTAATTCAGATAAAATAATTTTTATTTTTTCATATTTTTCATAAACATCTTTTGATATAGACAAAGTAATCGGTTCAATATTTTTAATTAAATTTTTACAGGTTTCTATTTTACAATCTAATATGCGAAGCGGAGATCTCTCTAACTTTTTCTTACAATCTTCACATAATTTTTCTTTATTATTATTTAAATAATCTTTTAATTTATTTGAATAATTTTTCTGATCTTCTTTTGTTCCTATGCAATTTATATGAATTTCATATGATTTAATATTTAAATTATCCAGTATATCTTTAGCAAGTTTTACGACTTCAGCATCTTTATATTCTGAATTAACGCCAAAACTTTCAATACCTATCTGATAGAATTCTCTATCCCTGCCTCTCTGCGGTTTATCATATCTAAACATCTGTCCTATATAAAAAAAATCTTTTACATCTCCCGAACTTTCTATAAACGCACGGACAACAGATGCGGTTCCTTCTGGTCTTAACGCTATTTTTCTGCCTTTTTTATCTAAAAAATTATACATTTCTTTTAATACAATATCAGTAACATCGCCTATTGACCGAACAAAAAGGGATTCTTCTTCTATTGTTGGAATAATTATTAAAGAATAATTATATCTTTTAAAAATTTCTATTGTTTTTTTAATAATAAATTCCCACAGAAAACTTTCTTCAGGCAAAATATCTTTAACCCCACGTAATTTTTCATATTTCATATTTATTCGCCCTTTATCTTTTTTAAAAATTTTACACCATTCGTTTCTACCTGCATTATATAATAATCTATAATGGGTTCTCCATCAAAATTGAAATAAAAAAGTCCGGTTAAACTATTATATGTTCTTAAATTTTTCAAATAATTTTTAAAATCTTCCCTTGATAATACTTTTTTATCAATTGCCCCTTCACAAATCTGCATCATATCATAGGAATTTGTTGAGAGCACACTTGGTGAGATTACATATTTTTCTTTATATTTTGTGATAAATTCCTGCAATCTTTCTTCGTTGCTTTCAGGATAAAATTCCTGTGGATAAATTACACCTGCAACACTTTCTAAGAAATTCAAAATATAATTGCTCGCAAGTGTTGAAGAGCTAAAAACAGGTAAATCCAGATTGTAGAATTTTAACTGATCCTTTATCAAAACAATTTTTTTATCAGACGCTGGTATGTAAAATGCTTCAAGTTGCAAAGGATTGGGCGACGGTTCTTTTATTTTACTGTAATCTAATTTTGTCTCATAAATAACCGCTTCATCTGCAACTGATACAACGTATATTTTTATAACATAATTAAAATAATCATTTTCCGAAAAATTATAAATAGTTTTACTGTTACCATTTTCATCAACAATAAGTTCTGGCATAAAATTAGCATATATAGTATTGGTCTCCTGCTCTATTATCTGCCCCCATACCAATATATCAGTTCTTACATTTCTTGCTATATTCAATGCAATTTCTCTATCTAAATCTTCATATTCAACACCTAAGTTATTCATCTCGTTATCTGTTATCTTTTGTTTTAATACATCAACTCTGTAATCTTTTGCCATGGCAAAACTTAATTGCTTGGTTGCATCATTATCTATTTCATATTTAATTATATTATCACCTTGCGGGACAAAATGCAAAAGCGCAATTTTGACTTTATTTGTCAAATTCTTTTTTGCCTGTTCTACTTTTACTTTTTCCTTTTCTCTTTTAGGTAAATTATAGTAAATTTCAATTTGATTTAATATTTTATTTGAAACTTTTTTCATATAGTCAGAAAGAATAATTTTTTCCTTTGCCCTTTGTTCTTTCAAAAGATTGGTATTAACCCCGCCCAATAAAATCAATTCATCTTTAAAATCATTTTTTTTAGATTCAAAACTTACATCTTTTACTATATTACCTTTTAAATTTTTAATTTTTTCAGAAAAAAAGTTTTTAAGGGTTCTGCCAAAAGCATTATCAGGATATAAAATACCTATATTTTTTATTTGCGTATTTTCTATTATATAGCGTGCAATTGCATACGCCTGTCCCTTTGCTGTTCCACAATTTCTAAAAAAATATGAAGATTTACCCGTAAGATCAGGTTGCGCAGCGGTTGAGGAAAATAAAGCAATATTGTATTTCTCTATTACTGGCAACAATTTATTAACAGTTTTGCTATATAAAGGACCTAACAAAGCAATTACACTTTCTTCTTCAATAACTTTGATAACTTCCTGAAAAAATTTGCTTTCTTCTTCCATTTCATCTATATATATCAATTTTACTTTTTCTTCTTCATTTTTCCCTTCATTATATTCATCCAGTGCAAGTTCAATTCCCTTCTTTATCATTTCGCCAAGTTCCATTTCTTTTCCTGAAAGCGGTAGTATAACACCTATTTTTCTATTATTAACTGGTTTAAATTTAATTGCTTCTTTAAATTTTTTATTAATATCATCATAAAATTTACTATCAGAAAATTCACTCAAAAATAAGTTTGCATATTTTAAAAATTCATCATAATTTTTCTTTTCAAATTTTTTTTCACATAAACTATAAAGGGCATATTCATCTATTAATTTATGAACGTGCTTTTCGTAAATTGCAAAAATTTCTTTTTCATCCTGTTTTAAAAATAAATTTTCCAACCTTTCATAAATCTCCTGTTGGTATTGAGAAAAAGCATGCCTCATTTCTATTAAAATTAATATTTTTTCAAGTGCTTTTTGAAAATCTTTACTATCAAGATAAATATCTGTCAGGCGCAACAGTGATAAAAAACCCCATATAATATCTTTGTAATATTTTTCATTATATTCAAAATATTTCAAGGATTCCGTATAATTATTCTTATTATAAAAATATTGTCCTGCCCAGAAAGCGCCTTCTGCCTTTTCCTTTGAACTTTTTCCTGTTTTTATCTGTTTTTTATAAAAATTAAACTCTTCTTCACTTACAGGTATTATTTTATCTTTTAAAGCAAGGTCATAAGTTTTTATTATTTTTTTAGGAGCACAACTTAAAGATATTAAAATAAAAAATAAAATTAATATTTTTTTCATATTATTTCATATAATTTTCGTTGATTATAACTTGATTTTCACTTTTTATTTTATTTATAAGATTTTCAAAAATTTCTTTTTTCTTTTTTTCTCGCATCATTTTAATTATTTTGTCTTTTGAATCATCAAAGGAGATTTTTCTTTTATCATTTACTTTTATTATATGATAGCCATATATTGTTTTTACCGGTTCGCTCACCTCATCTACCGATAACGAAAATGCGGCATTTTCAAACTCTTTTACCATCATCCCTTTTGTAAAATATCCTAAATCTCCCGCGGATGTTTTTGTTGTTTCATCTTCTGAATAATTTTTTGCTATATCATCAAAGGATTCACCTTTTTTAATTCTTTGATATAAATTATTCGCAGTGTTCTTATTTTTTATAAGTATATGTTGTGCTTTTACTTCTACAAAATCCGATCTATTTTTTTCATAATAACTCTTTGCTTCAATTTCAGTTACTTTTGACTTTTTTTCCACATAATCGTTATAAAACTCGTGTGAAATTATATCATCAAAATCCCATTCATATTTTATCTGAATATCTTTTTTTTCAGCATAACCTGATTTTCTTGCTTCTATAGCGAGTAATTTTTTATTAACAAGATATTCCATAAATTCTTTTTCCTGCTCAGGGGTTAAAGTATAATTAAATTTTTCTTTCATATAATCAGTTATAACTTTATATTTCTCTTTTGTCAAAATATATTTGCCTATTATTGCTATTGTATCAGAATCTAATTTTTGTGTATCATACTTAATGGCTGTTTCTTTTTTTAAAATTGTATTTTCTTCTGTTTCTTTTCCCATTTCTATTGCTTTTTCTTGTTCATCTATATCCTTTTTTATATAATTATCTGTTGTTTCACAGGAATAAAAAAAATAAAATACTAAAAAAAATAAGAAAATTTTCTTTAACATTTTCTCACCTCAAAAATAAAGTAATAGTTTAGTTACTGGTGGATCAAAATTAATCATTAAAATTTTCATTTTGTAAATTTTAAGTCAGGCAAATAATAACTTTTAGCCTCCTGTATTTCCATAAAACTTACGTCTGACAATCTTACTTTTATTACGATTGCCTTCTTTACTTATCTTCTTCCGTTTTTAACTACAAAATTGCTTCCTTAAGCCTTATATGACCTTATTTTTCTCTCTTAACTTTCATTTCGTTTTCCTGAGAATGATAACGCCAGGTATTTCCTTAACTATTAGCCACCCTTTTACAAGTTCACTTCTGGTGGCTGAACTATTACAAAATAAAATAGATTGATTTATATTTTATAATATTTCAAGTAATATTTTAAACAATTTGGTTTAGTTTTACATTCTTCTCCAATATTTATCTTTGCTATTTTTTTCTCATTTCTCAATTTATATAATCTATCTATCACTTTATCTCTCAAATCAAAAGGATTCATAGGATTTATATAAATTTTTGTTCCTCCTTCAAAACCCGCTGGCATATTTACTCTTAACTTTATTAAAATATGCCAAGGCATAACATCCATGCTGTCTTTAGGTGTATAATACCATTCTTCATTTGTTGCTATTTGAGAAGTTAACGCAGCATGAATAGAATGAACAATATCAGAAAAGCCTCTTAATTCCTTATCATCAAGTTCATAAGGAAATACTTTTTTACTTTTTGAATGGATGGCAATTGTGGGAAATCTATGTCCGATGTCTGCGAATACTATTGCATAATCATTTTCAGCAACAATAAGATTAAAATGAATTGCAAGATTAACAGCTAAATCATTATATATATTGGGATTTCTTCTTACCAATTCTATTTCTCTTTCTATTGATACACTCCATTCATCAATTGCCACTAATTGCTTATGCAGATGATCAAAAGATGCACCACCCTGCCTTAACCAATTTTGAAATATTGAAATATATCTTGCAAATCTATTACGCTTATATATATCTACCATACCTTTTATTGTAAATTTTAAATATTGAAAATGTTCATCTGATGTTAATTCACCAGATGAGCAAAGTTGTGTATCATATTCTGCGTCTTTTATATAATGTCTTTTGCCAACAATAAGTTCATGCCCGCCACCAAAAAATGCGTCAGCCATTTCTAATTTTTCTTTTTCAGAAATTTCAGAAGGATTTTTACCTGATAGTTTTAATTTCATATCAATCATATGAATTATATGTTCGTATCCTTTTTTTTCAGTTAAATATTCTGTTTTATGTTTTAAGCATTCTTTATCAAGAGTATAGCCATAATTTTTTTTCCAGTAATCTAACGTAACTATCTCAAATAAATTAGGAATTCTTCTAAATTGTGCCGTTGTAAGATTAAGTTTACTTGCCGCAAGTTTTTCTATACTTATATATTTATTACCTATAATTACCAATCTTTCTTTTTCAGGTGGGGTATTAAAATAATTTACTTCACAAAAATTACAATAGTCCTCTTTTTTCTTTTTCTCTATCTTTTTTGCTGTTTCTGGAACTGCATTTGATATTGGTTTACTTGCCCTGCCTGGAACTGTCCAGACCTCTGTCCCTGTAAATGGATTTATCTGCTTTACAGTATCATCTTTCATCTGTAAAAAATATTTGTGATAATCAGACATATAAAACTCCTAATTTATAAATAAACATTTAAATCTACATATATTATCGTTTGATAATTAAATGCCGTTGTAATTTTAGGTATCTCCGGCGTTGGATAAAATTCCTTAAAAACATAACCAGCATTTAATTCTAACGCCAACAACTCAAACCCTGCTCCGCAATTATAAGATATTGTATTTAAAAATGGATTGTTTTCCGTGCCATCAGATGGCAATGTATTCCCTGTTTTTCTTATAAATTCATAACCCATGCCTCCGCGAATAGCAAAAAATGGAACCGGTTTTATCTCAAGACCTCCTTTTATATTCCACGCAGCTGAATAAAGATTGTCAATACTATCTATCATATTAGCAAGAGAATAAGAAAGTTCTAAAGGAATGGTTATCTGTTGAATAGGCGTTATATTAAAGCCCCCTGTTATCTTGTGAAACTTATATAACTCTTTTCCAGTTTTGGATGTTAAAGTAGTATTATAGTATAATTCAGAATAATCAAATTCATATTTTATACCAGGGGTTACATAATATAAATTATTTCTTAACCCTGTTTTTAATGAAAATTTTCTGCCTCTTATCACTTCCACCTTATCAGAAGATGTGGAAGTAATTGTAATAGGAAAATCTACTAATTTCTCTTCTGTTTTATTTTGAATCTTTTGACTTATATTAAATGGCGCTTCACAAAAAACAAAAAATTCATGTAAACCGTTTCCATACATATAATGAATATTGCCTTTTATATTTAATCCTGAAGTTTCCCTTAATTCGCTATTTTCAATTGTTGTTACACTTGGAAGCCCTTCATAAAGTGTTAAACCTTTTGATTTTATGGTTCTCTGAAAATTATAACTATAAATTAAAGAATCCGGCATATTAAACCATAAATTATTTTTTAAATTCAAATAATCAAGGTTTGGACTATAAGAACTAACTTCTGCAACAAAATCAAGTTCATCCTGATTTGAAATAAGATATGGAATTATAAGTCCTGCTCCACCGCTCCACATTATTTCTGTTGCTTTTACTTCGCTGTTATAACCTGTTCCACTTTGTTCAATACTCTCAAAATAAGGAATGTATTTATAACCAAAAGAACCTGTAAATCCTAATATTGGTATTGGTTTTAATCCTATAGTATAAAGTCCACCCAGTAAAGTTCCTGTATTTTTATTTTTTTCAGGCAACCCCGACGCCGGGATATAAGAATCAACTTTATAAGAATTGCTAAAAAAAGGAACTATTCTGTTTAAAAAAAAAGGATTTGCCCAGGAAATTTCACCAGGCGAATCATTAAAAGATGCAATCATTGTATCAAACTTCTTTTCTTCGCCTGTTAAATATTTTATAGTATCTCCATAAAAAGTATAATATGGCTGCGCACTAAAAAAATGTTTTGTTTTTCTAAAAAGCAAGCCAGCATTTATATTATTTCCAAATCCATCCATTGCAGTTGCAGCACAGGGATAAACAAATTCAATTCCACCCAAAGATAAGGTTTTGGCTTTCCCTCCTCTTACCCAATATTCTCTATCTTCTCCTTTTTCTTCTACTTTTTCTTTAGATTTTACCTGAACACCTGCTGATAAAGTTACTCCTTCACCTGCTAATGGCAAAGCTGGTTCTGCTGACTGAGTTAGGCCCATTTCTTTTTTTCCAAATAATTCATAATAACGGGATCTTATTTTTTCATTATTTTTTTTACGCTCTTCATCTAAATTCCTATATTTTGTTATATCAGGTATTTTAACTGCCGGATCTAATTCCTTTGCTCTGTTATACATTTTTTCGGCCATTTTCATATCATCTAAAAGTTCATAAGCAACTCCTTTCCATAAATACCCATCCACGCTTTCTTTATTAAGTTTTATAATTGTATCGCATAATTCAAGAGCATCTTTATATTTGCCAAATTCAATTGTTTTTTTTATTAAATCAATATATTGTTCTTCTACAGATGATATTCTGGCATAGGAAAAAATTGAAAATGTCATTATAATTATTAAAATTATTAGATATTTTTTCATCCAAAAATCTCCTTTTATTTATTAGTTTAATATAAATTACCATATAAATTAAAGTGTGTCAAATTGAAATAAATACTATAAAATATATTGAATTTTATATTTGAACAATATCAACTAATCTAAATAATTATGATAAATGAGTTTTAAAATTATAAAAGGTGTTGAAGGCAAAATAATATGTAATAGTTTAGCCATCGGTAGAACAAAATTGGTCCATATATAAAT
>DYJU01000066.1 GCA_020722985.1 Candidatus Methylomirabilis sp.
TAAATGTAATAGATAGGCATTTAACTGATTTGCATTTGTAAAAATAATTTGCTAATATATTGGTAGTAAAAATTTTACTTATGGTGGCTAAACTATTACCTATTACAAATATTATATGGAGGGATTATAAAAAAGTTTTTTTTTATCTTAGATTCATTTATATTTTTATTTTTCGCAACCGCAAGGCCGGAACCTACTCTGATAACACCAGAAGAATTTGAATTTCTGGGGAGCACATCTGTTAATATCATGCGTGCGTTCAACAGTGGGCTTCAAATAATTTTAAAATATGATCCCGTATTTTTTATTAACGCTGATACCATACAGGCATTTTCAAAGGAAGGTTTTACAGTTCCGATGAAATTTTACGAGCAAAAGGTACAACCAATACAGGGGGACATGACGCTTTACTGGCAACCATTTAAAGAGAAAAACTGGACCATTGCATTTCTTGCGAGCGTCAGCACTATTGACCTTCAAACAAGAGAAAGAGGACTGCCGTCAGATGCATACGGCTGGATGATGAGATACACGGTTCTGGGAATGAGAGCGACTTTGTCTGATATTGTTAAAGTAACTGTTGGTTATCTCTATAAATTTTATCCCATAATACTTACAGATGAGTTCGGAAAAAAATATTTTTCTTCGGAACTTGATGAAAACAACGACATAGCGCATAATGAAACGAATAGCTGTTTTTTCCATACTGACATTTTAGGAATAAATCTTAGCGCGATCGTCAGGGCAGGAGAGGGTATTGATCTTGTAGAATTTAAGATTCCTTTTTCCTTTAATGAAAACTATACAATAATCAGTCCGGATATAGGTTATTTTCGTTTCCATGATATTGTAAAAACTGGACTATCAGTAACCAATGAATTCCCGGTAAGAATAGAAAATACCAGCATTGAATCAATAATAGTGGGGTTGGAAGCGTCCTCAAGGGTTTGCGCCAGGCATGATTGGACAGGACTTACAAGCATGATACTCACTGTTTCCTTTATAGCAGA
Organism: Candidatus Methylomirabilis sp.; assembly: GCA_020722985.1. Classification (GTDB taxonomy): domain Bacteria; phylum Oederibacteriota; class PGYV01; order PGYV01; family DYJU01; genus DYJU01. The sequence goes on from DYJU01000066.1 coordinate 1,011, forward strand.
TAGGGATAAGTCATCTAAAAATGTACCCAAAGGCCGTGAATTTTATAAAAAAATCACAATAGGCGTTTCATATTCAAAGGAACTTTTTTTAGAAGGTATTGCAGGAGCATTCATTGAAAGCAGTGTTTTCAACCTCAGGTTGTTTGGAAACCATTTTTTCATTGGAAATTTAGGCGTTGCATATAACTACCATTATTCCCTTTACAGGATGCCAATCAAAAACCAGATTTTAATACCTTTTTCTTTAATGTGGATGTTTTAATATTTATAGATTCTATCAATAAAAATGTATAAAATAAATTAAGCATAAATCTACCTTTATCAGATGGGAGTTAACGGGGGAATAAAAGATAAATGGACCTGTTTACCTGACTATAAAATGAAAAAGATCAATATGTGGGCAATTTTTTTTGATGCTGGCTGAACTATTACAATTTTTTAGGGATAAAAAATTAACCCAATATTAACATATATTTAATTTATGTTTAATCTATGCCATTTATATATTATAATAAAAGTAAATATAAAAGTAATAGAAGACAAAAAATTTATTCGCCTGACTTTACAAAGACAACAATAAATTAAAGGAGGAAAAATGGAAAAATTAATATATGTTGTTGATGATGAAGAAAATATAAGAGAACTCGTCTCATTAAATTTAAAAAAATATGGTTTTAAAACAAAAGAATTTGCAGATGGGAAGGCACTTTTAAATGCACTTAATAAATCCCTGCCAGACCTGATAATACTTGACATTATGATGCCTGGAATTGATGGGTTTGAAGTTATTAAAAAATTAAAAGCAGAAAAAATTTTTTCAGTAATACCTGTGATATTATTAACAGCAAAGACAGAAGAAACAGATAAAATAGTTGGATTGGAGATAGGCGCCGATGATTATGTCACTAAACCTTTTTCACCAAAAGAACTGGTCGCCAGGGTAAAAGCCACATTGAGAAGATATACTAAAAATAAAGAAGACAAAGTTGAACAGATATTAAGATCAGGACCAATTTATATCAATACAGATACCATGGAAGTTACAGTGAACAATGAAAGAATTACATTAACAGCAACCGAATACAGATTGCTTCAGATTTTAATAAGTAATAAAAATAGAGTTTGTTCAAGAGATTTTTTGCTGGATAAACTATGGGGTGATGAAAAAATAGTAATAGATAGAACAATAGATGTTCATATAAAACATTTAAGAGATAAATTAGGTAAAGTAGGTAAAATGATAAAAAATTTAAGGGGGTTTGGATATAAAATAAAAGATGAAAAATAAATTATTTTATAAAATATTTATTAATTATAGTTTGATACTTTTATTTCTTACAATTATTTTTGCAGCAATATCGCTGAATTACTTTAAAAAAATATACTTAAATAACCTTGAAGATGTTTTAAAAGACGCTACATTTTTAATAAATGAAAATATCAAATATTCTATAAAGCATAAAAAGTATGATGAAATAGATAAATTCATAAAAAAATCATCCAGAGATTTAAAAATTAGAATAACAATAATAAAAGATAACGGAGTTGTTGTGGCTGATTCCGATAAAAATCCATTTGAAATGGAAAATCATATAAACCGTCCTGAAATCCAGCAGGCATTAAAAAATGAAACGGGTAAATCAATAAGATACAGTCAGACTGTAAATGAAGAGATGTTATATTTCGCTAAAAAATTTTTTATAGAAAATACAAACTTACAGTATTTTGTAAGGACGAGTTTTTATTTGAAAAATGTCAACAGTGGTTTTATAAATCTTAGAAATAAAATAATGTTTACTTCTTTTGTTATTTTTTTATTTTTTTTATTGGTTACATATATATATTCAAAAAGTTTGTATAAACCCATTCGTGATTTAAAAGATGCAACCTCAAAGATAGCAAAAGGTGATTTTGAATATAAAGTGATTTTTTACGATGACAATGAATTTAAAGAACTAGCTGATAATTTTAACCTGATGGTTGATGAAGTTAAAAAACTTTTTAATCAATTGCAAGAAAAACAAGAACAATTAAAAACAATTATCTGTTCTATTGATGAAGGAATTCTGGTAATAGATCATTTAGGTAAAATTGTATTTGTTAACAATAAATTTAACGAGATAGTGGCTAACCCGGTTAAAGAATCTAAGTTTTACTGGGAATTTTTATTGCCATCAGAACTTATAAAAATAATAGAAGACACTAAAAAAAGTAAGGGAGCAATATATAATAACATAGATATTAAAACTAAAAATTATATCTGCCATACCAGTTTTTTAAAAGAATATAATGAAATAATAATTATCTTATATGATATATCAAAGTTAAAAGAACTTGAAAAGATAAAAAGAGATCTTATTGCAAATGTTTCGCATGAGATAAAAACACCTCTTACTGCCATAAAAGGTTTTGCAGAAACTGCCCTGGAAGAAACCAGGGATAAAAAAATCATCCACTATCTTGAAATTATCAACAGTAATACCCAGCGTCTTATTAATATAATAGAGGATATTCTTGTTTTATCAAACCTTGAGCAGGAAAAAAGGAAGATAGAAATACAGGAAGTAAACATAAAAGAAATGATAAATAATATTGAAAAAATATTTGATAGAAGAATAAAAGAAAAAAAATTAAAGTTTTATGTATCAATAAACGACAATATAAGCACAATACAATCTGATTCTTTTATTCTTGAACAGACATTTATTAATCTAATTGATAATGCCATAAAATATACGGACAGAGGAGAAATAAAGATAACCATATACAGGAAAGATGAAAAAAATATAATTTTTGAAATATCTGATACTGGAATAGGTATTCCAGAGGAACATCTTTTCAGGATTTTTGATAGATTTTATGTTGTTGATAAATCGCGTTCAAAAAAAACAGGTGGGACAGGGCTTGGATTATCTATTGTAAAACATGCAGTTTCGCTTTTAGGTGGCATTATTGGGGTCCAGAGTAAGATCAACGAAGGAACTAAATTTATCATTGTTCTGCCTTCGCAAATAAATCAATAAAATTCTTCATCATTTTTCTTAACAAAAAATTAATTTTAAAAAAATATAAATTTAATTCTCTTTTTATATACTCTGCATAGAAAATTTAAAATAAAAAAATTTATTAAAAAAAGGAGGTGAGAATGAGAAAGAAAAAATAAGAATTGTTCTTTAAAAAAAATTAAAAGGAGGAGATTTAATGAAAGCAAAGAATTTTTTTATGTTCTTTATGATTTTTGGATTTGTTCTTTTGTTTGGTTCTTTAAAAGCAGAATTAAAGACAAAGTTTTATGGTTATCAGTGGTTAAGGTATACAGACATAATTTATGGTGCAGATATTCAGGGAGAATCAGGTCTATCAATTCCAAGAACGTATTTGCGTTGGGGGATGGAAGATAAAGAAGCGGGATGGAAGGCTGCACTAACGCTGGATATAAATCATGTAAAAGGTGGACAGGATGTGGCAACAAGTTCTGCAACAACAGGAGCAACAGATGCTGATGGCTCTGGCACTACTGTTACTACAACGCATACTCATACTTATGAAAAGGCAAAGGGGAAAATTGATTTTTCTATCTGGCCAAAATACGCATATGTTGATTTTTCTAAAATACCATTATTAAAGGATATGCAGGCAAAACTCAGAGTTGGTTTGCAAAAGAATTATTTTGGAACAGTTGAATTATGGGAATATCCTGTAATTGAGAAGGATATAAATGATTTAAGAAAAGTTATTTCAAGTGCTGATATGGGACTTGCGTTGCTCGGAGAATTACCAGAAGGTTATGGCTCATATGAACTTGCCATTCATAATGGTAATGGTTATAAAAATCTCGAAACAAATGTAGAAAAACAATATACGGCAAGTTTAATGGTAATACCATTAACCGGTCTTACTTTGCGTGGTTCCTATATGTTAAATAATTCAGCATCTCATGGGACTGCTGCAAAAACAAAAAGAGCAACAGCTGCTCTGGCACAGTATAAAAGCTATTTGTTTATTCCTGTTGAGTTGTGGGGTGAATATGTTGTAGTTACGGATCAAGCACATGCAGGTTCTGGCAAGTCTGGCTGTGCCGTTGGATATATGTTATTTGGACAATTTGATATTATGGAAAAGATGAACATTGTTCTTAGATACGATAACTGGAATCCAGACACATATGTGGTTAAAGACGAAGTGAATCTTTATGTAGCAGGGATAAACATAAAAATTAACAACAATAACCTTTTACAGTTAAATTACCAGTTAGAACAACCACAATTTGGTGGTTATGCGTCAACAAAACATATAAATACATTTATGACGCAGTTAAAATGGTCATGGTAAAAATTAACATAAAATTAACATTTTATTTAATGAAAATTAACATGAATTTACTAAATTTAGAAAAAAATAAAAAGGAGGAAATGTAAAATGAGTAAAATTTTGAAATTGTTTTTGATGATTTCAGTAGCATTAAATTTCTTTGTAAATTCATTTGCCGGCTCAGTGATTAAAATAGATGGGTCAAGCACGGTTTATCCCATAACTGAGGCAATTGCAGAAGAATTTCAGGCAATGTATAAAGATATAAAAGTGGTTGTTGGTATTTCAGGAACTGGTGGAGGATTTAAAAAATTTGTAACCAATCAGACAGATATATCAGATGCATCAAGACCAATAAAATCAAGTGAACAAAAAAAAGCAAGGATGAATGGTATTGATTTTATAGAGTTGCCGGTCGCTTATGATGGATTAACTGTGGTTGTTAACAAAAATAATAAATTTATTGATCATTTAACCGTTGCAGAATTGAAAAAACTCTGGGAACCAGCTGCACAGGGCAATATAACTAAATGGAATCAGGTAAGAGAAGGCTTTCCAGCAGAAAAAATAGTTTTATATGGTCCTGGAACAGATTCAGGAACGTTTGATTATTTTACAGAAGCAATATGCGGAGGCTCAGGGAAAAGCCGTGGTGATTACACGCCAAGCGAGGATGATAATGTGCTTGTTCAGGGCGTAGCAGGAGATAAAAATGCACTTGGCTATTTTGGACTCGCTTATTACGAAGAAAATAAAGACAAATTAAATGCAGTTAAAATTGATGGTGGAAATGGTCCTGTAGAACCTACCTATGATAATGTTCAAGACGGTTCATATCAACCTCTTTCAAGACCCATATTTATATATGTAAACAGAAATGCTGCAGATAAAGATTATATAAACAAATTTGTTGAATTCTATCTTAAAAAAGCAAAAGATGTTGCAAAAGAAGTTGGTTATATTGCATTGCCAGACAAAGCATATGAATTTGCATTAAAAAAATTTAGAGAAAGAAAAACAGGAACGGTTTTTAAAGGCGCAAAAATAGGAGTGAGTGTAGAGGAGTTATTAAGTAAATGAAAATAAATAAGAATAAAGTCATAGAAAAAGTAGTAGAGGGGGCGCTCTTTATGAGCGCCTCCTTATCAGTATTTGTTACTCTGGGTATCATAATTGTATTATTATTTGAAACAATAGAATTTTTTAAAGAAGTCTCAATTATAGAATTTTTAACTGACAGACAATGGACACCGCTTTTTATGAATAAACATTTTGGGATATTACCTCTCCTTAATGCAACTATTTTAACAAGTTTAATTTCAATGATAGTTGCAATTTCTTTTGGATTAACCATAGCAGTATATATTAGTGAATACATTAAACCAGAAAAAAGAATGATAATAAAGCCTGTTATGGAAATTCTTGCAGTTGTTCCGACGGTTGTTTATGGCTATTTTGCTCTTTTGTTTGTAACGCCAATTTTGCGTAAGATATTTCCAGATATTTCCACTTTTAATGCATTATCTCCTGGTATTGTAATGGGATTTATGATAATACCAATAATTGCAACAATGAGTGATGATGCAATGCAGGCAGTTCCGAAATGGTTAAGAGAAGGTGGCTATGCACTTGGCGCCAATAAATTTCAGGTGACAACAGGAGTTGTAATTCCTTCTGCTTTATCTGGCATAATGGCTTCTTTTATACTTGGTATATCCCGAGCAATAGGTGAAACAATGATAGTGACGATTGCAGCGGGCCAGATGTCCAATCTGACATTTAATATTTTAGAACCAATGGAAACAATTACCGCATATATTGTTCAGGTGAGTTTAGGTGACACCCCTGCAGGAACAATAGAGTTTAAAACAATATTTGCTGCTGGTATGACTCTTTTTGTTTTAACTTTTATTTTAAATGTTTTCAGTTACATGTTAAAAAGTAAATTCAGGGAAAGGTATCGTTAATTTATGAAAGAAAAAAAATTAATTAATAAAATAAGAGATAACTTTTTTCCGGTGGCTGGACTGCTTGCAACAATTATAAGTCTTGGAATACTTTTTGTTCTTATAATAGATGTTTTAAAAGATGGTTATATGCGACTTAATTTACAGTTTTTAACAAATTATCCTTCCAGAATTCCTGAAAAGGCAGGAATATTATCTGCCTGGGTAGGGACATTATGGATAATGGTATTAACAGCGCTATTTATTTTTCCTGTTGGCGTTGCTTCTGGAATTTATTTGGAAGAATATGCAAAACCCGGGAAAATGAAAGATTTTCTTGAAATAAATATATCAAATCTTGCAGGTGTCCCATCAATAATTTATGGATTGCTTGGGCTGCAGATATTTGTATATTTTTTTAAATTGGATAGAAGTGTCCTGGCAGGAGCACTTACTTTATCTTTAGTTGTTCTTCCAATTGTCATAGTTGCTACCAGAGAATCATTAAAAGCAGTTCCACTATCGTTGCGTGAAGCTTCCTTCGCTCTCGGCGCAAACAAATTACAAACTATTTTATTTCAGGTTTTACCATCTGCTTTTTCCGGAATTTTAAGTGGTGTTATACTCTCAATGTCAAGGGCTATAGGAGAAACAGCACCTCTTATAACAATAGGGGCGCTTACATACATTGCCTTTTTACCTGCAGGACCATTTACAACTGAATTTCCCTTTATAACTCTACAGGGTTTAAAAGATTATTTTACCGTTCTGCCAATACAGGTATTTAACTGGGTTTCAAGACCTCAAAAAGGCTTTCATTCAGATGCCGCAGCAGGTATAATAATATTACTTATTATTTCTTTATTTATAAATTTTATGGCAATATATTTAAGAATAAAATTTGAAAAATACATGCGGAGAAAATAAAATGGAAAACAATATAAGAATTGAAGCAAGAGAATTTAATGCTTATTATGATAAAAAATGTGCTTTGAAAGATATAAATTTTAAAATTTTTTCTAATAAAATTACGGCTATTATTGGACCATCCGGTTGTGGTAAGTCAACTTTTTTACGTTCACTAAATAGAATGAATGATTTAATAGAGAATTTTAATGTAAAGGGGGAGTTATTGATAGATAATGAAAATATTTATGATAAAGATGTTGATGTTATATTTTTAAGAAAACGGGTTGGTATGGTGTTTCAAAAACCAAATCCTTTTCCAAAATCAATATTTGGAAATATTGCATATGGTTTAAGAATACATAAAATGTTTAAAAATTATGATGATTTGTATATGAAGGTTGAAAATAGTTTGAAAGAGGCAGCATTATGGGATGAAGTAAAAGATGATTTAAATAAAAGTGCTTTTGATTTATCGGGTGGACAACAGCAAAGGTTATGTATTGCAAGAGCCATTGTAATAAATCCAGAAATTATTTTAATGGATGAACCAACTTCATCGCTTGACCCAACTTCTACCGCTAAAATAGAAGAATTAATAAGAAAATTAAAAGAACATTATACTATAGTAATTGTTACGCATAACATGCAACAGGCAGCAAGGGTATCGGATTATAGTGCATTTTTTATGCAGGGTGAATTGATAGAATATGATGAAACAACTAAAATATTTACTGCTCCATCAAATAAACTGACAGAAGAATATATAACTGGAAGATTTGGTTAATAAATAAGCAGGAGGCAAAAAATGGAAAGAAAATTAGACGAAGAATTACAGAATTTAAAAAAGATGATGTTTGAAATGATATCCCTTGCAAATGATCTGATAGAAAAATCTGTAAATGCATTAATTCATAAGAATGAAAAACTTGCAGAAGAGGTTGAAAAAAAAGATGAAGAGATGGATAATTATGAAAATGAGATTGATGAGTTTTGTCTGGAATTACTGGCAAGATATCAGCCAGCAGCAATTGATTTACGCTTTATAACTTCTATTATGAAAATAAATAACGACGTAGAAAGAATAGGTGATCTTGCAACCACTATTGCTCACAAGGCAAAAATTATTATAAAAGAAGCACCATTTGATATACCTGTGAATATACTTCAAATAAATAAAAATATACACCAGATGTTAAAAGATGTAACTGTATCTTTAACAGAAATTAGTGCTGAGAAAGCGATGGAAATCTGCAGGACGGATAAATCAATAGATGAAATGTATGTTGAGACTTTCAGGGAGATAATAGATCTTGTTATAAAAAATAAGATGACGGTAAAGGCAGGGATAGAATTAGTACTTACAATTAAGTATCTTGAAAGAATTGCTGATCATATTACAAATATTGCCGAAGACATAGTTTACATGGCAAAGGGTGAATCAATAAAACATAAAAAAGGATAAACGCATGAGTGACAAAATAAAAGTTTTATTTGTATGTGTTCATAACAGTGCGCGTTCTCAGATGGCAGAGGCGTATTTAAATAATTTAGGAGGAGATAAGTTTTTTGCAGAAAGTGCAGGTTTAGAGCCCGGAATTTTAAATCCGTATGTCGTTGAAGTAATGTGCGAAGATGGCATAGACATATCTAAAAATAAAACAAAAAGTGTTTTTGATTTTTATAAAAAAGGTAAATTGTATAATTATGTAATAACAGTTTGTGAAAGTGAAGCAGGTGAAAAATGTCCGGTATTTCCCGGTGTTACTAAAAGGTTACACTGGGAATTTAAAGACCCATCAAAATTAACTGGAAGTAAAGAGGATATTTTAAGAGAGGTTAGATTGATAAGGGACGAAATAAAACAAAAAATAAAAGAATTTATAAGTGAACATGAATAATAAAAGTAATAGTTCAGCCACCAGAAGTGAACCTGGAAAAGTGTGGCTACTGGTAAGTAAATACTTGACCTTGTCATTGCGAGGAAGCCGAAAGATATGTAAAGGTAGAAAAATAAGGGTATATGAGGCTTAACGAAGCAATCTGGCAGTTAAAAGAGTAAGAAAACAAGGCAAAAAGGCAAGTGGTAATAAAAGCAAGATTAGTTTTCCACCCATGTGTTTCTGAGAAGGATGCCCGGGGATGGGCGCCTATACCTTAATTAGACTTTTCAAGTGTCCGTCATGTTTTTCCTTATTCCTAATTTTCCTTAATAA
>DYJU01000067.1:0-5259 GCA_020722985.1 Candidatus Methylomirabilis sp.
ATCAAATAGCTTAAACTTTTAACGGGGCAAGTGTCTTTTATGCTTACCCCTAACGTTATTCAGCTATGCGCTTGGTTTTGTTTTTTACAAAACTTGCGTATAGGTGGTGTTATACGCTGGCACGGTTGATTAAACGAAAAACTTAAATTGAAACACGAAACAAAATTTTTATTAAAATGAGCGAGGGCAAAAAAGAAATATTATTAGGGGATTGTTTGGAACTTATGAAGGATATACCAAACGGAAGTGTTGATATGATACTTTGTGATTTGCCTTATGGAACGACTGCTTGTAAATGGGATACGATAATCCCATTTGACAAACTTTGGGAGCAATACGAACGAATTGTAAAGCCGAATGGTGCTATTGTTTTATTTGGCTCACAACCATTTACAAGCCTTTTAATAAAAAGCAATATACGAATGTTTAAATACGAATGGATATGGGAAAAAACAATGCCTACTGGTGTTGCTCAAAGTTCATATATGCCAATGAAGTATCACGAAAATATAGTTGTATTTTATAACAAAAAACCAACTTTTAATAAAATATTAGCTGATAGGAATGAAAGCAGTTTAAGTAGGGCAAAATATAAAATACAAGGGAGTAGCGATAAATCAAACCATATTAATATGGGAAAACAAGAACCTACATTTTATAATCCAACAAAAGTAAATCCGAAATCAGTATTGAAATTTAATAGCGTTCCAAATACTCCAAAGGGGAGTAAGTTGCACCCAACTCAAAAACCTATTAAACTATTGGAATACTTGATTAAAACCTACACTAACGAAGGTGAATTGATTTTAGATAACACAGCAGGGAGTGGAACAACTGCAATAGCTTGTTTAAATACTAACCGACAATTTATAGTAATGGAAAAAGAACAAAAGTATTATGATATTATTTTAAAGAGGGTTGGATATTTTAATAAAAATTTTGAACCGCAAACTCTCTTTGGAAACGAAATGTAGTGCTTGCGTATAACATTCTTATATCTACAATTGTAAATATTTTGTTTTTTACAAAATAATAGCTATATTTATGTGTAAACCTTTAGAAATAACGAACAAATATAAGATGCGTTGCATCACAGAAATTAATAAATAAAACAAAATTTAGAACTATGAATAAAGATTGTAAATTACCCCTAACCTAAAGGTATAGTGGCTTCGGAAGTCAACATTCCGACTAATGTAGACAGTTCGTTCCGATTTTTAAGTATAGATTCCATACACAAGTAATTTTTAATAACAAATTATTTAATATTCATTGTAACATTAACATCATTGTCAAAAATATATTTTAATACTAATTAATTAATTAAATTCATAAATCATAATTTAATCCTTTTAAAAATGAAATATTACAAACAAATACAAAAATTTAATATAATTTCAGAACGTACATCTTTAGATAAATATAAAATTACATCATCACAAGATGTAAATAAAATAATTAAATCTATTTCAGATTTTAATTATAATATAGAAATTATAGAAGAATTTAATATTTTATTACTAAATAGAAATAATCGAATTACAGGATATGCTAACATTTCAAAAGGAGGAATATCTGGAACAGTTGTAGATATTAGAATAATTATGAAATATGCCATAGATTCTTTAGCCTCTGGAATTATTTTAATACATAATCATCCTTCTGGAAATAAAGAACCATCAGATTCAGATAAAAAAATAACTGATAAAATTAAACAAGCAGCTAAAATATTTGATATTACTCTTGTTGACCATTTAATAATAACAGAAGATGATTATTATTCTTTTTCTGATAATGGAAATTTATAAACCTTTTAAAAATGAAAACAATAAAAGAATTAATAAAAAAATTAAAAGGTGGGAAATCTGCCTATGAATGTAAACAAATATGTTTACAAGCTCTTAAATCTATTAACAAAGAATATCTAAATCAAGTAAATGAAATGATTGAATACTACGATAATATACATGAAAGTAGTAGAGAAATTGATTTTACAAATACAATAGATATTACAGATTTATTATTAGAAGTTGAATTATCAAAAGGTATTAATCCTATTGAAATTACAGATAACAAATTACATATAACAGGAAACATTATTATTAATGATAAAGAATCTTCACACATCTCTAATAATAATATTAATTTTACTTATGAAATAACAGCTTTTTTAAATAATAAAAAAATTAATATCACTTATAATAATTATATTATAGAAAATAACTATGTGAGTGAATTATTTAATTAATCTAATGACAAAATTATTTTTTATTTTTAAAATTTAAAAAATAAAAATAACAAAAGAAATGATAGATGATTGTGTTAATGATTTATCTATTAATGAAAAATATAGTGAATTCAATTAAATGATAATTAATTCAATTGAAGAACAAATTTCTGATAAACAATTTAATTCAATGATTGATACTTTAAATTACATAGGAATTAATTGTAGTAGAATATCAAAATCTGAAATTTTATACGAATATTCAAAATTAAAATAATTTATATATGTTAAACGAAATGAATAATTTTACAGCAGATATTACAATTAAACATTATGATAATCAACACGATTTTAATAATAATATAGAAAAAATAAATGATTCTTACATTTATATTGATGAAGGAAATATTTCTGTCTTTTCAATTTTTGAATTAATTAAAATAAATACGACTAATAATTTAAATAACATTAAAAAACTATTAGATTATATTGGATTAGAATATAATAAAAATACAGTATTTTATGATATTCTAACTTCATTTTCTAATTTAAAAGATTTAATTGAAATATTAAATAATTTTGAAATAAAATACAAAAAACATTTTGAAATTATAGAAACAACAGGATATTCACAAGGTGATTATGCAGAAGTTATTATACCTATTAAAAAATTAAAAGAAGCTTGGGGAATTAAAGTAAATTTAGAACAATTACAAAAAAGAATAGATAACTTATTTTGGGACCCAATAACAAACATAAATGTTGTTTTAAATTTAAATAATTCAATTTATAAATATGATAATTTAGATTTAGGCATTCCAGAATATTGGAATTATCCTTATAATATTAATACAGCAAAAAAAGACACGATAAATAAAATAAAAAAAGATTTTAAATATGTTGCTGCATTAGATAGAATAATTAAAACAGTTGAAGATGCTTTTCCTACTAAAATAACTGAATCCTTTTAAAAATGAAAAAATCAGATTTAAGTATTTCTAAAAAACAAAAAATATATAATATTTTGTTAGAATTTCCAGAAACAAGAAATAATGATATATATTTAATGAAAAAATTATGGGAAGTAGAATATCCTAATTTTAAAATTTTAAATGTAAATGAATTTATTAATAAATTAGTTTTAAAAAAAATAACGTCTCCAGAAACAATACGTAGATTAAGACAATTATTACAAGAAAAATATACAGAATTGAGAGGAACAAATTATTATATAAGACATAAAGTTGGAGAAGAAATTAAAATATTTTTAGCTCAAAAGTAAAATAATCTAAATTAAATAACAATGCAAATAAAAAGTGTAACATTTAAAAATTACAAAAAAGTTCCTAATGGAACGATTGAATTTAAAGACTCTGGATTGTATGTGTTCAGAGCTCAAACAGAACAAGGTAAAACATCAGCTATAAATGCTATTAGTTATCTTATGCAAGCTTTAGACCCTACACCTGTACCAACTACATTAGGGAAAACAAGTGGTAACATATTAGGAGTTTATAAAACAAATAAAGGAGAAATAGTTGAAGTTTCAGAGGTTGTTGAAACTAATGGAAAAACTAAATTCTCTATGACATATAATGATATTAAAGAAAATTCTGTTACATCTATTAGAGATTTATTCAATATCACTAATATATCAATGGATAAATTTTTAGCTTTAGGAGAAACAGCAGAGGGTCGTAGAAAACAATTAGAATATATACTTAATATCCTTTCAAATGAAGATAAAATTAATTTTTATGAACTAAAAGATAAAGAAAAAAAATTATTTGAAGAAAGAACAGAAGTAAATAGAGATGTTAAAAAATTAACAACTTTACTACAAACAAATAAACTTTCAGAAGAAGAAATAACTTTTTTATCTCAAAAAGAAGAAATACAGAAACTTTTAAATAAATTAAATACAGATTTAAATAATATTGAAATTGAAAAACAAAAAAAGAAAAATCTTGAACAAAGTAAAGAAATATTTAAATCTAATACAGCCATTGCTTTACATCAGATAAAAGATGAATTTGATATAAATACAATGCAAGAATTTAATAATATTGTAAATAAAATTATTACTTTATATGACAATGATATTAATAATATTGAAATTGTAGATACTTCTATCATTCAAGAAAGAATAAAAATTGGAAAACAAAAAATAGAAGAATTAAATAAAATAGAAATAAAACAAGGAATTTATCTTGAAAATGAAAAAGAAAATAAAATTTTAATTGAAAAACAAAAAAAACTTAATGCAGAAATTGATAAAGTAAGAACAGATTTAGAACAATTCTTTGAAAACAAACAATTTCCTATTCCTGAATTAGTAATTTCATCAGCAGAAGAAGGATTATCTATTAAAACAGAATATGGAATATTACCTTTCAATTCTACCCAATTAAGTACTTCACAAGTTATGATGATTGTTCTTAAAATAATGTATTATATCAATAAAAATACTAATATAATATTTTTAGGTAGATTAGAAAGTTTTGATGAAGATAAAATGAATACTTTAATCAAATTTGCTAAAGAATTTAAAGTTCAAATAATTTCTGATGAAGTAGTTAAAAAATCTGATAATTTTGTAGTTGATGTATATTATGATGTAGACCAATTTGAAAATATATATACAGTACCTATACCACAATCACAAAAAATAGATATTCCACAAAAAATAGAAAATAGAAAACTAAAAGAACAAGAAACAATTTCATTAGAAATTCCAAAAGAAGTAGAAAACAAAGAACAAAAAGAAGAAAAAATAAATGATTTCCTTTCACAAGAAACATTATTTTAATTATCTTTGAAAATAATATCCTTTTAATTAATTAATTAATAATTTAAATTTTAGAACAATGGGAGTAATTGAAAACAGTAATGAAAATGTAATGTTTGTAAAAATTGCAGACGGTAAAATGTATTACAAAACAACAGAAACAGACCCTTATGCAAAAACAGAAACATATGGGGACAATAATGAAAATGTTATTTATAAACATTTTATAAGAGGAATAGAGGGA
>DYJU01000067.1:5359-10235 GCA_020722985.1 Candidatus Methylomirabilis sp.
ATAAAAAAGAAAATGCTCAAATAATTGAAGAAGATGATTTACCATTTTAATCTGTAAAAAACATTTTTGTAAAGGGAGTAATTTTGCTCCCTTTTTTTAACCTTTTAAATTTATAATTATGGTATTAACTGATAAAGATAAATCTATTATAAAAACATCGTCTGTTGGATTCGCAATAAGAACAATAAAATCTTTAAATTTATATCAAGATACTCAAGAAAATACAAACAAATTAGTAAATGTGATTACTATTAAATATTATAATTGGATTGTAGAAAGGGCATTATCTACTAATAATAGTATTTCTGCACAAAGTAGTATTAATAGAGCTTTAGAATTTTCTGAGAATGATATTGTAAAATATAATGATATAACTGATGTATTTAAAAAAGCAGAATTATTATATAAATGGTTTATAGAAAATTAAATTATGGAAAAATCAGATTTAAGAATATGGTTTGATAATAATTTTTTAATTCTTAGAAAGCATGGTCATGACCCTGACCATACTTTTAAATTATTTGTAGAAACAATTACAAATGAACAAAATCCTGAAACGGGGCTTATTATAACTAAAGAAGAATTAGTTGATAAATATTCAAAGTATTTATTATATAAAAATTCTATTCAAAAACAATATGTATCTATAAAAGAAAAAGAAATTTATTCTATTTATGATTACTTATTTAATAAAAAATGGAAAGAAGAATATAATATTCACCCACAAGAAACTCCAGAACGTGATGATTATCTTTTTAGTATAAATTATTAAACCTTTTAAAAATGAATAATAAAGCATTTAAAAAATTACTTGTAATTTCAGATAATAATAATTATGAGTTATTTAATATTAATGATATAGATAAAAATTTTGTTAGCAAAAAATATGAAGAACTTTTTGCCAAAGGAATTAAAAAAGTTGTATTCCATTCTATAACTATAACAAATAGTTTAACTGTAGAAAACAAAATTTAGTTCATTGTGAATATAATTAACAAATAATTCTATTGTAAAAAATTAAATTTTAAAATAAAAGATGAATAATGAATTTTTACCACCACAAAATATTGACATAGAGAAACAAATCATAGGTACTATATTAATAGAAGGTGATAAATCTTTTATAGATGCATCTTTGATTATTTCTGGAATAGAATTTTATTATGAAGACCATGTTTTAATTTGGAACGCTATGAAATCATTAATTAATTCTAAAATTAATATTGATTTAATGACGGTTTATAGCAAACTTAATTCAAATGAAAAAACAAAACATATAAATTCTATATATTTAACTGAAATGACAGTTAATATAGGTTCTTCATTTCATTTTAAAAGTCATTTGAGATTACTTAAGGATTATTATGTTAAACGAATGTTATTAAACCTTTCAAATGAAATAAATAATCAAGTAAATAAAGGAACAGATATTTTAGATATTAAAGAAAATGTAAATGATAAATTATCAGAATTATTTTTACAATATAATGAAGCCTTATCTGCTAAATTAGCTATTAAAAACACAATAGATTTTATTAAAAATAATTTAAGTAATGAAAATACTTCAAGAATACTAACAAAAACTCATTTTGATGATATATTTAAATTTTCAAGAAATGAATTAATTTGGGTAGGAGCTTTACCAAAATCTGGAAAAACAAAAACTACTACTTTATTAATGTCATTATTGCTTGATGAAAACCCTGATATTTCTATAAGGTGGTTTTCTATGGAAGACCCTATTGAAGCTATTTGGGCTCATTTTGGAGCAATTAAAACTCATATAAACTTATCTAAAATATTAGAACAAAATCCAGAAAATAAACTTACTGATTTTGAATTTGAAAATTTTTCCAAAGAATTAACAAAATATAATAATTCAGATATTGAAATTACTTACGGTGCTTATTCTATAAATAAATTACATTCAGAAGCAGTACAATTTGTAAAAAAACGAAAACATAAGTTTAATATAATAATTATTGATAATTTTAATATATTGGTCCATAATGCAAAAGGAAATGATACTGTTTCTAAAGAAACTTATGTAGCAGACATGATTCAAGATTTAAAAATAGAAACCAATAAATCAGGATTTAATACTGTAATATTTTTAATTGACCATTTAAAAAAAGTTAATGATTTAGAAGGAATAGATGATGGATTTAGACCAGCAAGAGGACAATTAAAAGGTTCAAGTAGAAAATTAGATGTATTAACACAATTAATTACTATTAATAGACCTGGGGAAAGTAAAGAATTAATGCAACAAGAAAAATTAAAAGGATTAATTAAGGTCGATAAAAAAATGTTTAATAGAGCTACTATATTAGAAAAATTAACTATATACGAAGTATCTATCGCAAGAAATTTTTCTTCTATTAAAAATTCTATTCTTAAAATTATGTTTGATTATGGTACTATGCAAAATTCAGAATATAAAGAGTATATAAATAATTCTGGAAATAAACAAGTACCAAAACAACAAGTAAAATTTAAATTACCTGATGTAATTATTGATGAAAAAGCTTCTTTTTTTACAGAAAATAATGAAGATATAAATATAACCTCTGAAAAATCAAATATTAAACAAGAAGAAAATTCAAAAGAAGAAGCTATTTTTATATCTGATGATGCAGAAGAATTACCTTTTTAATTTTTTATAAACTTTTAAATATGGATAAAATTCTTGTGAAAATATTTACAAGAAACCAATCAAGTTTTTTTGTAAATGTGAAAAAAACTTATACGGAAATATTGACTAAAAAAAATGGAGATTTAATAGATATTTTTAAAAATAAATATTTATTAGATTATTGTGATTTACTTCCAACTTACAACCATTTTAAAGGATATATTATTAAAATAATATATGGGAAAATAATAGAAATTAAAAATAATGGGAATATTATTGTAGAATTTAATGAACCATATTTTAGTAAATACGACCGTTGTTTTTTTGGAAAACACATAGTTAAAGATAGAGGGCAATTTTTTATAATAAATAATTCTGATTTTAAAAGAACAGAATTAAAATTATATAAACAAAAAACAACTGAAATAAAAATTGGGAAAATATATGAAGCAATTTACTCTACTGTATTAGAAAATGAATAGAACAACAGGAATATTATTATCAAAAAATAAAGCAAAATTAGAATATAATGGAGATGGATATATTTTTAAAAGTTATTTTAATTTTGAAAATAAAAAAGGAATATGTTATATCCCAGAATCAGGAATTTCTAATGATGACACTACAATTGAATTATCATACACTTACTATGATTTATACCGATTAGTAAAAAAATATGTAAATAATCCTAAAAATTATATTAATAAAAAAAAATATAAAATAAAAGAAATCGCACTTGAGTTTTTCGAATCTTTATCATGGCAAACACCAGAAACTTTAATTGTTGATTGGGAAAATCATGATTATTTTATTTACTAATTTTAAAATCAAACAAAATGGACAAAAAAATAATTAATTATTTAAACAAACAAATAAAAGAAGTTAAAGATATTATTAAAGAAAGAGATAAACTCTTAAATTGCAATAATGACACAAACAAATTATTTTCTATTAATGATTATCAATTTTACGATGACCCAGAAGATAATACAAATTATAATTACGATTTAGGTAGATTAATAACTCTTCAAGAAATTAAATTTTTTATAAATAAAAAAAATAATGTTCATGTTTAATAACCTTTCAGATGATGATTATAATGAATTTTGCAGACATCAATCAAATATTAAATTAGCAATAGAATTAGTTCTTAACGAACATCCTGAAAAATACAAAACCGAAGAAGATATGTTAGCAAAACCAGGAGATGAAAATTACAATACAGATTATTCTTGTTACACAGTAGAAGCTCAAAAATATTTTGATGAAGCTTATGATTATTTTTCAAATATGTAATTTACAAAAATATAATATAAGAAATATATTTTCACATAATCAACTACATAATAGTTAAATTATTTAAACTTTTAAAATCAAACAAAATGGAAGATAAACAAAAAACTGTATCATTTGTTGATGCTAACAATGTTAAATATATAATTAAAGCAGAAATAACTCATAGAAATGGTTATCCAGAATTTACAATGGCAGGACAAAATGGACAATGTCATGGACAATGTCAAGATAGTATAAAACCTGATAATAATTATCAAAAAAAAATAATAG
Organism: Candidatus Methylomirabilis sp.; assembly: GCA_020722985.1. Taxonomy (GTDB): domain Bacteria; phylum Oederibacteriota; class PGYV01; order PGYV01; family DYJU01; genus DYJU01. The sequence goes on from DYJU01000067.1 coordinate 9,561, forward strand.
ATATATGGAATACTTGGCATTTAAATGGAATATATAATCCTATACATATAAAAAAAGAACTTCCAAAAAATTTTTGGAATACAATAGAAAAACTGTTTTATAATATTGAAAAAACTGAAAAAGAAAAATTTAATTCTAAAAAAGTATCTGATTGTACTAAAGAAGAACTATCTGAATTTGAAGAGGCTATTATCGCTATTGGTCTGTCTTTAGAATTAACTTTTGAAGAGTTAAAATATATAAAAAAACTAAATTATGGTTATGGTAATTGTGTTTATGAAGTTCAAGGACATGATTACTATTCTGGGACAGAAGATGAAATATTTAATGCTGTACAAGAATATATATCTGAGTCATTATGGGTTTTTAACAATTCATTTTTAAGAAATTATGGAGTATTAAAAAATATTAATAATGCAGAATTAATATTAAATATTTTACAAAAACAATATGAAAGTGGGAATGATGCTATTAAAGAACTTGTGCAATGGGAGGAAAATAAAGATGAAATAACACAAGATGCTATTAATGCTGATGGTGTAGGACATTTTCTTAATTCATATAATGGAGAATATGATGATGTTAATGTCTTTGGAACTACTTATATTGTTTGTCAAGAGTAATAGTTGTAATCCTTGTAATTATCAAATAGTTAATTACAAGGATTATTATTTT
>DYJU01000068.1 GCA_020722985.1 Candidatus Methylomirabilis sp.
GTCTCTGTTATTGTCTCCGTCATTGTTTGCGTTATTGTTTCGGTTATCGTATTTGTTATTGTTAATGTTGGAGTTGGCAGGTTACTGGTAAATGTAACCCAATCACTTACATCTCTATCTGGCACTGCATTAGACCCTGGCAAAGTTGTGCTATGCGGTGTTATAGTATTTGTCTGAGCAGATTCATTATATATCGTTATTGTCCCGAATCCATTTGCATCTGTTGTCCCTGTTACGCTCCCTGTATTTAATCCTGTTGCCCCAGAAAGTGAAGTTGCTACAAATATTGCCGAACTTCCCGAATAATTTGTATAAACACTTATCAGTTCTGAACTCGCTACTGGATTTCCATATATATCTACCACCTGTAAATTTATTACTATTGTCCCTCCTATTTCTTTATACTTTTCTGTTGCAACTGCTTTTATATGGTCTTTTGGTGCAGGTCCCCATGTTAATATTACATTTACATCTCTGTCAGGAACTGCTGATGAACCAGGTAAAGAAGCATTCGGCGTTACTGTTATACTCTCTGCTTTATAATTTATTATATCTATTGTCGCTGCCCCTGTCCCCGGAGTATTCCCTGTTACTGTTCCTGTCCCTATACCACTCGCTCCTGTTAATGTTGTTGCTGTAAATGTTGCTGACCCTGATGTTACTACTGTTATTGTATATATCCCTGGCACTGTTATCCCATCTGCATCTACCACTGCTATATTAAGTTGCTTTGTATTACCTGCTGTTAATGTCCCGCCAGTTAAATCAGCAAGTATTACATGGTCAGCCCCTGCTGCTACAAATTGCACATTAACACTTTCATCAAATGCAGGATTACCCCATAATCCTGAATTCGGAGTCACTGCCACTGTTGTTATACTATCACATTTCAAAATTAAGTCTGCATATCCACTTACATTTGTTGGTCCAAATACTATTGATGTTCCTGCTCCTGTCCATCCCGCTGGCACACTTGAAAAATATCCACCGTTATTTGCCGTCACTGTTATATATTGCACTGAGGCAACTGTATTACCATTTATATCTTCTAACCATATCCTTATCGGTTCTCCTGTTCCTGCTGTCCCTGTCACTGCTATACAATCATCACATCTTGCTGATGCATGATGCGGCGGTGTAAATAATATATATGCTTTCTCATCTCTATCCGGAATTGCCTGTGACCCTGTTAGCACACTATCAGGTGTTATTGTCACACTTTCTCCTGTCCCATCTTTCACTGTTATCTGGGCATATCCCATACTATTTACTGCTCCATAAATCGTGTTTGTTCCTGCTCCACTCCAACCAAGTGGCGCTGATGTAAAATATGCACTATTATTTGCTGTAATTGTCACCCATTGCGAAACTGACAATGAATTACCATCTATGTCTACTATCTGCACATCTAAATCTACCTGATTATTTGCTGGTATCTCTGTATATACCGGCAATAATCTCACATGGTCTGGTCTTTTTACTACAAAATGATATATCCTCTCTGCTCTATCCCCATCTCTTTCCTCTCCCTCTACCACAACTGTCCATTCCCCTTCTGGCCCTATTGCTGGTATTGTATAATTATAATAATATCTTTTCCAGCCAGAAGGCGAGCCAGTATCAGTACTCTCATACGTCATTGCTGTTGTAGCAACCCGCGTATTATTTGTTGAATCATATATTGTTATTCTCGCATTATTAACATCATTAGAACCAAACGGATCTGATATCTGCGTCCCTATTTTTATCAAAGTCCCTGTCGCAAATACATCTTTTGTATTACCATCTGCATCATATCCTTTTATCCAATCAACACCGACAAAAGTACTTGTATTAAATGATAAAACCGACTGCTGGGTAGTACTATGATAAACCCTGAAATAATTATTCTGAGCATCCCCGGCGTTTCCTGTATTTGAAAAAAGCATGACAATTTTATACCCTGCAGGAATTATTGTTGGCTTGGTTATAGTCACTGTAAAATTATACCTTAAATTCGCCTGATTGTTTGCTCTTCTTATCCCACCTGTGTTAACACTTCCCAAATAAACACTATTAATTCCATTTGTGTAAAAAAGCCTTATATTCCCGTAAGCAAATCTGTTATTTGTTGTCAGATATAAACTCACTGTTATATCTGTTTCTATCTGCAAATCTCTGTATAAAATAGGAGTTAAACTCCACGTCCTTGATTCAAATTCATCTATCTGTGTTTGTGTCCCTGCTGCTGATGTATCTGTTACTGTTGTTAAACCATAAACATGCTCTGCAGGTGGCTGAATATAATTGCCATGAAGCCATAATGCTTTGTTTACTGCTGTCCTTAATGAAACTTTTGTGGTCTCTTCTGCATAAACAGTCAAAGATGGATAATTTATGCCTGTCAGTTTTATCTTTGTTGTGTCAATTTCTCCTGGCTCTGCTGTATCCGGAACAAATTTTCTGAAAGTTATCCCGTAATTTGAATTATTGTTAACCTGAATATCTGGCTTGCCATTTGAATTAGTATCATAAGAAGAATTTACATAATCCCATACTCCATCGCCATTTGTATCTGCTGCAAGTGTTATTCCATCTGCTGTATTTATTATATATGTTTCCCATTGCTTTGAAATTTGATTTAATTCAATATCAAACCTATCATTACTCCCTGAAGTATTGCTCACTGTTAAATCTATATTTCCAACTGCGCCTGCATTTATTGTTTGCGTTAATTCAGGTTTTACCGTAATTCCGCCTATATAAATCTTTATTGTTTTTGAATTATTGCCATTATTTGTATCTGAAATCCCTGTATCATTATTAAGATCTGTAAACATTGTTATTGTATATTCTCCTGCTGGCACAGAACTTATATTAAAATTATAACCAACAGTTACACTCTCCTGCGCTGGAACTATTAAATTAACACTGGTAAAAGATGTGTTAATCGACGTAAAACCAGAAGGACCTGTAATGCTAATATGAACAGGTAAAGAATCCCAATCCCTTAAACCATAATTAACTACTGTCCCTGTAATCATTATATATCCCTGGCTATTCTGGAAAACTGAATTATTTGCAGGGCTTAAAATTTCTGATATTCCGGTATCGTGTAATTTCCCTTTCCCATAATCTATTTCATTTTGCATATCCTGCTGCGCCTGTCCATTTAACGTATTTCCATATCCCCACACTATTTCTGCAACTGAAGTCACTCCTGCATTTATATTCCCGAGGTTCCATTCCTGTGCTACTGATGCATCTCCTGAATATGCATTATTATTACTTAAACCTGCATTTCTTACATTTGTCCACATTGTTCCATAATCATTAACTTCATGATTTGCACTATTTAAATATCCTGAAAATCCCCCATATGATACTGGATTTCCTGCTGGCTTGTATCCATATACAGTGTCATTTGTTGCATCATAGGCACAGCTATCTCCATTAAAACTCCCGTTAAAATTCCAGTCGCACCCCTGGAAAAATCTAACATTTGTCGCATTTCTTGTTGCATGATTATTCTTTATATAATAAATTGTTGCAAACCATTTCTTATTCCCCCTTATTATTACCTTCTGTGTTACATAAAATGGTATCTCTGTCCCTGTTGTCGCTGTTGTTTGAAATTCTGATATTATTAATGATTCTGTTTCTCCCCATGGAGTCGTATTTAAATAAACATAACTCGTTGCAACGTTTGCAAAATCCCTCGTAACTGATGTTGAATAACCCGCACCAGGATTTCCATACTGATATGTGTTTGCGCCGGATGTATATCGTAAAGCAATTTTGGAACCGGCATCGGCATCTATGTCGTTCCCGATTCCATTGTCCCCACTCCTGCCAAGGTGATCAATTCCTGCTGTAGCCGCCGTCATATCAGCAAAGGAATAATCAAACGGATATGCTATCATGGAAATCTGCCCTGCACCATTTGTTGCTTCTTCCAGGAGTAAGGAAAAAGAAGGCTGCGGCGGCGATAGGACAACCGAATACCCTGATATCGGGTCATCATAAAAATATAATATATTGTCTTTTACATACCATCTTACATCTTCCTGTTTTTCCCCTGTTTTCCTATTTATCTTGCTCTTGTTTTTTATTACTACCCCATCATCCCTTATTATCTTTTTTACCTTATATCCCTGCGGTATTTCTGTTTGCAATCTATACCAGAACCCTTCTTCTTTATTCTTAAGTTCAATTCGTATAAGATCTTTTTTTATCTTATTTATCTTAACTTTTGCTTTTTTATGTTTTAAAATATTGTGCTGAGGTTTTATTTTTACTATTTCACTTTCTGGCGGGAAATATTCTTCTGAATCTTTTATTTTATTCTTTTTAAATTTTTTTAAATTATAATTAACATCTTTTATCTGATTTTTATAAATAAAAACATTTTCTAAAGGATCATAAGCAATAATATCATTACTGCTTAATTCCTGTAAATTTCCTGCAAGCAAATTATTGCAGCTCAGTAAAAATACACCTATCTGAATTATCTTTAAAATTTTCTTAAACTTCATTAAAATCCTTTCAATTTTTAATCTACTATAAATTATACTAATATAATTATACTAATATTTATATGTTTTATCTGTAATTTACGTCACAATTTATCTGAATATAACTCCATTTTCTAAAAGAACTTTTATTCCATTTAAAGAAATTCCTTTGCCTGCAAAATTTTTAATGCATTTACAGATTTCAATATGTTCATTAGTATAAATTCTTATGTTGCCCACACGTATGGGTTTTATTAATTTTTTTCTCTCCCAGTTACGTAAAGTTTGCTGATGAACTCCTAAAAGTCGTGACAAATCACCTATTTTATAGAATGTTTTTTCCTGTAAAATGTTAAGATTACTATTTTTTTCTTCAATTTTCATAAAAAATTCTCCTTTTAAATTATTATTATTCCCCACCATATTAAAACTCTCATATACTTTATTGTAAATAATTATAAAATACTTACAATAGTATTGTCAAGTAGTTAAAATAGTTTTATAAAACTTTTTAGATTTTACTAAAAAAATAAAGTATATTTTTCAATATATGTTGTGTTCAATTGCCTTATTAACAACAATATATTGTATTTATCGCTGTTTCATATTATGAAAACAAAATTAAAAAATTTATTTTTTTATTAATAAATGCTTTTATTTATTTTATCAATTAAACTTAATTGTATTTAACGCCGCTTTACTTATGTCTTTTGTTTTTACTAACCAGTTCTATTGCTTTGAATACTTCTCTTGTAATATCTGCGTTCATCTGAACTTCTAATTCCTGAAGACGGGTAAAAATAGAACCTTTATCAGTAACAACATATTTAGGTGGCAAATGATTTAAAGCATAAGCCATCATATCCAATTTACATCTATCGCATTTACAAATATTATTTCGCTTTTCTAACTGTGACTCCAGATTTTTCTTTACCATTTTCTCCATATAATTTTTTATTTCAAATTTTTCATCCATTTTCATTCCTCCTTTTTTTATTTTTCAATATTTTTATTTTTTAAAATATAACGGATCTAATATTCCTGCTTCTTTAAACCCTTTCTGACGTAATTTACATGCAGGGCATTTACCACAAGGTTTTTTCCCACCTTTATAACATGTATAAGTATCCTTCATTAAATTTAAAATGCCTAAATTTTTCGCAAGTAAAACTATATCTTTTTTTTTCTTATCAATTAAAGGCGTATAAATTTTAATTTTGTAATCAAGACCTAATTCTAAACTCTTTTCAATTGCTTTAATAAAATCTTTTCTACAATCAGGGTAACCTGAATAATCAACCTGAGATACACCAATTACTAAATTTTTAATTCTTTTGACCCATGCAAAAGAAGCAGCAACAGTTAAAAAAATAATATTTCTTCCGGGGACAAAAGTTGCAGGTAAATTTTTGTCAAATTTATGCTTTTTAGTTATGGACATTTTTCTTTTAATAAGGGCACTTTCATTTATTTTTTTAAATTCCTTAAGTTCTATTATTATATGCTTTACTTTTGCTATTTTTGCAATTTTTTTTGCTGCATTTAATTCTATTTTATGCTTTTGTCCATAATCAAAAGAAATTGCAATTACTTTTTTAAAAATTTTTTTTGCCCAGAAAAGAGCAGTGGTTGAATCCTGTCCTCCACTTAATAAAACTATTGCCGATTCTTTTTTCATTTATTCTCCAATTACCGAACAATAAACTTCCCATTCAGGATGTTCATTAGGACAATAATCGCCAAATATTATTTGTTGCCATGGTTCCAGACATAATTTCCCATTCATTATTACAAATGTCTGGGATGGACCTACTATTGCAGAACGAATATGTGCATGACCATTTTCATCATTCCACTTTTTAGAATGTTCATAATACGCATCTTTTGGAGCAATTTTTTCCAGAGCTATTTCTAAATCATGAAGACATCCTGGTTCATATTCTAACGTAGTAATTATACAAACTGACCTGCCTGCCTGAACAGTAACCTGACCATTTTTGATTTTTGCTTCATCAACAACTGCCTGAATGTCTTTTGTTATATCACGAACAACATGCCCGTTGCCCATATAAAAATTTAATTTTTTTGTAAATACTTTCATTATTTAACCTCCCTAAAACTTTCTAAAAAATAAAATTATTTTTTATTCAATCCCCTCGGATGGCTCTTTGGGAAAGGTTTTTTCTGAAATTACTCTTCCTTTTTTATCATATTTTTTTATTGAAGTTAAAATTCCCTCATCATAGATATGCTCTTCTTTTAAAATTTTACCAACATAATATTGCACAATGCCATCTATAACTTCTCCATACTTTTTAATCGTTCCATCAGGACTGTGTGTCCATCTTGCAATCTCTCTGCCATTTTTGTAAAAAACTTCTACATTACCCGTCTTTATACTTACTATTTCTGCAAATATTTTATCTGATAAAACCTCACCATTTTCAGCATAAGTTTTTAATCTAATTAATTGGTCATTTGCAAATCTTCCTTCTTTCCATAATGCACCAGATGGATAATAAAGATGATATGGACCATTTTTAACTCCATTCACATATTGTTTTTCTAACATTACTTCTTTATTTTCATAATATTCTACCACTATACAATCAGGCAACTCTCCAACCAATTCATAACGTATTAAATTGCCATCCTTGTTCAAAACTTCAATTGTATAACTTTCAATACCATTTTTTGACTTAACAGGTTTATCATCTATAAAATAACTCTGTTTATAGGTAGTATTACCTTCTTTGTCTGTCCCTAAAATAGTAGTTTTTTGGACAGCAATAATTTTATTGGTATTTTCGGAAAGTTTTTCAATATTTTTTTCTGCCATAATTTACTCCTTGTATCTTTTTTATTTATTATACATAACTTTTTATTCTTTTGCAATTATGTTATTAAAAAATATTGGGAATAAAAAAATAATGTTATACACTTCAAGAGATTAAAAATATCTGAAAACTAATTTTTATTCACCCCGCCATTTATAACATCACTTTTTCATATAATTTTATTATTTCTGCAACTGTTTTATCCCATGAAAATTTTTCTGCCTGTTTTTTACCTTTTTCTATTAATTCTTTTCTTTTTCCATCATTTTCTAAAATTATTTTCATAGCATTTTCTAATTCTTCTATACTTAAGGGGTCAATGAGTATGGCAGCATCCCCTGCTATCTCAGGGATAGAAGAAGTATTAGAAGTAATAAGCGGAATGCCCGCATTAAAAGCATCTAAAACAGGCAAACCAAATCCCTCATAAATTGAAGGAAATAAAGAACAAAAAGCACCTTTTACAAGTGGCACCAGATCTTCATCTGGCACAAATCCAGTAAAAATAATATCTTTTTCATCTTTTGCAATTTCATAAAGTTCATCAACATTCCATCCTTTTGCACCAGCAAAAACAAGACATATATCATTATATTTTTTCTTTATATTTATAAATGCTTTCCCGATTCTTACAACATTTTTTTTTGGTTCTAATGTCCCCGTAAAAATAAAATATTTTTTCTTTATATTATATTTTTTTTTGACTTTTTCTATTTTTTCCTCCGGGATATCCTTTTTAAATTCATCTCTTCCGGCAAGTGGGACTACTTTTATTTTATCATCTTTAATTTTATAATTTTTCAACAAATCATTTTTAGTATTCTGAGAAAAGGTCAATATATAATCTGCTGATTTAAACATAAATGGCATTATATATTTACACATAAATAAACTTTTATATGACACTTCTTTACTAAATATCAAAGGAATTATATCATGTATTGTTTGAATTAATTTAAAACCTTTTTTCCAGGAAGGTCCTAAAAAATCAAGAGAATGAAACAGATTTAATCTATTTTTCATTGAATAATAAGATGAAAACCATATTGATCTTTTTAAAGTGCTATTATGTTTTCTTAAATTTTCATACACTATTACATTATTTTTTATTTTAAAATTTATCACTGTTTCTTTCCCCGGAAACAAATGTATTTCCCATTTGTCTTCTTCTAATTTTTCAATCAATCTTTTTATTATTTCTATTTCAACTCTTCCAATGCCAGAACCTTTTTCCGACATTGTCCTTACATCTAACCCAAGTTTTATTTTCATAAGTTATCTTTTTAATATAAATTTAAAATCAGAAATATATTGTTTTCCATTTAATACATAACTTATTAAAAGATATATTATCAAAGTTAAAATTAAAAATACAAACAAAATCACTAAATTATTTACAGTTATATAATGCATAATAAAAGATATTATAGAAACAGTTAAAATAAATGATATAAGAGGCGGTAATATATTTTTTAAAATTTTTATTCCGAACTCTTTTTTTGCATCATGCATACATTTAATGTTTATAAGGTAAGTAAGCAAAACTGCAATTCCATAACCGGTGATATTGTACCTTGGAACCAGTATAAGTGAAAATAACCAGAATCCTGCAATCCACGCAATTGCTAATTTTAAAGTATAAACCGCTTTTCCTATTGCATTAAAAGCATTAATGAAAGGCAGGACAGAACCAAGTAAAAAATTAACTAAAATTAAAAGATAAAGAAGATTAAGCGCAGGCAACCATTTTTCAGTATAAAGTATTATTGTTATTGGTTTTGCTAAAGAAAAAAGTATTGTTGCAATAGCCATAATGATCAGTAGATTTACACGTGTTACAATTTCTAAAGAATTTTTAAATTTTTCTTTATCATTTTGAATTCTTGAAAAAAATGGAAATAAGATCCGCGATAATAAATTAGAAAGTAAAATAGGATAAATCGCAAGAGAATTTGCCCATGTTAAATATCCTAAAGATTTTATCCCTAATACCGAACTTATCCATATTGGCACCGTGCTATCCTTAATAAAATTTAAAAAATGGCTTCCCTGAAATGATAATCCAAAAGGTAAAATTGGTTTTAGCAATCTAAAATAAAATTTATACTTAATTTTCCACTCTGAAATAAAAAGTATTATTATTAGCATAACTATATTTTTAACAAGCAATCCTAATACCATTGCCCATACACCAAACCCAGAAAACGCAAGAGATACCGCAGTCCCCTGAAAAGCTAAAACTTCTCCAATTTCTAATAACGCTATTTTCCCAAAAAGCAAATTCCTTTCAAGTAGTTGCACCTGAACAATTCTGAAAGATAAAAGAAAAAATGAAATTATTGAAATGCGAAACAGCCATATTGTTTCTGGTTTTTTTAATTGTGGTTCTAAAAAAATAGTAACAATAAATAAAAGTATTGAAATAATAAACATAAAAATCTGCTGAAAGGTAAAAATGGTAGATATTATATTATCGGATAACTTTTTTGGTTTTCTTATTATTATAGCACCTAAACCACTATCACCTATAAGTATAAAAAATGTGATTAAAAACATAATTAAAGCATATATCCCGAAATCCTCAGGAAGTAAGATTCTGGCAAGTATTAAATTTCCTAAAAAATTTAAAATATTTATCGTAATTTGCCTTAGAATAAGAAAACCTGTGCCTGTTAATACTTTTCCTCTTAATGATGTTTCGTTCATTTTTTCCTTTTATATTTTTGCAATTATACTTCTTGAATTTTCAAATAATATTTTTAGTTTAAAATTTTTTATAAATATTTTTATTTTATCTTCATCCATATTTTTTTCTTTGTTATTTTTATAAAATAAAATATATTTTATATCATATTTTATTAAAACATCATAAAGTTCTTTATTCC
>DYJU01000069.1 GCA_020722985.1 Candidatus Methylomirabilis sp.
CTTCTCCAATAAAATCGACGCAAACATTATTAATACCCTTTCCATTTACAAGTATATTTAAAGCTTCTAAAAGAATATGTTGCCCTTTCTTTTCATAGTCCAGTCGGCTAACCTGAACTACTCTAAATATATTGAACTCGTAATTTTCTTTGCGTTTAATTTCATCTATTCTAATACCATTATAAACTAATATAGTTTGGATGTTACTTCGTTGTTCAATGTCTTTCTTAACTGCATTTGATATAGCAAAAACTTTTTTATACAATTTAAAATATTCAGTCGGTATTTTGACATCATGCACAGTAAGGACGCACTTTTTTCTAAAAGCAATTATTCGTATTGCAGCCTGCTGGTGACAATGAATTACATCAGGATTTAGTTTTAGAAGGATCCAATTTAATTTGAGTATTGGTAATAGCCTTCTCGATTTTTCTTTGCGTCTAATTAAAATTATCTTAACTCTGTTGTCAATTTGGGCAAGAAGATTAGTATCAATTTGATCATTGATTATAATAAGTGCTACTGGCACAGTTTTAACCTGTTCGTTGATGATATCAACTAACATTGTTTCTGCACCACCTGTGTTTAAATCAAATATTAGGTGTATAATTTTCATTTCTTTGTTAACTGATTAAAATATGATTTAGCTTTAACAATCCAGAAAAATATTGGTTTTAGTGACAGTTGGTTAAATATTCCGAATACAGTTTTTAAAATAACCCTTTGACTTAATAAATCAATTAAATATTTGTTTCTATTTCTTTCACCCAGGGCTAACCCAATTATTATTGCGACCTTAAGGCGTACTATCAATAATTTTGAAAGATTAAAATTTATGAAATCGTCTTTATACCATTCAGTAAACTGGTACAGGAAATTATATGTGTTCTGCATACTTATTTTATTATCAAGCAATGATTCTCTTGTTACAGAGTCTGTTCTACCTCTTTCTCTGTTAAATATAAATATTGGCACAAAAAGCTGTTTTTGATTCTTACGTAACACCCTGTACCAATTTAGAGACTCATATACTCTAAATTGCTCAATAAACATCATATCTTTAAAACAAGTTTTTTGAATCACATGGGCAAAATCACCGGTTACATTTCCAGCGAGCCAGTCTTTATATTGAAATTCTTTTATTGTTTTTGGTAATGATTTATCATTTATTCTGTCACTTACACCAAATAGATAGTGCAAATACCCCGGGTTTCGAGTGATAGTATTATTTATTTGTATCAATGCATCTTCTGATAACCAATCATCGCTATCTAAGAAAATAATAAAATCGCCATGTGCTTTTTCTATACCTCGATTGCGAGCAAAGTTTACTCCTTTGTTTGATGGATAAGTAATGATCTTAAGCTTGTCTGTAGTTAAAGAAGCACGTTTAATCATATCAAGTGTATTATCCACAGAGCCGTCATCAATAACGATATGTTCAAAATTTTGATAAGCTTGACCCATTACACTATCGATACAGCGGGAAATGCAATCGGCCCGGTTGTAAACGGGTGTAATTATAGAAAACTGAATGGAATTATTACTTTTCATATAACAAAATTGAATCGTTATTTTTTATTGCAGCCACGCTTTGAATCTCTGGTCTAAAAAAATGTGGTTTTTCAAGCAAATACTTTAGTTGTAATTGATAACCGGATAGAAACAATTTATTTAGACTTATATTACTAATATTCAAGTTGTTATTAGCGCTAATTGATTGAACACGGTTAAGCTCGAAACCCAATAAGCAACTTTGAATATTGGCTATTTGATTGTTGAATAATTTTTTTTCATTTACATAACAAGCCACATTACCTTCTAATGTATTAGGATTTTTAAAAATTACTTTATATAGAATCCTTTTTAACGTTTCTACTTCATAAATATGACCATCAACCGAAAAAGGATATGACCATTCCGGATGCAAATGGTCATCATCTCTTTTCCATTTTATAAGGACATCCGTTCTGTTGATATTTCCTCCAAAAATATTGCATCCATGTCTAAAACTATAGCAAGTATTTAAAGGATCGTCTTTGACCTTTTGAATTGCTTCGAGGTTTAAAATGATATTTTGAAAAAATAGACTATCATCAGTCAGAAACATTACAAACTCACTTCTGGAATTTGATAAAACTTCGAGGACTATAGTTCTAAAATTACTATTTGTCCATCGGTTGTGTTTGTATCTTAGCCACCAGTAATAGTTATGCCAATACAAAGGTAAGAAGGGTAGTAAAATTCGACTTTTTGTTTCTTTAATCCAATTCAATGTTGGATATTTTGTTATTAATTTCTCGTAGCCGCGTACAAACTCAGTTGTTGACGTATTATAAATTATACTTATTTCTAAAATTTTATTTTCATCATATCGTGCAATACTATCAAGCAATAATTCTAACTGCATCGCCCTATCGAAAGAGAATATTATCGTGTTAACCATTTTATAAACTGATCATTTTATTTTTAAAATTGTAGTTTATGAATTTATTAATCTTCAGTATCACAGAAACGCGTTTATATTGCTTCTAATTTACTGGCGACATGATCCTACCACAGCACGCATATTTATGTTGAACAGAATGCAAGTGCCACCATTTAAGCACTTACGATATATAGCATTTGTTAGCAGCTTTTATTTTTATCTATTTCATTACTGCTAAATAGTTAATTGTAATAAAAATTTCATAAGTCTCTTTTTATGTTGGCATTTCAAATAAACCATCTTTTAAGATCCTGAATATCTGATAGTTATCTTTTAATAAGTAGAAAAAATCTTGAAAATAAGTTCTTGAATCAATATTACAGCCACCAAATTCAAATTGAATAACATCAATTTTTTTTCTGCTTATCATTTGTGATGCACCCTTCAATGCTTTAAGTTCATGTCCTTCAATATCTAACTTTAAAAAATGGATACGATCTATGTTATTTCTTTTACAATAGTCATCTATTGTAGTTAATTTTATTTCTTCGCTTTTGTCCATCGATATTCCAAAGTGGTTTAAATTTCTTTGATAAATAGATGCTAGTCCAGAACCGTCTATGTTTGTGAAAAGTAATTGCCTACTTTCAGTATCACTGAATCCAAAATTATTAGGTATAATATTTTTACAGTGCATGATCGTTTCTATGAATATTTCAAATGTTTTTTTTTGATGGTTCAAACGAATGTATAGTTGCTTTTGTATTAAAGAAGTCAGATAGTGTCTTGGAATAATTTCCCGCATTTCCACCAACATCGAACATTAGTAATGATTCCTCACCTTTAAATTTATCATTCAAAATTTTTAATACATTTAACTCACCGCTTTTTTTAAAATCTCCACCATTGCCATAGTTTAAACCAATTAGAGAGATATTAAAAAGAAATTCAAAAAAATTCTGAAGTCTCTTTTTCCCAAAAACATTGTGTAGAATATTAATAATTGCTCTTTTCATTGGGTCCTATTCTAATTTTTTCAACTAATCTATTGAAATAATTTTTTATAAATTCTTTTTACTAACGGAAGTTTGGCTGCAATGTATCTTATAAAACTCCAAAAATTAATCTTCGATAAGATTTCAATTGTGTTTGTTACAACAAAGTTACTAAACTTATAAAGGGCTGAAATTGATTTTGCCCTTAAATAAATTGCTTCACCCTGGTAATCTGTTATTGTTAATGAGACTCTTTTAAAAGAATGCGAATTCATAAAATATTCCACCTCTATAAATAGTGCTGAACCCTTATATATCCTTTGGAAATTTATCTCGAGAATGCACATTTCAAATGAATTTATAAACTCTCCCATGCCTTTTAAAACTCTTAATTCTGCACCCTGTACATCAATGTTTAGAACATTATATTTATCTATTGTTTCTTTATTAAAGACCTCATCAAATCTGAGCGACTCAAGGTATATAAAATTTTCATTATTTAGGTTTCCCCATACCTTATTGGATATTTTTTCATCTAACTGATAGAGTGAGGAGGAATGCCCGTTATTATCAGCAATAAAAAATTTTACTTTTTCAGTTTTATCGGATAACAAATAATTATAACAAACATGGTTATTATATAATTTTGTATTTTTAACAAGTTGTTCAAATGAAACGGGGTCAGCTTCAATCCATAAGACATTATTAAATCCTATTTCGTTATATAATTCAGATTCCTCTCCGTAATGCGACCCTATATGTATTATTCCCATGGGAATAATACTGTATTTTTTCAGATAATATTTTAAATCCATTTGTATTTAATCATAATGTGTAAGTATCTCCTGAAGCAATTCTAGTTGCATTGTTCTTTCAACAGTAAATATTAAGGTTATAATCATTTTATTAAATGATATAAATCTCTTATAATATAAATTGGCCAGTTCAATAATGCAATAATTATCCCTTTTAACCTATACATAGAATTAAATTGTATTTTCGCATCCAAACTTTTCTCACTATTAAAATTAACAATTGTTTTAAGTCTAAATTTTTTTAATGATGATGGAATTTTGTGTAAAATCAATTTTTCATATACACCATAACGCATATAAATTAAATTATTTTCATAAACTTGAATTTTATCACTACTTATTTTACTGCTATTATTTTCAAAATAAATACCTAATGACTCATTTACATAGCATAATCGATAGTGAAGAGCGGCTCTAATTTGAAAATCAAAATCTGAAACACATCGGAACTGTTCATCAAAATATCCTATGGTCTCATGAATTGATTTTCTCCACATTGGAAAGCAACCAACTAAGCAAGATCTATATGCTTCTTCTGGATATTTATCAATTATTTCAGGCTTGTAATAACGATTCCCAATTTTCCCATATACATCTGTACCATTTATATCACCAAAAACTAAAGCACAATTTTTATCTTTATCCAACGCAATTGATTGCAATGAAAGGCTATTTGGAAATCGCACATCATCTACATTCCAAACAGCACAGTACTTGCCGTTTGACATTTTTATTCCTCTATTCCAGGTTGCATAAAGCGTCTCTCTTTTATCAATGATGATATGCCGAAACCAGGGTTTTTCATTTATATTAACATTTATTATTTCAATTTCACTTTGCGTTGGTTCATTGTGTAAAAGAAGAAACTCACATTCATCTTTATTCATAATTTTATCAACTGCTAAAAAGTAACCTTCAAGATATTTTTCACAGTTATAAAGAGATGTAATTACTGAAATTTTCATAAATCTAATTTTTATTTATTGTATAATAAATCAGAACTGGAAAAATCCAAAATTGACCCGTAGCTATGTTTGAAGAAGCAAATGATATGACTGTAAGGTTTATAAATAAATATACAAAAGTTGTTATACCTAAAGGATTTGAAAATTTAAGTTTATATAATTTGAATAACATAATTACATAAAAAATTAAATATATAAATGTTCCTAAAAAACCTAATCTTAAGAAGAGTAGTGACCAGGCAATGTCCGCAGTATCAAGTTGTGTTACAATACCGGATTCATTTCTTAGACCTGTTTTAAAAATATAAGGGAAATTCTGTTCCGTTATGTTACCAACGCCAAAAATTTCATATTGCAAACTTTGTGATATGTAATTTAATCTTTCAGCCGCTTGAAAGATTCGAAATGAAAAATTCCCTTGTACATTTCCCTCTAAAGTGAAGTTTTGCATTTCGTCAAAACCCATTCTAAATCTCTCGTTTATAATGGGATTGGTATATATTATTAAAATTAATCCTGCTGCTATTATTATTCCTGTTAAGACTTTCTTTATTTTTAATTTTGCCTGAAAGTTAACGATTAAAAAAATACCTATAATTATTGCTACAATCCATGAACGTATCATTGAGGTTATAAGCACTGCTGAAAAAACACTTATATAAAAATATTTTATAAATTTTGTAAATTTAAAATATCCTGTAAATAATAAAAGAAGAAAAAATATTATAAAAATTGAAGGAATGGACCCTCTTGTTATCAAAAAACCTGGGTTTAAGTATTCGGTTTTAACTTCTCTTGCCAAAATTTGTAAATCAAAAAAGAATTCAATTAGCATTATTATAGATATAATCGCTAAAGCATTTAAAAGGTATTTAATTAGTTTTTTAACTTCTACCGTTGGTATATAATAAAAGATCCAAACGCTGGATAAAAATATCCAGTGCCTGGAAGTTTTCACAATTGAAATCAAATTTATACCGTTGAATATCAGATCAACAAAAATTGATGTTAAGAGAAATATATAAAAAATTATAACATATTTGCTGATAGGAGTTTCTTTGAGTTTAAAATTATGCTTAATTAGTAGATAAAAGAATAGAATTAAATATAAAATCAAACCTGCGTCGGAAACATTGTGGATAATAGGAAACTCAGATAAATTTGTTCCCGCACCTAAATAATCATTAGTCAAAAGAATTATTGCAAATAAAACCCACGCAAGTTTTCTTTTAAATAAAAGGATTAATGAAATTATTAGAATTAGGATATCCATCAAGCGACCAATACTCTAATTAATTTATTCTTTATTACTGGTATTGTTTCAAAATATTGTTCCAAATCCTGGACTGTAATTAATTTCGCCCAGCGGACATAGAAAGTAAATGATGCAACTACAAGCGAGGGATAGATAATCAAGTCCCAAAATCCAACTGGAATAAAATATCTAATTATAAAACCTACACTTGTGCAAACCACTGAATAAGTAATTATTTTAATGTAATAGGGTAGTTCAAGTTTAAAATTTACATGCAGGTATTTGATCTGATAATAATTACCCAGGCTAAATGAAGCTAAAAAAGCAAGCGTATTTGAAACTAATATTGAATACAACCCGATGGTTTTATAAAGGGCAAAAAAGACAATAATATTAACAACCACAGATGACAACTGTATCCACATATTTTTATCAGCCAGATTTTTAGCTGCAAGGTATTGATAAATTGGCAATATTGGTACAGAAAATAATAACACCGTAACGCTCATTGTTATAGCAAAAACAGAGCTGATTTCATAATCACTTTTTCCTAACCAAAATTTAATTAAAATTGTTAATATAAAACCTATTAAAATACTTACGGGTACCACAATCAATTGAAGTTTTTTTGATAAGTCATATACTTTTGTTTTTAAGTTGCTGTTATCTAAGCTATTAGCGATAAAAGGCAAAACAGGATAGATTATTTTTGTAAGTATCCCGCTTATTTGCGCTTTTAGTTTTGATCCAATTTCAAAAAATGCAACGGCATTTAATCCTATAAAATTTGATAATAAGATTTTTGAAAGAGGTTCAAACATAAAACCAACTAAACCTGAAGCATAAATTTTTGCTCCATAAGTTAGCTGTTTTTTTGCAACCCGGTGAAATTCATTTCTTAATCCTTTTAACTCCATATTCCCCCAGAGATGTCGGGAAAATATAAATACTATTATTAACCAAGTAATAGCTGCAACAAGTGCCATAATTCCGATGCTTGCTAAACCACCCCCTAGTGCTACCACTGTGATTATTCCCACCCAATATATTGTGCTATATACAAACTGCATAATGCTGGTAATGTATATCTTTTGTAATGCATCAATAACAGCAGTATAAGTTTGACCAAATAATAATATCCCGTTAGCAATTACCAGATAGATTAGTAACAATTGTGATTGCAAAGAAAATTGATCCGGTATAGAAAATATGTTTCTCACAATCACTTCTTTAAAGATCACTACGATTACAATAAATAAAACAATGATACTCAATATTAAAACCTGAGTTACAACAATATCATAATCGGATTCTTTGGATTTTCCCTGCTGTGCAATATAAACCAATAAAGAACTATTTAAACCAAAGTTAGTTAACAAATTAAGATTCCCAATGACTGCGACTACTGCGAAAATTCCGTATAACTCAAGTCCAAGTTTATGGATGAAAACCGGTACACTTACTAGTGTTAAAATTGCAGTAAGAATAAATTGCAACAATCCCACAGCCGAATTTTTAATAAGTATATTTTTACTCATTTACTAAGCAAACAAAATTATTATTATAGAAAGCGCTTATTTAAAAAAACACCATCTACTTGCAGTAAATGCTGCGTCTTTGGATGTGAAAATCCATTTTCAATAAAAATCAATTCAAAGTTTTTTTCATTAAGATATTTTATCATATCAGGTAGGAGCATTTCATCTTTATATAGTGGAATGATTGACATCTCGAGTTGAATAAGAATTATTTTTTGTATTGAATTATTGGCTCCATCGACTACATTCTTTTCATATCCTTGCGTATCAACTTTAAGAAATATTCTGTCATCGTCTGTATAATAATTCTTAAAGATATCATCAAGTCTTTTAATTTCTATTTTTTCATTACCAACATAAATAGAATCTGGCGCGGCATTTTTATGTGTATCATGTATTTCATTAATCGAACTGCTGTAGGAATTACTTGAAATATTAATAATCCCTGCACCATTTTCGTTTCCAAGTGCAAAATTATATTGTCGCCATTTTTCATCATTTTTTGCATTTACTCTCATCTGATTGAAAGCTGAAGTTAAAGGTTCAAATGAAATTATTTCTCCATCAAATCCATATTTTCTAAAATACATTGCAAATTGGCCTGTATTAGCCCCGACATCAAGGATTTTATTTATCTTATAATCCTTCATAAATTGAAGTCTTCTTCTGAAATCTGCATCTGGATATCGATTAACTTGGTATCCCAATTTCTGTAAATAAGTATTAATAAATTTTTTCATCTTTAATTTAGTTTTTTTTATAAATTTGAAAAAATAAAAGGTACCTGAAAATTTCCAAAATCATTAATTTCTCGTCATATAAAATGAACCAGGTTCCCGCCCATTTTGAAGCTTGTAAATTGGACATTTAGAAGAAAATGATTCATTATATTTATGCGAAAGATAGTTTGTTGCACCTATGATTCTAAATTCTTTATTATTGGTTAAAAATGCTTCAAGTAGATACTGCTCATTCCAAAAATTTTCACCAAACCATTCATCTAAATAATCTCTTGGTGTAAAAATATCGTGTATATGAACAATCACACCTTTATTCAGTGTAGGTAATAATTCTAAATACTCAAATAATACATCACCTTGTGCGCGAATAATATGTGAGGAATCAATAAATAAAATATCGTTTTTTCCCAGTGTCTTAAAAATATCTAAACCAATATCTTCAACTTTTTTTCTAATTACTTTTACTCCTATTTCTTCAAGCCAATCTTGTTCATAAGGTTCAATACAAATATGTTCGCAGCGATATTCTCCTGATTCCAAAATATTTTTATTTATTGCATTTCGTGCCATTAGGGTTGAACTACCACTGCCAATTTCGATAATTTTCTTCGGTTTAAATAGTCTTATTATATTATACAAATATTCAGCGTCACCCGATAAAAAAGCCCCAACATTGTAACAATATTCTATTGCGTTATTGGTTTTATTAATGGGGAACTTTAATAATTCATCATTGTAACTAAACTTATCCAATATTTCTAATTGTTCAGCATCATTAAAATCAATACCAGGTAGAGATCTTTCGTTCCTGAGTGAATACCGTAAGTGCTTTGGATTAAATAATGGCTCATAGTAGTGATCGATTATTGGTAGAACACCGATTTTTAGAAATATTCTCTTTGAAAGTGGGAAGTTCTTCAATTCATTTTTGCGAAAGTAATGAAATACAAAAGCAAATATTAGCGTAAAGGGGGATAGGACAATGTCAAGAAAACGTTGTGAAATTAATCTTAACCTACGTCGTATGCTGTTAACAAATAGAATGAATTTGTAATTAAAATATTTTTTAATAATTCTTTTAATAATATTTTATTCTCTTTCTACAAAATTAAATTTTGTTTTATTTCCAATAAAGAAACTATTTAGAAAACTTGTAGTGCAAAATAATTTAGAATTATTATTGTTATAATTTATTAAATCTGGGGATTAAAAAGATTTGTGCCCCCAAGTAATAAAATCAAGATAAAAGAACAATTCACCGCGGCGGACAAAATCTTAGACATAAATATCAAACAACTTATACTTCATTAAATTCAGTTTCTAAAACCAAATTTCAAATGCAGCGCAAATTTACAAATTACAATTAACAATATAAAATTTAGGAAATTGGTTTCGTAGCGCAGTCCGTTTCCGTTATCCGTTAGCT